>JBIOZE010000053.1:0-27838 GCA_044870745.1 Nitrososphaeraceae archaeon | reverse complement strand
GATAATTGTATAATATCGCCAGCTGTTATTTGAATTTTGAATAGTCTATCTAAGAACTGCAAGAAACTAGGACCAGCTACTATGCTTTTTGCTTGCTTTTCTACTGGTTTTTCATAGTACTTTTCCAGTGTATCAGCAAGTCCTGAGGTACTGACTTGTCCCACCAGATCAGACAAATCTATAAAAATCGAGTTTCTTTTATAGACAATAAGCACGGCCATTTTAGAATAGATCCACCATTGAATGATATCGCCTTCAATTTATCCTTATCCCCAGGAGTAACAGCTATTAAATATATTATATTGTTCAATGGACTAATTATGGAGAAAAGATTACTGGTAAAACTTTATAGGCGAACAAGTCTATGCATTGGTAAATGTACAGGTCTTGTAAATCCTGCTCTAAAGAATTTAATGACTTGGCTGCTGGAGTTCAATATCAAAGCACTGCTCTTGGTCTCTTGCTATTCTGCTCAGATACTTGCTGTAAGAACTATCTTGGTAAGAACTTGTAGTATTATAGCCTCCTCATGAATTGTGCTATCCGACTATAGCATATACCATTGTATTTTTTAGGATTATCGATATCTAGTCTATTACTCTTGATATTGTCTAGTTCCCATCATGGCTAGAATCTATACTATAAATCGAGACAATCTTTCGCGCTAGGGACCTGCAAGGCCGCACGTCTGTTTTACATAGCCAGTACCTCACCTTGAAGTTACTTATAAACAGCCTATTCCGCTACGATTTTTGAATCAGAAGGCAAATTTGAAACCAAAATAATAGTAGTCGGTTAGGTAGTCAGATTACGGCTTTGCCGATTGCCCAGATTTCGCTGGACATACCTTTTACTTAACCAACTAACTATATACCGTGGTCGTACGTATTAAGGATTATGGCTCTCATATGCTCCTACTGGGCTCTCCTGTATGCATGCCAGATCCAACATATTCGTAAATGCTATCCGTTTTTGTTTGTAACCATCCTCAATTGTTTCCATTTAGAGTTTCATGTGAGAAATTTCCGACAGTGTTACCTTGATTAGAAATATCTTAATAGACTGTTCATGTGGGGTTATTGAACAAGGTCAGCCTAAATCCTCCAGGATACTTTAAGTGGTCACTGTATTAAGTTTCTGTTTTACGCTGCTTTAATAGACATGTTGCGTTACATGAATATATGGAACAAACTTACGATGTAGACAGTGAACCAATTGTATGTATTAATTGCGATACTAGGTTCAATACTGAATTAGACCATAAATTACACAATCAAGAAATTCATCATGGGTCCATCGTCTAAGTTAGAGTTATAGATTTAAGAAGATTGGCCAAATCGCTTATGACATGCGAGAACCTCATCGAACCATCATGTTCCTAATGTCAGGTCCTTGTGTAGACGGTAATTTCTCCACCATTCCTGACGTACTAATCCTAGCAATAGAGTCTTTGGGTTAGGGTCTTATTGCGGAATAATCTTTGCCTATTTCAAATGCGCTAGTGATAACGTTCTTGAAATCCTCTACATAGTCCCGCCTGAAATTAGCATATTTGAAATCATGGTGCTGAGAACTAATTGGGTGCTGAGAATACCAACCGCACCAAAGTGAGAAAATAATTGAATTTGCCAATACGGCATGGGATCGTAAGAATACAGAGCTTTGTCGAATTTGTAAAAGGGGAAAACCATGACAAATTCAAAGTTAGGGTTAACTCTGTTGGAAATAGATTAGCGACTGGAGAAATTATTCAGGTTTGAAATGAGATTTTTGGTGCAGTGAACTCTTTTTCGCATTCAGGACAGATAGTCAGGATGTCATCAAAGACTAACGGACTAAAATATATGATTCTGTTACGCTCGGCTTACCAGCCAAGGGATATCACCGGTCGTCAGCTTACCCAAACTGACTTGAAAGAAATGCTCTACCTGACGTAGTCAGATAGTATCTATCTTCATTGTCTTGCTTGGCCAACCACTTATTTTCTGTACCAAAATCGCTACAGAATAGAAGAAACTCCCTTTCGTAGTCGTCATTTATAGATAGATAGCTGCATATTTCCTGATGGGTTGGACCATCATTCAATTTACTGCACACAAAAGCAATCGATTCTAAGAGCTGTTTATGACTATCGATGACATACATTGGAGGGTTTAGTCATCATACCCACCATTTCCATGATATACAATCTAACACACTACACTTACGCGGTGGTTGCATATATCATTAAGTTTACATTTTTGACATTATGTCTCAAGTAAATCTGACCTAATTGATATTACTAATGAACAAGCTTGATTTAGAGTATATCAGATACCAATAGATAATATCAAGTTCAAAATGAATGCCAGTACCTGTTCTAGAACAAGTGAACCAACTTCGCAGGTTGGCTATTCGTACACTCTCTTTGGTTTACTGCTAAATTAATATCAGTCAGCTCACTATATGGCCATCTTTACCATTATACTCCTTAATGCGGATAAATTTTCGACTCATATTAGCCTGTTTTGTGGTAATCCCGATAACCTTAGAATAACAAAAGCAGAATAATGACTGTAGATATCTGGCAAGACTTGATGCATATTTAAGAAATAGTAATAATATAGTAGTATATGGACGAAAAAAATCCCGGAAGTAACAATATCGATGTCGCAGATCCATCTTCGAAGAGGTATAAGCCAGTGAAAAGGCCCACAGCCGAAACTGACAATTCTCTGATAAAGATGTGGGATTCCATAGTGAAGGGACTAGAGGGATCTCTTGGCAAACGCACGTATCTCTGCGGTAATCCTGATTGTGGGACATTAATCATGTTTCATACAAGTGAAACAAGACCCGTTGTGTGTCATAGATGCGGAGCAGAGATAGATTGGGAGGGAGAGTACATAACAAGAATTAGCGTATGTCCCAAGTGCAATAAGGAGTATGACACTAATGCAAACTTCTGTCAGTTTCATTCGCCTCCTGTCTCACTGGTACATAAGGAGCTCGAAAAGTAATTGACGTGGCTGCCCACCTTGACACCTCTAATACGGTGAAAATAGCTGGCAATATTTGCAGATTTTGACAACAGAAATTAGACTGAGTTAAAAATGGACAAACCACTGACTGGCAAAACAGTATCTTGTAAAAACTGCGGAAATCCAACTATGCTTTATCCCCCTGGTCCAGAGTATGTTACTATTCTTTTAGACCGCTGTTCAAAGGGTGATAGTATAGAGGTTTTTTTTGAATGCTATGACTGTAAAGATAGAAATTCTATATTTTGGGACATAAAACATTTACAGTAGCAAATATAAAAGATATTCAACAAATACTGATACTAGTAAGGAATCGTATTGTCTTGCTGTTGACGTGGGAGTTGTTGATTTGCCCCCTACTGATACTGATGAAGATATTGCAGGTCAGAGGGGTTGCATACTTTAGACGTCTCAGAGTGAGACAGAAGAAGGTTTCTTGGATCTAGTACTTGTGTGACTCAGTACAATAGTAAACCTTGTTTACTTGTTTACAGCTTTGGCATTTTGTGATATGGATCAGACTATGATGGATTACATCAGTTTCCCTGCATTCACTATATGAAGTTCGTAAAGTTTCTATAGGAAGATCCACCCCAAATGGTTCGTTGCAATTTGAGCATGTAAAACTATGTTGCAAAAACAAGGATTCTGTTATCTGATTCGCGTCAACCTGATTTATACATTATTCTCTGTTCTAATTAACATTATCCGTTATTGACAATTCTCCTTCAGGAGTATGTTTGACGAATCAGCTAACCCTGCTATTTACCTTGAACACCTCGAACGATCCTCAACTTAAGATCTGCCACTTGTCTGGTAAATTGCCCAGTCAAGTGCATAAGGCGCTTGTTAAGTTGCATCACATCACGCAGTCAGACCCTGGGTTTATTTTGTTTCCGTCTCTCCTTCTTGAAATACTTTTTACTTGCGGATCTCTTTGAACTATGAGCATGCGTTCTCTTATCATTAAGCTTAGACATGTAGTTAATGTTGTTAGATAAATGAATATAAAAGGATTGTATTGACCATGCCAAAGCTACTTCTGACCTTTCTCAAATTCTCGTTGGAAACATATATCGGCTTTGTGGATGCCTAAACATCCCTTAACGGCCTCAACTTATTAGCATTGATCATACAATACATATTGTTGACAATTTAATACCCTGGTTTCACATTTTTGAACAGGATGTTGTATTTTCTGTTATCAGATTTCATTCTGGTGAAACAATTGGCTATTCTCATATTTCATGTTGATGGTTGAATGATGGCGCATTGAATGAATAAAGCCAAAGTGGTTAGTAACACTTAATGGGGCACATGACGTAACAGGTGGACACAAACAAGAATTCAAAAGATGACAAGGCAATTTACTCGACTTAATGTAATACGCCGAAGACAACAATATCCCTCCTCCTTATATATTATTAAATACGGTAAACAGTACGTAGAGTTAAAAAAAGGTTGATATCTTCATGAAGGCTTCAGATCTGTTTATAAGATGTTTGGAGGCTGAAGGGGTTGAGTATATTTTTGGGTTACCAGGAGAAGAGACTAGTGATTTGATGATATCGCTTCTAAATTCAAATATCAAATTCATTTTAGTAAGACATGAACAAGGCGCCGCCTTTATGGCGGATATGTACGGTCGGCTAACTCAAAAGGTGGGAGTTTGTCTTTCGACGTTGGGACCGGGGGCAACAAATCTTACAACCGGAGTAGCTAATGCAAATATGGATAGATCTCCAATTTTAGCGATAACAGGCCAGACTGATACTGATTCCCTACATAAAGAAGCGCATCAGAACATGGATGCTGTAACTATGTTTAAACCAATAACGAAATGGGGGTGGTCTATACGTAATGCTGACAGTATTCCTGAAATTATTAGGAGAGCGTTCAAAATCGCATTGGAGGAAAAGGCTGGTGCAGTGCATATCGAATTGCCGCAAGATATAGCAGTGATGCAATCTGACATAAGACCAATAGGAACTCAGCAAGTGTTTAGGTCGAGACCAAACAAAGATCTAATTGAGAAAGCAGCTGAATTACTACTAGCTTCAAAAACGCCCATGTTATTGGTCGGAAATGGCTGTATAAGGGGCAGAGCAAGCTTGGCTATAAGAAAATTTATAGAAAAAACAGCGATATTTTCTATGAATACTTTTATGGCAAAAGGAGTCATATCAGACAAATCTGACCGACACCTAAGTACTATAGGGATTAGAGAAGCAGATCATGCTTTGATTGCGATGAAAGAAGCCGATTTAGTAGTTGCAATAGGATACGATCTTGTTGAATATAGTCCCAAGCATTGGAACGGTGCTTTGGATAAGAAAATTATTCATGTTGACTTTACACCTGCCGAATCCGATACATACTATCCTCCGACTATAGAAATCGCCGCAGATATTGAATATACAATAGAAGCTGTCTTAGAAGAAATTGAAAGGATTAGAAATCAGGACAAGAAGAAAGGACAAGAAGAGGACCGACAAGTAAATACTCAACCTTCTTCTTTAGAATTATTCAAAACAATCAAAAAAGAAATAGTCTGGAGATTAGCGAGATATAAGAATGATTATTCTTATCCGATAAAACCCGAAAAGTTAGTTCTGGATGTGAGAAATGCACTAGATGAAACTGATATAGTTATATCCGATGTCGGGGCTCACAAACTTTGGATTGCAAAAATATACAATACATATGCTCCAAACACCTGTTTAGTTCCCAATGGTTTTTGTTCTATGGGATTCGCACTGCCTGCAGCGATAACAGCTCAACTCGTACATCCAAGTCAAAAAATTGTTGCAATGTGTGGTGATGGCGGATTCTTAATGAATGTTCAAGAAATAGAGACTGCAGTAAGATTACAATTACCACTGATTGTAGTTATTTGGTGTGATTATGATTATGGAATGATATCTTTCAAACAAATAAATGAGTTCGGCAAGAGTGCATTTACAAAATTCAGCAATCCCAATTTCGCTAAACTTGCAGAGAGTTTTGGAGCAATAGGATATAATGTTAAATCTACTGACGAATTTTCTAAGGTATTAGAAAAAGCAAAGGAATCAATTTCGAGTCCAGTTATAATTTCTATAGAGGTAGACTATTCCAGAAACCGTTTATTGTTAAATGACAGCTTTGTGGCATGATCCGACCTTCACCAAATAATCTTCTTGCTAATTTGAAAAAGAAATCTCCAAGCAAGATTCGCATGCCCCTTAAGTGAATTAGTCCTTTCATTTAATGAAAGAACTACTATAGAGATACTCCCGAGACTTTTTTTTGGGCACTCAATATGACGTAAAGGGCGTCCAAAAATTGAGTTAGCCGCTATTCGATAATTATAGATCGACTGGGTCTGAGCTTAGTGGCACTCTTAATCTTGTACGTATCTATTAATCACTACCTGCTAATCTGACCCTTAGCTCCTAGTGCCTCATTTGTCTGGTTTGCTGATTGACTTTGTGGTGATGGGAGCTGGAAAAAAGGTACTGCATTATTTCCCGTAGCGTAGGGTAGCTGACCATTCCACCTGTTGATGGACTGCCATTGTAGATATTCTGGACTTGATTTCAATTGACTTGAGATTACCTCAATGGCCTGAGCTTCTCCGTCGGCCTTGGCTACGTTTGATCTAGCTGTAGCTTCAGCCTGAACGACAGTCTGATTTGCCACGACTTGTACTGATCTCAAGTTATTCTGCTCTGTAAGATATTTTTGCAGAGCGACTACTTTTTGCTCTATTTGCGTAGCAAATGCTTCAGAAAATTTAAAGTCTGTAATGAATACATTTTCAACCAAAATATCATTCGAAGTTAAAGTGCTTCGTATGGCTTGAGCAATTACGTCCTTGGCAGTTTCTCTCTTTGTAATTAGTTCCTCTGCATTGAATTTAGCTATGCTTGCTTTAACTGATTCTTGTATTGTAGGAGAAATAATACGATCTGCGTAGTTTACACCTAATAGCTGATACACCTTATTGACTTGATTGGGGTCAAGCCTATAGTTTAAAGCGATAACCGTCTCAACCTCTTGCAAATCGTTGGAAGCAGCCGATGATTCTGCTTGGAATTTCTGCGTTCTGACCTCCATTTGAACTACTTTCTCGACAAATGGGATGACAAAATGGACACCTTCCGGAAGAACGCGATTTTCGACTGCACCTAGGTAAAGAACAACCCCCCTATGTCCTGCCTCAACGATCACAACTGATTGAAACATTACAAATATTACTATGATCAGGGGTATGACCACAAGAGCAATTCTTGCTCCGTTAACTCGCGGGAGCCTTGGAATTCTATTATATGACAACTGGAATTACTTACAAGAACGTTAACCTAAACTGTCTATATATGTTGGTGTTTACAGCCACTCCTACCGCTCCTAATTTCTAAGGCAGGTCGGAAAAACTGTTACTATTAATGTAGGTTCACTTAAAGAGGCGTGTTTGCCAATAATTAGATATCCTACGGAAATATGCCTTCTGATCATCAGCCAGTAAAAGTCAACTACTCTGCACTAGTCATTTACAATGACTTTGAAAACAATGGCCTAATGTTATAATCTGAAACATCATTGGGATCTAGAATATACTAATTTAGAAATTTAAATTCAATTGGCCCGCTAATCTAGGGATTAAAGATTTGTAGAAAGAAAACTAATGAGTCATGTTCCTGGTAATTGTACTACAATTCTCATTACAGTAACCAAGCTTCCACAAATTGTCCTAAAATGAGTTAAAATTTGTCATATTCATGCCATTTGTTTAACTAATACAAGTAAGTAAAATGGCTGATATAATTGAAAATGAATAAACTTGGTTGGTTGGGTGTGTACCCTAATTTTGAATCCATTTTGACCTGTAATTCAGTGCATGGGAGCTGCGAGATATGTGTTCTATAATTGGTTATTCTGGCATAGAAAAGGTTGCTCCATTATTGGTAGGGGGACTTCAGAAAATGGAATATAGAGGGTATGACAGCGTCGGTATAGCGACTCTAAGCAGTGGAAAATTGTTAATCAGAAAAGGGACAGGCAAAGTTTCTGAAGTAGACAAGTCATATGGATTGAAAGATATGGCAGGTCGATTGGGTATTGGCCACACTAGATGGGCAACCCATGGCGGAATAATTGATGCTAATGCTCATCCTCATTCTGGTTGCAGTACCAAATTAGCAATAGTCCATAATGGCATTATCGAAAACCATCAAGAGCTGAAGCAGGAGCTTCTTAAAGAAGGCCATGAATTTAAGAGCGAAACAGATAGTGAAGTTATTGCACACCTTTTAGAACACTATTTTTCTATAAGCAATGACGTTAAGGGCGCTATGTTAAATACATGTAATAGGCTCAAGGGTTCATTTGCCTTTGTAGCGATGTTCGATAATTCGACGTTATGCGCTGCCAGATATGATGAACCACTTATAGTCGGAATAGCAAAAGAAGGCTATTTCATTTCTAGTGATGTATTGGGTTTCCTGGATTATACTGATCGTGCTATTTTCTTGGACAATAGAGATATAGTTTTGCTAGAGGGAGACAAACTTTCTATAGTGGATTTTGATGGCAGAAATGTAGAGCGAACTGCAACCCAAGTTGCATGGGAACTAGCAGAAACTGATAAAGGAAAATACGCATACTTTACTCTGAAGGAAATTCATGAACAGCTCTATACTATCTTCAAAAGTATGCAACAAAATCAAGAAAGCATGGATACCTTCTGTAAAGTGCTTACCAAAGCAAAGGATGTATTCATCACTGGTAGTGGGACTAGTTATAATTCAGCATTGCTTGCAAAACACATACTTTCTAAATTCTCAAAGCTTAGAATAGAAACTGTTATGTCGAGCGAATTTCAATATTCTTCGGACGCACTAGATGAAAATTCTGTGCTAATTGCCATTTCCCAAAGTGGCGAAACTGCAGATGTACTCCAGTCAGTTAAGGCAGCTAGAGAAAAGGGTGCTAAAGTGCTTTCAATCGTAAATGTAACTACATCCTCTCTTGCTAGATTAAGCGATTGTTATCTTGAGGTCAAATGCGGCCCTGAAATAGGAGTTGCGGCTACGAAGAGCTTTACCAGCCAATTATCAATTTTGTACAGTCTAACTGATGCTCTGGGAGGAAACTTGACTGGTATTTCAGCAGATAGAGCACAGCTCTCAGATGCTATCGCAAAAAGTTTGGAGCTTGAACAGAAAATTGCGGAGCTCGCGGCCCAAATTAAAGACGCAAAGGATATATACATACTTGGTCGTTCCAGTCACTTCCCTATATGCCTTGAAGGTGCTCTTAAAATCAAAGAACTCGCATATATTCATGCAGAAGGTATAGCAGCGGGAGAGCTGAAACACGGTCCACTGGCACTAATTGACAAGAACAGCGTCGTCATAATTTTGAATCCCGATGATTCCACATACACTGATACTCTTTCTAATGCACACGTAGTAAAATCTAGAGGAGCTAAGCTAATTGGCATAACAAACAAGCCTAACCCGATATATGATTACTGCATACCTCTGCCACATATCAGGGAATCATTGCTGCCGTTGCTTGAAGTGATACCATTACAAATCCTTGCATACCATCTAGCACTTTATAACAATGCAAATCCGGACTATCCACGTAACTTGGCCAAATGTGTTACAGTAAGGTAGAAGGGTCAAGTATTTTTTTACCCCCTAGCAAATCAAGTCTGATCTAAAGAGAAAGGATGTTACTGAAAGAGAACTAGAAAAGTCTTAATAAGTACACTGCATGATCAATATCAATGTTTGAGCGTAAATTTAAGTGCAATCAATGCGGTGCCATTGTTTATAGCAATTCTGAGCTCGATAATCATTTTCGCACCTATCATAGACCTCAGTGAGTTCACAAATTGACGATTACGGAACGCGAGTTCGTTCAAGGCTCATTTTATTTGTCAAGCTCGCAAGTATGATTAGACGAGAAAAACAAGACGTTCTAGAACAGTGGAAACTGCGAACAGTAGATTTAGTTGTTTTAGGTAATATTATTGAAGATCTCAGAAAGGCAATGCCAGATACCCTAACATTTTAGAGAAGTAACTTAAAACCCTGCCCTATTTAGTCCCTCTATTACCTTCGAATTTTTTTATAATATGGACAATGTGCCTTACAATACCAATCTCCGAGGAATCTTCTTGGTTGTCATGTAGTATATAGCATTAGAATTTAAGTCTATTAACCTGGCAGCGCCTTGTCTTGCGTCATCATATTGGATTTAGCTGAATCAAACTCGTGAGGTCAAATATGCAAACATTAAAGTTCCTCTTTGCTTTGTTGTACGTGGACACATAGATGGCAAGCCTCGAAAATATTAGTGAGGAGAAAAAAGAAGTAATCAGGAATCTCTACATTTCAGGAATCTCCGAAGAGTTTATTGCAATGCAGCTTGATACAGAAATTCCTGTCGTAATACAGGTTCTAAAACAACTAGGCGTGTACAAGAGTGCTTGATGCAGCTGCATGAAAGTTAGCATTTAGAAATTTATTATTGTAATATTAACAGAAGGTAGCAGCCTAGATCTTGTGAGAGACTAATTAGGAAAAGATTTATTATGATAAAGTAAAGGGAATAACATGCCGACACACGGATCGTTAACAAAAGCTGGAAAAGTACGTGGCCAGACTCCAAAAATCGAGGGAAAACCAAGGTCAAGTCCCATATCAAAGGTTCGAAATATGAGTAACTATGTTAAAAGGTTTGAAAAGCATCGTCCTGCCGGACAGAAAAAACCCGAACGCTTCCAAAGACGACGGCGTTGACCCTTGCGTTCGTTCTCATTACTTCTGTCTTAGGTATATGGTTTTTGTCTTCTACGAAGAAGAATCTACCATTTGGTTGATGTTCGTATGAGATCAAGGTCCTGTTGGACCAGCTGATCTTATTGCCAACATAACTAGCAATGCCCATTCAGTTATTTGATCTATTCAATATTTGGGAGTCTTAATTTCAGTTAAAACCAAGAATTTCAGTTTAACTATCATGTTTCAGCATGTTGAAATGCTAGCAAAAGTAATGATCGGCTCTTCAACCGAGCAGGCCAAATAACATTGCTCTGGTCTGCGATACTATGATTTGACTAAGGGACTATTCGCATACTTGATTTCTTCCAGCTTGCTATTTTCTAGTAAGCCTTTTGCATTCTTCTCTATTGCGCCACACTACACTAAATTTCAAATGCTTGCGATTGTTTATCTTTAGTAGTAAAAATACTATTGCGAATCATTGCAATTACCAAAGTAGGTATTTCTACAATTCTTGCAGCCTTAATAAACAATTATGATATGAACCATTTCAATAGTAACTTTACTACTAGTACTCATACCATAATTGGTACTCGCACTTATACTAATTTACTATTATTAAATTTAGAAATAAATGCTTTATAGAAATCGATTTTTCTGAATCGGATATTCTACGTAATAGTCTTGGCGCAACTCTCACAATATCTTTCTATGAGTGTAGCACCTTCGACTTGAAAACAGGCTAGCTTTGTCGCGATATTCCCACAAAGCAAACAATATTTCACTTTTTCTGAAGAATTTGTGAATGAATTTACGTATTGTAAGGTCTTCAGCTTATGACGCCTCCTTGTTCCCTCTCAAGTGAGTTAATTTGTCAAAATTACTTCGTTCACATATTTCAAGCAATCTTAGTTGCAAGGCACCGTAAGCAGGCACAAAACGCAATGATGCCAATTCAATCATTTCAATTAGTCCCATACCATATTATGCACTCTGTACCTATTAAGCATTTTTAGTTAGGTTGCCAATAAATAGCAACTCATCGGCGTCGTTCAGTTTAGAAAATCATGTTTCCTCTATTTGGAAATACTGTGTTCGCAGCTAATAGCTCTGCCAAGCAATTCTTAAAATGATACAAAGTTGTAAATACTGATAATAGACGATATTTATTGTATGTAATAAGCAATACACGAAACGAACTTGTAAGAATTAATCAAATAACATGCACAACAAGTGATTCGACGCTCAAAATTGTCCTACCTTCTAAGGTATTAGAGAATAACCAAATTCTTCCCTTGGCTTCAAATATTATTATCATATCCGCCCGTGTGGGTACTACATGATCTCTCCATAGTTTTGTTATACAAATATTATTTCTTTGCTTCAGTACAATTATCTGTATTTTTGGTATCCTTTTAGTACTCATTATCCTGGCAACTTCAAGTTGAAGTCAACAGACTATTGAGATGATAGATTATTTCTGAAGGTGGAAAGATAAGAGGACCTCAAGGTTACTTTGGAATTGTTGCTCTACCAAAGTACGCCTTAACATCTGGCCTAAACATGTAGTACACGATAGCTCCGTATATTATCAATAGGATAATGTGCCAGATGCTTCCAGAGGCCATTGAAACAATGCTTCCAATTATTGAGATTATAGATATTACCACAGTCAACAACCATGCCCATCCCTTTCCTTTCAGAAGACCCCAGGATATTATGAGAGTGGCAATGCCTAGAGCTAGTGTAAACGCCCCAACACCTATGAATATTGCAGCAAAACCGGGGAGCTCTAATTCACTTACTCCACTTAGCGCCAGGCCAAATACAAGGGATGATAATCCTATAATTACAGATATAATTCCACTTATAATCATTAGAATGGCTATGATTACGATTCCCCTTGGACGCCTTCTTTCCAATGCTATCTGCTACCACGACGAAGTACGATCCTCTAACTTAAATTATTTTCCATACTTTACTCTCATGACACAAAGGCTCTCAAGGATTAGAATTAATCTCTAGCATGAGTCCTTGCTTGACTGTGCGTTGCCTAAAATGATACTTGCTTTTACAACCTAAATAATATGTACATTGTATCTAGTATCTTGTAAGGAAATTACTTCTGAGAGATTTTTGTTCCTCACTTCTAGAGATAACATCGCCTTCAAAAGTCCTATAAAATACTTGGCCAACCTCTGGTAACATGGCATAAGCATAAATAAGAGTTGCACGGACTTGTTGTAACAGAAAATTAACATGCAAACTGGAAGAAGCAGACCGTTCGGAGTTACAATTGTGGCAATTCTAATGATTATTGAAGGAATTTTCCTCATACTTGGTGGTATTGCTGGTATAGCAGCTGGAGGAATTATAGGCGCTGAATTAGGAATAGCAGGTGGAGTAATTGTAGCTGGCAGCTCAGTCGCATTAGCACTAGGAATTGCAGGTCTTTTCATTGCATGGGGTTTGATTACAGGTAAAGGTTGGGCTTGGATTATTACGATAATAATTACGATAATAATGGCAATCGTAAACATAACACAAATAGCAAGCGGAAGATATGAACATATATTCGGCTTAATTATCAACGGCGTAATACTTTACTACATGTATAGACCACAAGTCAAAGCATATTTCGGCAGAACGAGTATATCAATATAGCTCAGTCTAAAGCCGCCATTGACTGTTAGATCGTTCAGAAAATAACTTGATTTCATTCTGTTCTCATTATTGGGACTATATGTCTTATTTCAAAGTCGGATAGTTCAAGATTTGGTTATTGCATTTAATAGTTCAATAGTCTAGTAAATCCAATGGGGATGAAGTATAAACTTTCTCTTGCAATTATCACACATTATCTTCTAATCAGTAGCAAGTAGATCAGTAAACTTTGTAAATCAATGAACTACCCGGTGTATAGATAGAAATGTTCTTACTTGACTATCATAATGTTGCCATCCTCGCTTCTTGTCGGGGAATGAATCTATCCCATAGAGAGCCAAATAATATGCCCAAGATTCCCCAGAAGATACCAATGGTAAAAGCAGTCAAAATTCTAAATGTTTGAATTAATTCCATAGAGATGCTTATCTCATCAGGATTTGAAGGCATTCCAATATATGCCGCTATCATTATACCTGCGTAGATTAATGGAAGGACAATTTTCTTTGATTTCAATTGAACTCTGTTCCACACAAGTGCCAACACCAATGCCGTAATACCTGAAATAGCAAGGTATGCTATGTACAAGGCTTCGCGGTAATAGATCGTTTCTGGATCACCTACAGCCGGTGGATTTGCAGGATACTTGATAGCTACCATCAAATACAGAACAAACCATAAGACTCCAGCTAAGAAGAGTGCTTTCTTTTTGCTATTATCACCTGGTAATGACTTTCTTCCGTACGCAAAGACAATACCAAATAATGCTGATAATGCTATACCATATACAGCTCCAGCAGCAATTGCACCACTTTTTTGCCAGACTCGATAGTCGGCAATTTCTACCAGATCTACTTTTTCACCTGAAGCGATAGAATTCTGAACTTCAATTGCTATTGCTTGGTCTATGTATGGTTCGACCAAGCCTAGATTAATAATCGCAAGAATTGTACCTGCAACTGCGCCAGAAAATATTGTGATTGCTAGTAAAGCTAACGCTTTCAAAACTTTTCACATGATTAATGAGGGCTAATGACACGGAAAGCCGGCAGCATGACGCATATCGTGGGTAAATTCATGTAGCCACATCCCATCAAATGCTTCTTGACCTTGAACTATGCTGAATAGGTGGCCTTGATCATAACCTACAATGAAAATTGTAAAAACCAAAATCGCAACCAGAATTCCAACTGCTATACGAGGAACGCTTGGTGCTTCTCTGACAATTTGTTTGAGAATTGACATCTTACTACTAGTATTAGCTGTAGTATTTAAATCATCGGATGGTTTATCCAACCTTATAAAATCTAATTGAATGGAGGCAATAAGAAAGGCCTATAATACACATAAATTTGCAATAGGGTTAATACATTTCTAATGCACACATATGTTAAAACACTCCAAAGGGTAGCAAAGAGATTTGGGCCCAGTCGAATGCTTTCATATGATACAGTGCATGTTTTCAAGACATTGCAACTAATTGAAGAGAATGGTCATGTCAGCAGAGAGTTCCTTTGTAAAGAACTAGAAATTGGGGAAGGAACTGTTAAGACTTTGATCAGGCACTTGAAGACACAGGATCTGATAGAATCTACTAAGGCAGGAACCAAGATGACTAGAAAAGGGAATTCATTCTTTTCAGAGCTCCAATCTTCAATGCCATTTGAAACAAGTCTTTCCAAATGTACTATTACTTTGGGAAAACACAACTATGCTATTCTTGTAAAGCAAATGAGGTCTGCAATTAAATCAGGAATTGAACAACGAGATGCTGCAATCAAGATGGGCGCATCTGGCGCAACCACTCTGTTATACCAGAACAATAAATTTCTCATCCCACAAACTAATTATGATGCCTTGAAAAATGAGGACGAATTATCAAAGCAATTAATTGAAAATCTCCATCCACAAGAAGAAGATGTCATAATCATAGGAACTGACAATTCTTCCAAGAGGCGAGCCGAGTTTGCTGCAAAGAATGCAGCTTTAGTAACTATCATGAGTCATGAAAAGCATTAGTCCAAACCTAGTCTGAAAGACCCAGCTAGAAAGATCTAGTTTGTCTTGAAATACTAAATTTTCGTAGTATGAAGAAGCTTGGATTAATTGGCAAATTGCCTTAACTTTCTTAGTTACCTTCAATGTGAACGTTATTGTAACTGTTCTAGCTATCATATAGACTTACAAGTGGGTAGACTTGAATTAACGCCGCAGCGGTACCTGCAAATTGTTTCATAATGAATCAGAGCTTCTTATCTGACCTCATACGCAACACTTACCTTGCCTTCACTTGATTACCGTACGGTTACTTACCACTTAATATAGTATTTTTTCGTCATATAGTAATAGTGAAAGTAAAATGAACAATGAAATGGGAAGTTTGACCCGACTTTTCGTCTGGCGAACACCAAATAGGAATCATGATGCTATGATTGAACTTGGGAAACCAGCAAATGAACTATTTAAAAACATCGGCGTACGACAGGAGATTTTTCAGCTCGAAGGAAATTCGAACTTGAGCGAACAGAACGAAATGGCTGAAAAAATAGGATTTACAAATATAGCCAGAACAGTATCTGCTAATAAAGACGAAGAAGTATGGCTAGAATTGCAGTTTTATAGAGATAAAAAACATCTTGATGACGTGGGTGCAAAGATGCAAGAGGACGAAAATGCAGGCAAATTGGGGAAGCAGTTTATGGATCTCATTTCACCGGGGTCATGTGTAGAAGGGTGGTTTAGTCACCTTAGCTTTTAGGACAGGTTTGAAGGAAGTAGGTGAATAAGAAAAAATGGAAAGTAATTCTACAGAAGTGAATGAGGAAATAAAGAATCCAACTATTGTACATTTTGAAATCCCAGCAGATGATGTAGACCGTGCAAGAAAATTCTATTCTACCTTGTTTGGATGGAAAATAGAGAAAGCAGAAGTGAAAAAAGATGGGGCTTCGATGGATTATTGGATGATTTCGACCTCGGGAGTCAGCAACGATAAGTCCTCTCTTGGAGGAGGTATAATGAAAAGACAAGATCCTAAGCAGCCCAACTTGAATTACATAGGGGTAGATTCAATTGATGATTACTCAACGAAGGTTAACGAATTGGGAGGCAAGGTCGTAATGCCAAAAACAGAAATTTCAGGTTATGGTTATTTTGCTGTGTGCATGGATACTGAAAATAATGCGTTTGCATTATGGGAACACATCGACAGAGCGGAAAGGTAAACTTCTCCTGATCAGAACCTCGCTAGTGATGGCCCCATCAATAAATAAGACAGAGCAATAGGCAAGATGTATCTCGCTGAATGTTTGATAGCACTAACTAGACTATCTATAATTAGACCCCTTCAGTCTTGGAGATTACTTACCAATATCGTCTGTGGATTTGACCTGGGCACGTTATAGCATGTCTTGCATAAGAGCTTATCAAACCAATAGTTGAGCGAGTCTGTTCTCATATTGCATGATTCACAACGCATCTTACTGATCATTTTTCTCATAGTTGGTTTACATTGATAATTATATAACAGTTATCCCCTAAAACTACGTGATCTATATACACAACGTTTACGCTAGCCGTTTCCGCACAAATTATGCAGGGCGCCTTAATTTCATCTCGTCTATCAAATCTAAGAGTCAGTAGAGCTCGCTGTCACATATTTTTCAATATGAGCTATTATCAAGGACTTTCTTCTAAGTGATGTATATGGATAAGTCATATGAATCCTAATTCGGCAATAATGCTATGGGATTTAACGGAGTGTTTTTTCTACGTGTCTCAGTTCTTTTAATAATATTGATTCTCGCTATCGTGACTTTTGTTCCGCATTATGCACAGGCTAACACCATGCTATGCTCTTCTGAAAGAGAAAATTCCCTTTCTGACACAATACAAGTAGCTGAAACATTACGATATTTGAAGACAAACATAGCATTCGTAGGTGCTTATGATTCATTTCATGAAAGACAAAAATCAGCTAATGAAATATCTATGGGATTAGACGCGATTATTAAGCTCGAAGGAACTGGTCGCCACATGATGCTTGGCAGTTTCAACAATGAGGACTTATGTGGTGGAGTTAATGATGACTATATTGATGGTGGATCCGGTAATGACGAGATAGTAGGACGTGCGCTTGGAGATGTATTGGTCGGGTTTGAAGGCAGCGACCTTATTTCTAGTAACGCTAACAAAAATACGGATCCAGATGGCTATAAGGATAAGATAGATTGCGGCCCCGGCGAAGATGAAGCTTGGATAAATACAAGTACTGATGGGGACATGGCTGTGAATTGTGAAATACTGCATACGAGTTAGATCACTCTCTCATTCTAAATTCTAAATACTTACTACATTAATGAACAGTATGTATGCATAGTCCCTATCAAACAAAATAGGCAAAGATCTTCTTCTTCTTTTCAATATGCTGCACAAATTTTATTTGAATATTAATTGTAAATGAATAATAAATGAGGTACAGATAATAATCAAATGACTGTATGTTCTTTGAAGATAACTATAGATTACTTGGTAAGCTAAGTAATCCTGTCAATTCAGGTACGTCAAGTCAAATCATGGTAAAATGAAATGAAACACGACTTATTGAATTAATTTTAGCTTATCCCTAATTCTACATCGGTGGGAAAACTTACCTCTGCTTCACCTAGTTACCAATAAGTTACTTATCAATTAATATAGTTTCGCCAACTAATGAAATGAAGTGACTTTGCATAATGGAAATACAACATGAAGAAAGATTTGAGAAAGAATTGGGAACTCAAATGCAGCTCTTTGTTTATCGGAACCCCAAAAAGGATCATGATGCAATGGTAAACTTACAGAAGGAATTTAGGGACTTGTTTACGAAACTTGGTGATTCACCTCGTTATGAGGTCTTTCACCTCGATAATTTTGAGAGTCCAATGGATGGTATTTCAAACATAGCCAAGGTTGTCTCAGCCAATCAAGACGAAGAAGTTTGGGTTGAGATACTGTCTTACAAGAATCGCAAGCATTTAGAAGAGTGCTGCGAAAAATGTAAAAAAGATGAGAGTATGAGTTCTCTCTATCAAAAGTTCATGAATCTTGTTACTCCAACAACTGGTTTTGTCATGGGGGATTTTAGCCGGACTAGCGGCTACTGACATTGCAATTAGCGGCGAGTGCGGTGAAATAGAATGTCAAAAGCAAGCAAGAAAAAAAGTAAAAAGCCGTTATTAATATACAGTGCTACCATATACTCCTAACACCTAATGGAAGACATATGCGGGGTAAGCCATTGACAAACATGAGATTATTTTACTACGTAGCTGCTGCATGCACTTTCATAGCAGGCATACTTCATCTTGCACTAATCCCGATGTTTTTTACGCAAATGACCATAGACGTTACCATATTCTTTCTAGTTTCAGGTTTAGCTCAGATTTTTTGGGTAATCCCGACTATTAAAAAGTGGAGTAAGCCCTGGTTTTATGTCGGAATAGGTGGAACGGTTATCTTGATCATAATGTACTTTGTTGCAGTCCCAGGAAGTGGATACCCAATTAGCCCACTTGATGTAGCAATAGAAGCTGCTCAAATAATCTTCGTAATCTTATGCGTGTTCATAATATTCAGAGATAGAACACCTGCAAAAGTGAATGAAAAAAACATCTGATATAGTTACAGATGACACTATTGTTATTTAATAACTAGTAGTCAACTTATTGAAGGAAGGTATATGGTGATCATGTTACTATGGTTCGGGGCAGAATATTAGTTACAGGGGCTACCGGTACAATAGGAAGCCATATTGTACATGAACTGTTTCGAAGGAAAGTAAACTTCAGTGCTGCCTATCATGATCCGGCCAAAGCTTGCAAGTTAAATTTACCTGGAGTTGAAATAGTGCAAATAGATAATGACAAGCCTGAAACTATAAACATATCGTTAGTAGGAATAGAAAAGCTTTTTCTGTTAACACCGGATTTGCACGATACAGTCAATATTATTTCAAATTTTGTAAATGAAGCCAGCAAAGCAGGTGTTAAACGGATTGTCAATTTGTCCGTAATGGGTGCTGATTCTGGACTCATGACTATTGGAGGTAGATTGCACCGTGATGTTGAAAAAGTTGTTGAGGCTTCAGGAATCTCGTATACGCATTTGCGTCCAAACTACTTTATGCAAAATTTTGTTAATTTCTACTCACAAAGCATACGAGATCATAATGCATTTTATTTGCCACTAGGTGACGCCAAAATTAGCTTTGTAGATATTCGCGATGTTGCTTCAGTTGCGGTAGAATCGCTAATTGGCGAAGGACACGATGCAAAAGCATACACAGTAACCGGCCCCGAAACTCTTACTTGTCATGAGGTAGCACAGATACTGTCAGAGGTAACATGCAGAAAAATAACTTATGTGAGTATTTCAGAAATAGACACCCGCCAAAGATTGAAAGAAATAGGGATGCCTTCAAATGTGATAGATTATTTGGTTTATTCATACAAGTTTACAAGTGAAGGAAATTTTTCTACGGTTACCAATATAATACAACAAGTGACAGGAAAGAGACCTATCACTTTCAAACAATTTGCGGCAGAGAATATAGAGGTTTTTAGTAAATGAAATGTAGCTTTAGCCGAAAAATTACCTCAATTTCAACATGGTTAACAGATGTCCGTAATAAGCAAGTTAACATTTCTGTTCAAGTTTTGCAAGATAGAAATACCTTACATTAGAACTGCAATAAGTTGATTGCATTAATTTGAAAAAACCCTAGATTGACTGACTATTTGGGAATATTCACAATTGTTAAAGAATCAAAAATAATTACGAACTTCTAAGGTCCTGACCAGTCGAACGGAATATGTTTGCTGGATTTTCCACTTCTCTTCCATTCAAAGCGAACTTCAGGAGCGCTTACTTCGTCTGTAATTGATTTGCCCCATGTTGCGACAGTACCAGGACCTACCTCACTTCCAGGAGCGTTAATGGTCTGTACCCGCTTGCCTGGCGGAGTCATTGGACCAGACAAGGCTTCGACCCTTGCTAGTACTTTCCCCGGTATCTCGGCATTCCAACAAGCTAGATCTTCAGAAACTCCAATTTTAATAGGTGCATAACTAACTGCACGAACTTCACCGATTACTTTTGCAAATTCAGCCATGAAACCGCCAGCCTTTCCTGAAAATATCATACTCAAAGAGTTTCGCTGATCTTCATTGGCTGTCTCGTCAAAATAGATTGCAAAATCTGCTTTGGTCTCACCTTTCCAAATATTGCCCTTAAAGTACGATACAGCCAATACATTCAATCCAGCAAGCTGAGTTTGCCCATAATTTCCATTCTTAATATGATAAGCCAGTATGCCTTCACAAACTCCATTGGTAGGGCTTTGTGCAAATATGCAAGGACATGGTATGTCACAACTGCAAACATCAAACCAGTCTCCCGAAATATGCCACTTTGGGATGCTGCTGTCAGTATTAGTAGTAGTCGCTGCCGCCTCCATTATTTAGCAAACCTAAGATCACTTTTAAGATTTTTATGTCTTTTCCTAGAATCCTCGTCGGCCAAATATCATGTTATACTTGGAGATAGTTGTCAGGAACTTGCGTTTTGGGCAATATTCCTTAGGGATGGTGGTATCAACAATTCGGTATCGTTAGTAATGACAGGTTTTGGAGGCAAGTTATATTGTCTCCTTAATGATGCCTGCTGTTTGACCAAAAGATCTGCCGAAAATTTTGGACCGATGTGCCCAAATGAAATGTAAGCAATTATTATAACCACAATGGCTATTCCCATCACAAGAATACTCAAAGCAACTCCCCGCATATTAGATGAATAAGACGAGGCCGATTCCCTTGCCATTCTACTTTACAGTTACTCTGAAAAGGAAAACCCTTTTTAATAGTTCCTTAACAAAGTTAATTCATTGTGTTGCCAAGGGCTTGACAGGTTTGATTTGCCGCATCGGTTCATGACATAACTAATTGATCCAAGTAAAAATTTGAGGGATCATGTAATTAACAT
This sequence comes from Nitrososphaeraceae archaeon, assembly GCA_044870745.1. Lineage (GTDB taxonomy): Archaea > Thermoproteota > Nitrososphaeria > Nitrososphaerales > Nitrososphaeraceae > TA-21. The sequence goes on along the minus strand of JBIOZE010000053.1, from coordinate 6,360 downwards.
TTAAAACCTAGAACTACCAACAAGCTAAGAGAATTGTATATGAAATTTTGTTTTTTGCTAGCATTGTTTGTGGCCATCATGATTCTTGGTACCTCCCTTGTATCGTCTTTCGTAGTCGTTCAAGCTTTAGACAAATCATCTGAAGGTCCAGTGGAGGTACCCCCTCCTGGACTTGATCAATCAACGGAGGAGGTCTTCAAAACTATGGGGGCGCATATTGGGAATATCCCATTAACAGCTGAAGTGGGTTTACCACCTTCCTTTATCATGACGCCTCAAGGAAATATTAGCGACAACGTAGAAAGGCAGGTTGTTTTTACAACGCCGTCAATGTATAACGAAACGGCAACTGAACTATTTAGCAAATACGCGATTCCAACATATCAGATCCCAGATTCAGGCTTAAATGAATCCGTAGTTTATAATCCCCCAACATTTGTCATAAGACAGATTATTGACAACGATACAGGTTTGGAAAAGGATGGCTTTTTTACCTTAACTCCAGTACTAGACCGCGTCATCCCTCCTATTACCATTCTAGTTGATAAAATTGCAAACCCTGAAAATAGTTCTACAAAAGCGAAAGAAATCAAGTTCAATTTAGGCAAGGAAGGAGAGTCTGTCGGCTTTAGTTTTGCCGTTTCCCCAGAGATTCCTGAAGGATTGAATGTACGGCCCACTTCAAAGTTCAAGACTAGCCTTTTCCTAAATATTGATTATGTTGGAAAACAAAACGGGGGGTCAGATCCCAATGAAACAGGTAAACTAAACTTTTCTGATCCTGCTAATTTCATCACCTCTCCAGAAGTTATTATTGGCGCATTAAAATCAATTAATTCAGTAAAGCTTGACGATGGCTGCCCAAAAATGGCTGCTGGTCTATTCAATGAGCAAACTGGGAAATGGCAGCCTGCGAAAATTAATAGAACGCAGTCCCTGGATACTTCAATGGTGGAATGTAGTTATAAATTACAAACCGAACATTTCTCCAAATTTGCTGTGGGTGGTGTCGTGCCGCCAGTCGAACTGCAGCCATCATAAAGAAACCATGACTCGTCCTGAAATTATTCTCTCACCTTACTAGACGCTCTAATTACAGCGTGAATGGTAGTTGGGTTATTAATCCAGAAGTCTATTATTAGCTGGAGTGCATAGGCAAATAATCCTGATACATGAAAGTGTTACCGTGACTTGGCTAGATTTGATTAATATTGCACACGCGCTTGGACAAATTGACAATATCTAATATATCGAAGTACTTCACAGATACAGACATAGAATGGCTCTGACTACGAAGTTAGGACTTGTTCATGCGCATTTCTTCTTCGTTGACATAGTCGGTCTGTCAGATCCAAGGGTTCCTACACGGAATCAAATGATGAAGATTGAAATTCTTAATAAACTCGTTTCGGAGTGTCCTTCTTTCCTATCTACCCCAAAAGAAGCTATGCTTGTTCTACCAACTGGTGATGGAATGGTTATAGGTTTCACGCAAGGGCCTGAACTTCCATTGCATCTTGCGATAGAGCTCAGCAAGGGAATTGCAAAACATAACAAAGGCAAGATTCCATCAGAAAGCATTCGAATAAGAATTGGAATACACAGTGGTCCGGTTTTTCTCGTGAATGACATCCTTAATAATAGAAACATTTGGGGCCCCGGCATTATTATTGCTAGAAGAATTATGGATATTGGGGAAGATGGTCACATACTAATGAGTGCAAGGACGGCAGAAGATCTAAGACAGCTATCTTACGAGTACAAGAAAATAATAAAACCCCTGCATGATTACACTACCAAGCATGGTCAGAGCCTTCTAGTTTACTCCATCTACGGTACGGGTTTTGGAAACCCACATCCTCCATCTCGCGGTGCAGTACAAAGAAGTAAGATGATGAGGGAAGTAGCTAAGCTGAGAAAAACAACTATTTATCCAGACATAAGGGTAGATGTTACTATTATTGATGTTAGAAAGATGCTGGTGCATTACAAAAGAAGGTACGAAATTGAAAATATTTCAGAAAAACCTATTCATAAAGTATTGCATGGCATAGCAACTGATGTAGGGAAGGGCTTTGATGAGTTGAATATTGTAACCTATGATGAGAATAAATTACCATTAAAAGTATCAAGCATAAGTGTGGATAAACCTTATCAAAAAGAGTTTACAACGATATTCAATAAGCCAATACCCAAAGGGGAGCGCTCGCGTTACTATACCTTGGAGTATGATGTTGAAGAGCCTGAGAAATATTTTGAAAATACCTTTCTTGTAGGATGTGAAAAGTTTACAGTTTATTTCGATCTTCCCCTCTCAATCAAATCTCTGGTAATCTACGAATCTAGTCTAGAAACTGGTGATTACAAGAAAATTCGGTCTCAGTCAAAATTGTACCAAGCGTCAACTAAAAGAAACTTGGCGAAGTGGACAAAAAGAAATATTCATGAAGGTCAATCATTTAGGTTTGAATGGAATTAGAAGATATTCTGGAAATGATGATCATGCAATCCATGTGTCTAGACTAGACTAGTCAAGTCAAGTCAATGTCGATCCTCAAAATGCCACTTTAGTTAGTAGGATTCCAATGTCCTGCATATGGGTAACGTTCTATTCTTGTGTTATTCCAACAAAGCTGGCCTCCGGCATTCTTTTAGATGTTGAATTGTCTCGCACTGAACATTCGCAATTTTACAAAATGAGAGCTAGATAATCACATGTTGGATCTATGAAATTTCGAAATTCTAGCTATTAAGGTGACGCATGTAGGATCTCTAGCCAATTGTAACTTGATTTTTTGAGCATAATGCAATTAATGAGAGAGAGAATTACAAATAATATATGTTTGCAATTAGAAGGTTCTTAATATTTTACTAAAGGGCCGATAATGTCCATAAAAAATGAGAGAGATATATATATTATAACCAAGTTCTAGAAGTTTTTTCATGCATATTGAGAGAGTATTAACTGTGGTTCTAACCATTGGTATCGCGTCAACTTTGGGAATAGCCGGTTATAGCTACAATAACATCGCGATTGCTGAAGAAGACTTTGATGAATGGAGTGGCACAGACCACGGCGACAGCAATCCAAGTGAAAAAAATTGCAAGAAGCATGATACATTGCGTGATTTCGCGAAAGCTGTTGACCATATGGAATGTGATGACGACAACATAGACTGGAGTGATTTCAAGTCCTCGCCTGTTTACGTCAATGCTAATGATGAGCAACAAGACTGTTTGAAGGCTGCAGAAGATTTGGGCAGTTCACTGACAGATTATGAGGTTATGGATTGCTATATTGAGCCCGAAGAGATGTTAGAGAAAAACGGGTAATAGTTAGACCTAATTCAGAAATCACGGAAGTACCTTTAATTTCGAAGCCAATAGACATACTTCCCTTTCTTTATTTTTGTCCACTTTTGTTCCCGCTCAATTTAATATGCACTTGTTGGATCTTTACTATTCCAAGATTCCCTTAGACTATTCTACGTGTGGCTATTGGGCAAGTTGGACAAAATACATCAATTCTACTCACTCTGACTGCCATATGACACTCGTTAGTGAATCATGGAGATATCAGAGAGCGGAAATGAGAGGAGTCAATGGATAGGGTTATTATCAACCTATCTGTCTAGTGTTACCAGCTAGATTCTATCCTCTCTTTATTGTTATAGATAATAAGAGTATTTAGCTTTTTAGTTGTTCATTTCTGAACGGTTCGAAGCTAAGAATCTTCCATATAAGTTGCAGTGTATACTGATTTAATAGTACTCTCTGGTAAGCCCATTTGGATCAGCGAGCAAAAATTATAGAAAGAAACTGTCCGCTTCCTAAAGTCAAATTCATTTTCATCTTATCTCGATTCTCCGATATTTCTACACTAGCAGGCCGCTCATCAACGACTTGAGTTGATTCTTGCGATCTCAAATCCACAGTAACAGTACATATATGTGCATGTCCTTTTATGCTGTTGCCTCGAACCGTTCCCCAAATTGAAGGATCAGTTGAATAATCTCCACATCGTGCGTTGTTAGGATCGTTGGCATATACGTAGATTCCAGAGGCATTCTGTCTTATGTTTACATACCCTGCGACACTACCTTTATCAGTAGTGATGTTTACTTTCCAGGGACCACCCAGGTCGTATTGAGAATTTGCTCCAGTAGTTCCGACAGACCGGTGCTCGATAACTACAATGTCCTTAATTGGTATTGTAGATTCTGCTTTTCCAATTCTGTATAACTCAAAAGGAACATAGCTCTCCTCCGAATGTATGTGTTCCAGATTCCATTGAGAAGATGATCCTGCATTAGTTATGTTTATGGATAGCCCATGCATTGACAAAAAGCCTGCCGCAACTACCAACAAAATGGAAGTTGCACATAATAAACAGTTGAGATTCTTCATGGAATTGTAATCTTATTCTAAGTCAAGAGCATATTATTATGTATTATGCACCGATTTATGATCCATTGCTCTACTCGCAATTGCACTCTCGCATTTCCCATAAGAGAAAGTAGATTATCTTATTTAGTTCATGTGATGGTAGAGTTAGTGGAGTTGCTCGTAGACATGGACTTATCTAGTGGTAAGGTAAATTTAAAGACTGTTCCAAGACCATAACCACTAGGGTTACTTTCGACCCATATTTTTCCCCCGTGTGCCTCTATAATGCTTTTTGAAATAAACAAACCCAATCCAGTTCCACCAGTTGGAGATTTGGTGGCAAACTTTGTAAAAAGTTTAGGGTACAGTTCAGGATCAATTCCTTTTCCAGTATCTCTTACACTTACAACTGCCTTACTATCAATATTTTGGGCTTCTACAGTTATAGACCCTTCAGAAGTATTCTTTATTGCATTGTTCAATAAGTTTGATATTACTTGGGACAATCGCACTTTATCCACATTTACATAGATAGTTTCAGGTTCGTACTTCAACTTGACACCATTCTTGTTAGTGAAATTTTTATCTAAAACAAGATCGTTTATTACATTTATTATGATGTCATTAAGATCATAAAGTCCCAACTTTAAATCGAGTGATCTACTCTCTATCTTACTTGCATCCAATATATTATCTGCAAGTCCTTGTAACCTCTTTGCATTTCGTATAGTAATGTTCAATAATTCTTGATCTTGTTCGTTCGTTGATTTAGATTTGAGAAGATCAGCCATGCTTAATATAGGTTGGATAGGTGTTCTTAGTTCGTGAGCTGCAATATTAATAAACTCATCTTTCATTTTGTCTGCCTCCTTTAGCTCCTCATACTGGTCCAAGATTAACCTCTCTCTTTGCTTCAGTATTTTGTTATACTGTATGCTAGATATTGCAAGGGAACTGACTATAACGAATAAGCTACAAATTTTCAAGATGTGAGATATATTATGTGCAGTATCAAAATTCATTCCAGAAAATGACATTATAGCTTGACCAAAAATATCAATTATTAATGCACCTAGTAATCCCTTATAGAAAACATCATTTACCTTATACAATCTCTTTTTGTAAAAATATGCTAACGCTAACGAAAAAAGGACGAGTGATGGAATTTCGTAAGGTCTATGTACAAAGTAGCTTGTTACTATAATCGGAAATATGGAGAAAAATGAAACTATAACTACGCTTATTGCCAGGATGGCAAACACGACTAGTGAGAATAATAACAATGAAGCATGTAGTCTTTCACCGTCGTTCTCACCAATAACATGTTGCAAATTTTTATTGACATTCTTGTGAAGGCTTTGCCTCTCTGAAGGTGATTGATTTTCGGATATGCTAGTTGGAGAATACTTAATTACTGCGTATACTAGCATACCTCCAAGAAAGGTACGTCCGGCGAACCAGGTTTGGGGGATAAAATATCGAAGAAAAGCAGAATCGCCTGCAGCATTATACGATAAGACGGCATGTAATAAGTCTATGACGGTTACAGTGAGAAATCCTACACCAACAAAAAGTGTAAATTTTTCGTTCAACGTGTATGCTCTTGTTATGCAATAAAATCCAACTATAGCCGATAATACCACAGCTATAAGTTCAAAGTAAAAATGATGCACATCTGAAGTAACCCAGTTTTTAGGGTTAACAGAAATAATAGCTATGATTATAAGTGCTAATGAAGGAAAAATAGTGTACTTAATATGATATGAATTCAAGATTGATGGACGCAAAAAGGAATTCACATTAATCATATTAAGCACGCTTTGTCATAATATAAGTCAAAACCCTTGTGGTGTTGTGCTTGGGACCGGAACCCTTGGGCCACAGTTGGGAATTCTTCCATACAAAGCTAATAAAGATATGGAATACGCCTTCACAGTCGATTTGAATCTGAATTAACTACACCTGAATTCCCTT
>JBIOZE010000052.1:0-8586 GCA_044870745.1 Nitrososphaeraceae archaeon | reverse complement strand
TCCCATATTCTTCCGCAGATTTAGTTTTCTCAAATATTTTTGATATACATGGCAGACAGTAATGTTCTATCCTAGTTATACCTTGAATGGGATAGGATACTGCTTTTACAGTGTTTTTCTTTCATGTGATGTAAGTATTAGTTGAAAGGTATAGATCCCGAATCAAGAAATAAGCGTAACGAAAATCAGAAACGCTATATTCTTTCTCTTCTCTAGTATATCGTTACTTTTCTACTTCTCTTTCAAACAGTGAAATAGGAGGAATGTGAAATGCACAGTAATTTGAGTTAATATCATATTCCTTATTACACTTAGGACAAACCTTAATTCTGTTTATGTATTTTCCTTCCCAGTCGATCTCACTCCCACATCTGATACAAACTATTGGTCTCGATTCATTGCTATGAAATATAATTAGTGCACCACAATCCGAATTACCGCAAAGATATGTATGTTTGCCCAAAGAGTGTTCCAATCCTTCTAACATATTAGTCAGATGGTCGTGAGTATCATGAGATGACTTCTTGGTTGGTTTAAACTTTGGTCGTGCTGGGTACTTACTCGCGTCACTTTTGGGTTGTAAATCATTATCTTCCATTCGTTATATCTTAAAATTCATTACTTAAATAGATAATATGACTACACTCGCTCTTTGTGTTTCTAATTATATATGAGGCCAATTCTGTTCTGCTTTTAACTTGTTCGGCTGTTTGTTAAGCATCGTCTAATACTCTATCCCTTTTACACGTTCCTTGAATATTCATTTGGCAGTAGGCACTAGGAATGAATAGTACCGATCTCGAGTCAGTACTCCTCCTGGGCCTTAGTCAACTAATAAACTCAAAACGTGATAGTATTTTGCTGTTTACTTTCAAATTTTAACAGTTTTTCAAGGTCCTGCCTCAAGATTAGAATTAATGTTATATACAATGACTCTATCTATAGGGTTATTGTATAAACTGACAGCTTCATTCCGACCTATGATGAAGTCCATAGCGTTCGTCTGTAGTAAAACAGACGATGGAATGTCAGTGGAACAAATATCAAAGTACATCATAGGAGGAGATATTTACGATACAGAATTCGTTTCATTTTGTATTCAATTTGCTGTTCAGAATAAATGGCTGGAAAGGAAGAATGAGGAAGATGGATATTCATTGACTCTGTCAGGTAGAGAATTTATTAGCAGTCAGTTTGGTTAAGGAAAAACTGAGTTGTAGGAAGTTGAGACCGCCCACAACCCAGTGATGAAATGCGATACCTGATATAGTAATGAACCGCTAATCGTTGCCGATTTAATGCGTTATTATTACTGGCTCTGACATATACGCACTTGCATCTCCGACTTCAGACAACGTTTTCTTGATAAAATCCCAGAAATTTTTCTCAAACGCATGTGCTCTGTAAGCTGACACTCCACCTACAATAACAGCACCTGCTCCGGCAGTCAGAACGCCAGCTATAACTGCTGGAACAACTATGTCTTTACCCCAAGCACCAGTTCGCAAAACCAAATCATAGTTTCCTTCCGGGCCGCTTATCATTACCTCAACATCTCTTACATTCCCGATAATGACACTACCTTTGGTTCCTTTATGTGCCTTTATATCCCAGAAATTATCAAGTTTATCTTCAGAGATTATGTCCAACTTGAGCCCTTGCATATACTTTTTGATTTGTTCATATAGTCGTGAAACATCCACATTTTGTAGAGTTACGTGTTCCTGTCGCATATCCTTACTGGATGATGGGCACATTTATACCTTTACCCAGCGGGTGATTATTTCTTGTGCTCTCCCAATCTTATCGCGTGGTATATTCAATTTTCATACTGTCATTTTGTTCCTGATCCGTATCATCTATTTCTCTAATGGACAAGCTGGCGTTTCTTCTAATTGGAAAATTAATGTATTAATCTGTATTGAGAGATTATGCTATATAACTATCTAACATCTTCGCAAATATTGTAAAACTTGCAGTCTTGGAGCCTTTAAAGACATGATTTAGCCTTATAGACTTGGGTTAATTAGGCTATTTATCTATGCACTAATTATATTTGGTGATTTGTCCCAATCTATTCTGTAATTCATAAACCTCAAAGGGTTATTCATTCTTTTCAATTAGCTAAAAGTCCTCGTGAATGTACTCTTACCTACTAAAGATTTTGATTGTTCAGGCAGTATGTCGATATCAAGCTTGTTATCTTTTCCTAATATTAATTGATTATATGGCTCATCTTTTGCGGGATACCAATACAAAAGCTGTTTCTCTTTATCCCATTTTAGATCATTGCTTGTAGCCCAAACTGTAAATTCAGGGGAGTAATGAATGTTATAGGGAACATAGATAACTGTTGGTTCGTCAGTTATTACTGACCCTTTTAAAATTATGGAAGCATATTTTGAATCGACGTCAAAGAATAATAATGAAGGTTCTGCTGAGCTTCGCATAGGATAAGGACGCGCAACCACATCTATATTCCGAGGTTTTCTGTTAGGTCCTAGAAGTGAATAATTCTCAAAATTCCAATTATCCTTACCTTCTTCAGTACTATAAAGATCGTAGTTCCATAAAGTCGCATTAAGAAGAAATGCTTCGATTTGATTAAATTGTATATTCAAATATTCGCGTACCTCCTCAGCTTCCTGAAAGGCTCCAAATTCGGTTAGAAAAGGTACTAGCCCACGTGTCGTGGCAGCTTCTCGCAGCTGGGCAAAGATGTCAGGAAACTGCCTTCGATAAGTATACAAGGATTCTGGAATTTTCACAAACGAGCTTGCTACAGCTATTGCATCATAGTAATGAAATGACAAAATACCGTTATTACCAAAGCTTGAATTTAAGGACTGATCATCTGGAAGATACGTGACTAACTTCATATAACCGATTTTCTTGTCTACCATGACTTTTTTTATAAAGTCTAAATTAAATGATTCCTTTACGGCTAGTGGTGATGCTCCATAAGTTACTGGCATGCTGCCATCGGCTGAAAAGACTGTCCAATCTACTCGAGGTTCAATGAATAAGAAGAGATCTTTATCAGATTTTCCTAGTTCTGAATTAACGTTGCAATAAAACTCGACAAGAAACTTGGCCTCGAAATCCTTTTTCGGTAATGTACTAGGATGTGGATCATTGAATGGTTCAATACCCAATACTGCTGGGTGTCCAGCGCCGTTGTTCATTGACTTGAAGAATTGAGCTGTCTGACCAATAGTTTTTTCAAGATGGGTTCGAACTGGATAGTTCTTGAGATCCTCTTCTAGGTTGGTCAGGTCATTCTGCCAAAAAGATACGAATGTTTGTTTTAAGGATTTATTGATCATGTATTTTATCTGCCATTTCTTGTCAGGCTGCGCGGCTTTTGGCTTTTCATGTACTTCATCTATTGCAAGTGCCCAATCAGGAAAGCCGTCTCCGCCATATACCTCATTTGCAATGTCTTGGTGAAAATCTAAAAATACGTAAATGTTCCTTGCGTATAGCTCGTCAATTATCTCCTTCATTCGTGTAAGATATTGCATACCTTCTGGTAACAGTTCTTCTAAGTTTGGGTTTGGCCTTGGCTCTATTGCTTTCCACGAAAATAATAGACGCACAATGTTGAACCCAAGTTTTTTCATGAGATCTAATTCTGGTCTTACTGATTCAATTTCCTTCTTTAGATCGAATTGAGATAGCTCTGTGGCTCCAAGCGGCGCTATGGGAAGGTAGGGAGGAAGCTTGCTTCGTGAAGCAAAGTTTACTCCTCTAAAAAGCACGTATCTTGCATGTTCGTCTCTGAACCACGACCTGCTCTTCCAAAATGCTTTTCTAATTTGTCCAGGACCCCTTTGCTCATCAGCTGCGTCGGTCGGAGATAAGAGAACATCTCTTTGATGTTTTTGAGAATTTCTGTCTTTAATACCTGCAATAATAATTTGTATACCACTTACCACTAGGGCTATGGCGGTCATAATGAGTAAGAGTATAATACCAAGCTGTGGAAGGGCCAAAATTGATAAAGATATTCCTGTGATTAGTATTCCAGCCCCAAGCGTAGAAAAATCAAATGACTCTTCTTTGTTCCTTTTTATAGCACTGAATATCCTTATGATTCCATTAGCCAGTAAACCGAATGCGAGAAAAATGATAAGCCATTTTGTAGCAAATTGTGGAAAGAAAAAACCTAATCCAATATAAATAATGAGACCTACCCCAACTGCTATATTTATTAAACGAGATGATCTTTTGACACCTTTCGCCCTAAGGCCGCTCGCTAACCTCTCTGCTCCAAGTATCAGTATACCAACGCCTGCCAAGAACAGAAAAGTAAGGGTTCCTACTGCATTCCCCGTTGCTGAAAGGATTACAGTTATAGAGAGCATTATGCAGAGAATGCCTACTGCAATCTGAAATGGCCACAGCCGTATGAATTTTGGTCTGCTCACAGAGAATACCAAATACAGACATTAGTATTATGAATCCATATATAGGCTTTCTTTGAGATGACACGAACTAACGATATCAACTATGAAGATCATAGATTCGATCAGAGATACATACATCTCCAAATATTATCTGTTCTTGAAATTTGTCTAGCTGACGTAATTATCTAAAGCGTTTCTGACCTAGGGATTTCCTAAGATCATAAGGTTATTCACCCCATGGAACGGAAGGCCTTTGCGATAAATGTTCATATGACTTTATACTATTGTGGATTCAACAACCACTTTACCATTTTATTTTCATTAGACTTGGGCTCAATTTCTCATGAAGTATAAGATTATTGCTTGGATCTGAGCACTCTTAAATATTATTAGCACCTGATCAGATTAGAGGACATAGTTTAAAGATGCATGTATTCAAAAATCATTGACCTCCACCTGCCCTATCTCATAATATTTATAATTTCAATGAGTCTACAAATTTGGTATCAAGCATGAAGGCAACTGACACTGCAAATTTCAAAGATTCTGACGCAGAGGCCGTTTTGAGAGAGAAAATTGCCATAGCTGCTAGAGAAATAATCTATCCTATTGACAGAATGACATTCATTAAGCAGATGATCTCTATGAGCAAGTTATTAATGAAGTACGACCTACATATTTCGACTGCGTATAAGGACATAGATGAAAAAGCACAGGATCCAAGTTATTTCGTTGCTGCCTACTTTGATACAAGTGATATCGAGCAAGCATTATGGATTCATAGGATGGTGAGGTTACTAACAAGATACATTCTCCTTTACGACAAATTTTTTGAGTTAGGGGAAAATACTTACAAACTGCTAGCAAGAAAAGTACTTAAAGCGATAAATGAACTACTCGCGAATTCAAAAGATAAGGATCATCTGCAATATTCGATAGATTTTTCATTAAAACAGTTTTGGATATTTTGGAATTTTGAGAATGTGATAAAACGCCGCATACTTGAGGGATATACTTTTTCATACAAGGAAATAAGACATTTTAATCTGGTCAAGTCCTCTGATGCATCAATAGTGTATGCAAAGGTTTTAGATGCGACGCTTCCGAGCTTTACTGAAAATATTTCTCTAGTACTCCACTATAATCAGGCGCTACTTGATTTACTAGATGACTGGGAGGATATTGAAGATGATGTTCAAGAGGATATGCCTAATGTCTTTGTTATGGCTTCACTTGGAATTGTTCCTTATAATAAGATAAAAAATTCTAGTCTTCCTAGAGTTAGGAGTATAATACTCGATGCATTAGATTCGTCAAGTATATCAGTTACTAGAATAGTGTACGAATATCAGACATCAGTCAAGAATATCTCGATTCCTGACAAGCTTGGTTTCTTAAAAATTATCTCTGATTATCACGCTGACAGACTAAGGAAAGCAATATTGCAAAAATCAAATTCTAAATAACTCCCTTCGATGATAATGCAAACTGTACAAATCTAATTCCTCGAGCAGTATAGTACGTATTTTCATTATTATCATCCCTAGGTATACTTAATTACGCTGCTTTCTGGCTAACAAATAAGCAAGCAATTTTTCTTCAGTATGCCTTGTGGTCTAGAAGATTTAGAATCAAGTATGTGATGTGTAGTTTACCAATTTTTGGAAATTATAGATATTGAATTCGGATTATCGAACATAATTGTTACCAAAGAGGTAATAAACTGTTTTGCGCGGAGTCTTCTAGCCAGAGACTGAAGTGAACTTAGTAAACTTCCCTATAGATAGGTTTATTATCTTGCTTTGCTCCATATAAGATATGAGAGGTAGATGGGCATCAGCGGCTATTGGGGCCGGCGTAGCTAGGAATCGTGCAAATGCTAGAGCAGACTCACAAATGCAGGCAGCAGACCAAGCTAATCAAATAGAAATGGAAAAGATGAAGGCAAGCTATCAACATGAGATAGACCAAATGAAAGCAAGCCAAACCCAGGCACCACAACCCCAGCAAGCGTCTGGCGGCCAGGAAGACATAACAACAAAGCTCCGAAAATTAGGCGAGCTTAAGCAACAAGGTGTCCTGTCTGAGGAAGAATTTCAGAAACTCAAAGCGGATTTAATAGCAAAGTTATAGCATTTAACCTTCCGCATTCAACATTATAATTGATGATGGGCAGTTCGTCGGTACATAGTCTGCTATAATAAGTAATTCGGAACTTATAACCGTAGTTTTCATCCGTAAGTATCTAAAAAAAGAGGTGGGGTTGTTGATAATCTTGCTCAATCTTCAATGTTGCAACTAAGCAATAGAAATCTTTAATGGTAACGTGTTATTCTACAACCTTATGTCTGCTACACAAAACAAGGAAACCGCTCGCAAATTCGTTCAGGAAATATTTAATGAAGGAAAAATAGACGAAGCAAAGAATTTTGTTACTTCAGGTATTGTTTATCATGGATTGGAAGAGGTCAAGGGTCTGGAAGAATTTAAAAAGTGGGTTCATGGAGACAGGGAGTCATTTCCTGATTTGAAGGTTACAATATTAGATGATTTTGCTGAGCAGGACAAAGTTGCACTGAGATGGAACTTGAAAGCCACTTTTAAAAAGGAATTTCAGGGAATTCAACCTACTAATAACGAGATTACGACGAATGGTGTAGAAATTCTTCATTTTGAAAATGGAAAAATAAAGGAAGCGTGGACTGTATTTGACACTTTTACCCCACCTTAATGGTTGTTAGACTGTCTTTTCAGCAACCAAACACGGTAGCGTCTACGACGTCTTGAGTATTTCATCAATTTTAAGCTCCCCTTTACTTTCTTACACTGTCTTCAGGTTAGTTAGTAACAATGCTGCCCCATGACTTATCCTGGCAATAGGAGGACAGTTACATGATTTACCAAAGTGTGAATTTCTACGATTAGCTCAGCAATTATTTCCAGTAACGGAATAATCTTGTGGTACCTCGGGAAATCATATGGCAATCATGTCCGAATTGGGGATGTCGGCTGGCAATTGTAGCATCCTTAAATTCTGGGATTAGCATTGTTAACAACCGTAGTCCACTTGGGTCGACGACACATTTGAGATCTGATAAAAAGGAGAGGCAGTAATTTATACCTCATTGACTATAAAAGAAAGCGCGTGATTAGTAGTACTAATTTAAGTAACTATCATTGGCAAAACTTTAATTTCTAAGAGATAAATCTGAGTGATACTAAAACGGGAAAATTTGATCGATTCGTAATATCCTAGTAGCCGTGAACGGATCGGAAATTTCTTCAAATGCATCAAAAGGAGCTATTGAGTTCGCAGTGAAGATTTGCGGTTTACAGATATTCAACAAAACTGTATTCACGCATGTGCTATTGAAGAATTATATTCCTATATCTATATTCACCGATAACATTTTTTACATCAATTTCTTGCATTCTGTGCAGGATCTTCAAGAGACAGCAAAAATGCATAAATAATCGAGTCGTGCATGCGAGATATGTCGCAAAAAGAAAGCAAAGTTGAAGTCCTCACCAAAGAGCAAGCAAATGATTCAAATCATAAGGAACAGGTTGCTGAATTATCTACTCTATCGCAGGAAATAGAGCAGGACTTTATCAAAATCCTCAACAAGATTGACGGCAATCAAAAGCAACTTGTGAAGGCATCTTTAGACTTTTATTCAACATATCTTTCAACAATTTCTGATATTATGCAGAGGGGCCTCATTGGGGCAAGTGAAAAAGGCTTGAGTAGTTTTGGCAATTCAATTCCATCCAAGAAATTTGAGGGTCAGATTACTAAAATTTATGAGGATTTGCAAACGAATTTTATAAATTCAGTACGATTGAATAATAATCTAATTTTAAATATGCTTGATTTGGCTATAGCAAATAACAGACTCTACAGTTCGGCATTATTCAACGACTTTATGTTCAACTTGTTTTCACCTCCAAAAGTGGGATAGTGGTAATATTACTGATTTAGCTGGCTGCATTCATTCAATTGTACTCATTAAGTTACACTTATTTATCGTCTCGCCTAGTTTTTTTATCTATATAGAGATCATATATTTTTGCAGTTAATGTTTATTATCTTCGGTCGGTATATTCGAATATTCCACTTACCGTTCCAATAGGAGTTATGGGCCTTTGAAAATATTACTAATCTTATGAAACCTTG
>JBIOZE010000051.1:0-51985 GCA_044870745.1 Nitrososphaeraceae archaeon | reverse complement strand
ATTTGCATAAAGTAGTAAGACATTCCCTTCTGGAAATTTAGGCACTGTCATTAGCAATCATCCCCAAACAGGAAAGCAAATGAATCTGCACAAAGTACATTGTGAACCTCTATTGCATCTAATCTTGGTAACCTATTTCTTACCAATGTGAGATCCTCTTTGGCGATACCAGTTGACGTTCAAGTTCGTCCAATCTTTGTAGTGCCTCCGCAATCTGCCGAATTTCAGAATAAGACTCATCATTTCTTATCTTATTCATTACTGCAAAGACTTCTTCGAAAGTCACTCCATGCTTGATATCATACTCTATTTGTTTCGCGCAACTTGAAAGGGTGCTATATTTCTTGAAATTCCTTTTTTCAAATGAAGAAGCATCAGGAGAGAGTCCTTTTATGTAACGAAGTATTACTTTTTCGACATGTTCAAGATGCCAATCCCTCATGGCAAAATTGTTTGGCTTCATCCTACCCTGTCTGCGCGTATTAAATTGATTACGGTATTTAAGCTATTAGAAAAAGAATTAACTCTGAAGCTGGTTGTTTCCTTCCAATTCACGTAATAGTAAATTCACTGTCACGTTACTTAATGAACGCAAATGTTGACAGGCGGAATTTTTTCTACTAAAGTCTACGGCAACGTGGACAGAAGTTCTTTGCCATTTTTTTTGGTTGTGCATTGCTCTTGGTATTACGGAGGTTACTTTCTCAATCCCCCCCAACAAATAGCAAGGAGAACTCAGAGTAGATTCTATAAATATTCGATCAGATTAATTTTTTCTTGGCCAGGTATTCGGGCAATCTCAAATCTCTTGCGATCCTTAAAAATGCTACCTGTTGCATCTATTCCGAGTTTGGTTGTAATCAAATTTTCTTGATCGCTAGACGGATCAAGACTTGAGCCTTTGGCTCCTGGAATAATTACCAAATCTCTGTCGGCCTGACTTCTCGTAGAAATGGCATATTCTACCTGAACGGAATTTCTAGGGTCGATGTCTTCATCGACGACGATCGCTATTTTAAGGGAGGGATGGGCCGCGAATGCGGCGAGTATAGCATTTTTTGGTTGTCCCTCAAGAGTTTTCTTAATTTGTATAACTGCATCTAGCCAATTACATCCGCCTTCTGTTAGACAAACATCCTTCATCGTAGGCACCACATTTTTAACTTCAGTACGAATTCTAGATTCCACTGGAAGTCCCATTAGAAGTCGATGTTCAGAATAGCCCGGAAGTATATCATGATAGATTGGGTTTTCAATATGATAAATTTTATCAATTTTAATGACCGGTTGAAGTCTTCTTATATCATAAGTTCCTAGCATTTCAACCATGCAGTCATAATCATTCTTGTCAGCAAGAATCTTTCCTTCTATCAGAATTTCTGATTGAACTGGAACTTGCAGGCCAGAAAGAGGAGCATTAGTAGTAACGAGCCGATTATCCATCAGTGAATTTGCAATCTGAATTTCATCTTGACCATAAGGCGCTTGATAGGCAGATGCTATCGAGATTGCAGGATAGGAACCGACAACTATAGAGACCTTAAGATCTTCCCCATGTTCTTTTGCATAGGAATAGCACTTGTGAAGATGTCTGCCTTCCACCATTCTAATCACGAGTGAAGTCCCATCAATTCTCAGTAGCCGATGAGTGGACAGATTCTGGGAACCTGTTTCTTGATTTTTAGCAAAAACCAGTGAGGAAGTAATGTACGGACCAGAATCTTTCTCGAAGTGAGTAACTATTGGAAGTTGAAACAGGTTCTTGATACTTCTACTCCACGGGTTTTTTCCTATAGATCTTGTACGAACTGGTTTAGCAACAGCGTGATTTATTCTGTCATCAATAAGATCTTCCCTCGAACCAATTGCCAAGGCAACTCTTTTGCGGGTACCTAAAAAATTGGCTACGACCTTGAATTTGCTATTTTTTACTGATTCGAAAACCACTGCTTTGCCTTTATCAAGCTTGCTAACAATCGCAGCGATTTCATACTTTGGGTCTACAGTCTTCTCTACTTTAACTAACTCATTCATACGATCCAATCTTAGCATGAATTCACTTAGACCGGATTGCATGCTGAGATTCTTACTTCTATTCACCGCATATCACCATAATCTGTAAACTATTCAATCAATTTCAAAATTTCGCTTAAAATATCTTCCATGTCTAATTTATTAAGGGCGAGTCTTGCACTAAAATTTACGATCGTAAATCCATTCACCATCAGCGCGATCCGTTCAGAAATGCTAGTCAAGAAAATTGAATCAGCCTTATTCGGTATAACCTTGGCCGTGCTAACCTTGCCTGCCTGAGCTGTTGAAACGTGCAAGCTTCCAATTTTTTGATAATCTTCTGAAATCGAAATAAAACATCCATTGGAGAATCTGATTAGCCTCACGGAAAATAACCTGGATGATCTGCAGTTTATTGGTATTTGTTTGTAGTCATTATTGTCTCTATTACGCGTCATAGGACAGGAAAAAGCTAGTGCACAGAAACAGATTTGACAATCGTAGATTCCTGTTGTTCTTTCCGGGCCCTTAGTTTTGCCTTGTATTTCAAGTTTCTAGGCTTAGTTCTAAGGCGGTAACCACAACAAGGACACCACAGTCCTTCCCATTTAATGAAAATTTCACAAATTTGACACCGTTTTTGGCCGCTGGCGTATCTCCCGTGCCCTACAGGCTTCTGAGCCTTATGTCTCACACAAATTCCTTTACAAGTCATTTCAAAAAATCTTATTCCTCTCTATTACATTATCGTATTTAGTATTTAACTTTATAGAAAATTTTTATCATTAATGGAACTGTTATATCAATTTTCATCACTAATATGTAATATTCATGACATTGCCTGTTCAACATCTAATTCATTTTGACAAGCTTTTGTACGACAATTTATTTGACGATGTAACTATTAAAATAAGAAATCCACTAGGATGCTGATTTCGAAATCCCTCCCAATATTCTAGAATATTTATTGTGATTAAAACAAAAATCCTCTCTTTAATGCAATTTTCTTGGCAGAAGACTCGTCTCGAACTCCCCTCCGATTGGTCGATGTTTTACGCGAGGTTCCGAATTCGTCTACGAGTTCGATCTTGACCGCATCCTTAAATCTGCTCTTTATTTCATGAGCAATGCAATATGCAATACTGGCGTGCCCGTCACCAATCCTAACAATCTTGTGCTTTGCCTCTATACCATTCAAAAGTATGGTGATAAACCTTATAGCATCAGATGGTGATGTCTGCACTATCCTTTGAAGTTCTGCATGACGGTATAAAATACAAATCCCAATTCTAGTCCCTGGATCGACCCCTATCACGAGCATATCATCTTCAAAGCTACCTAGAATGGTCTTGAAAATTCTGGCCTTGAACAAGGTCGGATAAAAATTTGCCTCCGAGAATACAAGGACATTTTCACTGTTTATTATATTGGCTTCGTTCTTGGTAGTTATTATAACATTCTCATCTGAAAACGATACGTCTTCAGGAATCATAGAATCAAACTTGAGTCCCACATCCTTCAATACATTTACAATTCTATAATATTCTCGTCCTCTAACAGTTGCTACAATTATTCGCTTTCTAGAAGATTGATGTCCTAGGGGAGTTCCATCAAGAATTCTAGCCCCATGTTCAATATTAAATTTTCCTAGGCGAAAACACCATATTGGGAAATCAAAAAATCAAAGATTACTGTTGAACAAGGCCTTGATGACATGTTCAACACCCCTGGGAATTGACGAATCAATATTCGTTCTAATCTTATCCAGTTGTTCTTCATTCTCCCCCAAAATTTTGGCTGATTCCTTTTCAGCTTCTTCTTTAGCATTAGAGATAATTTTTTCTGCTTCTACTTTTGCAATCCCAATTAACTTTTCTCGTAAGAATGCCACTTGCTCTTCAGAATTTGATAGTATCTGTTTCCTCATTAATTCGACTTTAGACGCCAGAAGATCGATTTCAGATTCAAGCTCAGCTAATGTGCTTACTATAATTTCAACCGAAGCCGACATTTGAGTACCAAATGGAAATACTCAGATTCTATATATTAACTGATTGGTGTTTGGCGAAATAGCATGGATCAAATTCAAGTTTAAGACGGTCTAATGAAGGAATGGATACAATTATTGAAGCTGTAGGATAAACTGAGCCAGGTCCTTTTCACGTCGTAAGGTTCAGAATTGCCTGAGCTATATCACCTTTGGATTCAGTGAGGGCTACTAAGGCCTTATCTCTAGTCACTGACGCTTGTTGCATTACAAGAGTTATATCTTCCTCGCTAATTGAAGGTACTTCTTTCACCGCCTCTTCTATGCTAGTTGCCACTATCTGAAAGATTGTACTATCTTTCCCCTTCATTTCGATAATCTGAGGTTTATTCAAAAAAATCTCCTTCGTTCTAGTCTTGATAATGACCTCTTCAACGTCACCTAGATCCTTCATCTCAAGTCCCATCTTGTCTAACATTCGTCTCATTTCTCGGTTACCTGATCGCATCATATCAGCTCAATTATTTTGTGATTGTACTTTTTAACCCTTCTCTGACTTTGACGGCAACCCCCCTGGTAGTAGTCGACTTCGAGTATAGGCTGTCGATGCATGATTTTCCCACAGCCAATATTCGTACATTCTTATCGACTATAACTACATCCGAGCCGACCCGTATGTTTTGGCCCATCCATAACACATGCTTACAAAACAAGGATTTTGAATCTTCGATAAAAGGAATGGCTTCGACTTCTGGTATTATCAAATTCTGACAGAAATTCTTGGCATGGATCAGAATTTCTGCTCCAGAAATGGTTAGGGCAATTCCACCGTCAGACCGGAAGGTACCGTATAGCTTATCTTTGGATCCAAAACTTTTAACTCTTCCTGTTCTCCTTGAAAAGGTAAAAAATAGATCATTCAAAAATGAAGCTGAATCTATGTTAAAAAGTAAATCGAGGTGATGAATTACTATATCTTGTGGATCAATCATACAAACCACTCACCAAATAATCTTGCTTTAAATATATCGAATGCCAATTAGTAGTAAAGATGCAAATATAGCGACTAGCGGGTCCGAAGCTGATTGTATCAACGCAGTGCGTTAGAATGATATTCTGAGTTGCAATTATTTTTAAGTTCGAATATTTGTGAATAACATAGCGTATGACTGCCAATTTGCGCGAGCGAGGCCAATGCGAAGAAGTTAATGATGATACCATATTACACATAGGATTTGACAATACAGATTCTACTAGGTCAGGATGTACAACTCATTTGGCGTTCAGGATAATAAATTACTTAGTTCAGGACAAAAATGTCCAGTTTGTAGATTATCCGCTTCTCATAAGATTGAACCCAAATATTCCTTGGAAAACAAGAGGTAATGGAGCAGTATGTCTTCGCATAGATTCCAAAAAGCCAGAAACTACAATAGACTATATCAAGAATACCATCCTTGCTTACTCGGATATTAAAAATGGTGCAAATCCAGGTTTGGCGGTACTTAGAAATTCCAGGATCCCAGAAGGTGTAAAGCATTTCAGCTACGCTGCTTTGTACAAAGTTTTGAACATACATGAAGCTTCTAAATTGGCTGAAAAAGAGGGTATAAGTTACTTCAGATATGGAAACGGTCATGGGTTAATAGGGGCACTCGCTGCCGTTGGATGTCTCTTGGAAGGTGATCATACATTTGAATCAATTTCTTACAGAAATGAAAATAAACTTGGTACTTTAAGGCAGCTAGACAGACAGACGGTTATGAAAATGAATGTACTAACTTTTCCTCGGACCTTTAATAACGTAGATCCCCAACGGAAACGGATTTTGATTTCCCCACGTGGGCCTGATCCCGTATTTTGCGGGATTCGAGGTGAAGATCCATCAATTGTGATCAAGTCCTTACTATTGGTAAATCCTTCAGAAAAATTAGATGGATATGCAGTCTTTAGAACAAATCAAGGAACAAACATGCATTTACAAAATACATTAAAATTATCAGAGGTTGTACCATATATGGCAGGCCGCACTAGAGGCATAGTATGCAGGAGTCCAAAGGTAATCCAAGGCGGACACGTTTTATTTGAAGTTTGTGATGCGGCTGGTGATTCTTATCCCGTAGCAGTGTACGAACCAACAGGACTCGGCGTTATTGCCTCGCGTTTGATGTCAGGTGATTTAATAGAGATAGGATATGGTGTCAGACCTAGAGATGAAACACACGCTAGCATACTGAATGTGGAATTCTTATCCATTCTTTCGCTAAAGAGTATGGTTCTTCTAATTAATCCCGTCTGCAAAAAATGTGAAAAAAGAATGAAATCTGAGGGGCGCGGAAAGGGATTTCAGTGTGAACGATGTAAATTTAAGACGTTCGATAAGTGTAATGTTACCCAACCAAGGAATTTGATTCCAGGCATGTATTTGCCTGTCGTGAGATCCCATCGCCATCTAACCAAGCCGATTCAAAGATTTGGACAGGAAAAATATCAACCCTATTTACCTGGGCGCCAAAGCCCGCTACTTTGGAGCTGGCATAGTGATGCAAAAGGATTGGAGGATATGCTGAGAAATCAAAACATGAACGTAGCGGGGGGTTGATTTGAACATGCGGCCACTGAGATACACTCGAGTGGAAACCGCTCTGCGGGTTATGAGCCCGCCGGGATAACTTTGCCTCGTACAGATCTGGCTTCCCCACCCCGCTGCTAAGAAGTTCAAAAGGGGGGAATATATCTCTGTCTACGTGTTAGTTCGATCCAAAATTTCTCTATGGAAGTGATTTCTTAATTATTTATTATCAGGTCTCCCAAGACTTGTGTGTAGTATTGTTGATTTTCAGCCAAAAAATTGGACTTCTGGCTGTACTTTGCTTCTCGCTCTATGTTTTCTTTAATTATCTCTCCAACACAATAGGCAAGCCACTTCTTCCAATAATCACTGTAATCCAACATTTGTTTACCTTACCGACAATTAATGAATATTATCGTGAGTAATATGTTATTTGATTTTTGTGGAATAATGTTGGCAATACGACCTCAACTATGATGATTGATAAGCAATTTGAAGTTGGTTGAATCCGACGCGATAATTACTAGTTTATCGACTCTAATGTGCGGGGGATGGGATTTGAACCCATGAACCCCTAAGGGATGAGGTATCCCAGCCAGTATTCTTCTGAGCATCGTGTAATTTGCTTAATCTCACGCCTTTGACCTGGCTTGGCAACCCCCGCTTAAGCTCAATCAACTAACCTAACCATATATAATCGATAAATATCATCAAGGGACGATGTATTACTATTTTTGCATACAGGAATCGGCCAAACTTAACCTTACGATATAGATAACCTTAAGTGCTCTCCAAAATTCTTAATTTTGATCAATCAATCTTCACGCTCTTTCCTTTCTGGCTCGGAATTATTCTTATCTTTGCGTCATTGAAGGTCCTTACTAGTTCTTTACCCTCAAAAAGTCTGTCTAGAAATACCGCCAAAGCAGACACTTCTGAGTGGGGTTGATGGCCTAATGCGATATTGTAATCAGCGATCGAATAGATTTCTTTGGGGACCTTGCTCGCACCTACAATAATCAATATTTTCCTCTTAATATCTATTTCTGGTAACAAATTATTTATGTTAATTCCATACATAGTTAAATGAACAATAATCCCCCCACCTTTTTTCCAAGATTTAACTAATGGTTTCCATTCACTCACACATTCTATTTCAAATTCATCGTTACCGCCCCATCTTGCATTGACGTCATTTATTGTTTTTTCGACCGAGTCGTCCAAGTATGTCATATAAATTTTCTGACAACCGAAAGCTCTAGATACCAATGCTACATGAGTTGTCATTCGAGTATCACGAACCAACCTATGTCCTAGTCTAAGAACTGATACCTGCATACAATTTTCATGCCTGCCCGTATCTGGCATCCATCATCAATCCCAACGATTTTAATAAACTTTCCACGTTCATTCCAGTCTTGGCTGAAATTATGGCGCATTTATGGTCCTTATCTGGCATTGCCTGAATAATTGAATCACAATCGACCAGGTCAGCTTTATTCATGACGTAAATAACATTACCTGGAGGAATACCTAAATGATTCATCACAATCAGACTACTCGACAATTGCTTGAGGATAACTTCGTACGGACGACTTACATCAAGAACCAGTAAGATCAGGCTAGCAAATTTGAGATCCTGTAATGTTGAATTAAATGCATCTACTAGGTATGCAGGAAGTTTACTGATAAAACCTACTGTATCAGAGACGATGACTTTCCTACGGTTAAGGATAATAGAACGGCTCACGGTTGAAAGCGTAGTAAACAAACTAGACTCTACCAGCTTGCTTTCCCCAGTAAGCCTATTAAATAGCGTTGTTTTGCCCGCAGATGTATATCCAGCTATGGATATTGTTAGAATATCATACCTAGCTCGTGAAATCCGATGCAATAGCTTTCTATTTTCTTCCTTAAGCAATTTCTTCTTCAAGATTGCCATTCTTCTCTTGATATCAAGAATATGCACGTCTGCATCATATTTTCCCAGCCCGAGGAAACCGGGTTGCTCGCCTTTCTTGGCAAGCCTTACCTTCTCCTTAATTCTTACAACATCATAATGCAACTGGGCTAAATCTATTTGTATTTTAGATTCACCAGTACTAGACCTAAGATCAAACATTTCCAATATCAATTTCTCACGATCTATTATTTCGGTCTTACACAGGTTAGCTAAGTTGTATTGTTGAGTAGGCTTCAATACTTCATCAAATATCAAATAACTTGCCCCAGTGGTTCTTACAATCTCTCGAACCTGTTCAGCTTTTCCTTTTCCGACACCGTAGGTAGATCTAGTTAAATGGCGCTGAGTAACTGTTTCTTTTATCGAGTATCCCGCAGACTCAGCTAGTGCCTTGGCCTCTTCCTCGACATGATTGGAAGGATATGTAACAAGTACAGCATCCTTTGGTTTCAATTTCAATGATCTATTCATCTTCAGGAATGTAAAGTCTAATTCCAAGAAATCTTTCTAATTTTGCTGCCAATATTCTGTCAGGCTTCAAAGTACCTATTTCAAGCCTGCGTAGTAGAGTTGCCTTTTCTTTAATCATGGTTCCCACTTGTTCATGGGTCAGTTTCTTCTGGAGTCTAGCATCCCTTATTAATTGGGAATATTCTTCTACCAAGAATATATTGTCTGTTATTCCGAAGCTGGCATTGGAAGAACGCTGGTTAGGCCTGGGTCGAAATTGTTTCGGTGTCGGGAGCTTTGGAATAGCTTTTCCTCGACTTGAGCAACTCTTGCATACAGTTAATTCGACCCCATCAACAATAACTCGTGCTCGCTCTGGAGAAAGTGGCATGCCACAAATTTCACAATATCCCAATATACATAGGTTAACAAATCCAAAGATTTTATCTTTTTCAAAGAATCCAACCTATTTGTCAATCCTCACTTGCCTATAGTCTCTATTCGGTGATGGCTATGTATCCATATTCAAACTCGTACCATATGGAATTCCAAGGAAGAAGAATTATGTTACAGGACACCGTAAGATCACAAAGTTTCGGAATTCATTCGAGTATCCAAGTAAGCCACCCACGGAAGCAACTCGCCTTTTTTCATCCTTACCAAAGTAACTTTTGCTTGGGTCAAGATTTCAGTTCCGTCCTCAGAATAGGAAGCCAAAGAGACTACTCTTTTTATTCCTACAGATATTACCATTTTGCTGCACTCCACACAAGGTGAATACGTCGAAAATAGAGTTGATCCTTTAGTACTACTTCCAGCACCAAATAATGCACATTGCATGATCGCGTTCGCCTCAGCGTGAGTACAAAGGCATCTTTCAAGTTTATCACCAGACCTAATAACTCCCTTTTTCCTTTCCAAACATCTGGGACAGCCACCTTCGAAACAATTAACTATGCCCGTTGGGGTCCCATTATAGCCGGTTGCGATCTGCCTATTATCCTTAACTATGACACATCCCACTTGGCGAGATAAACAATTGGACCGAAGCTTTGCGATTTCTGCCTGGAGCATGAAATAAACATCCCAATCAGGCCTGCTTGTCATAGTTCATTCTAAAGTTCCAGTGTTATATTTAACACAATCGAATGAAGTTCATCTTTGAAATTCATTATCTAATTGCAGATAATATTTTGTGTTACGGAGGTTCCCCATTACTGCAATTAGCTAGATTGTTGATGGAATGATTCTGGTCTATATTTGAACCCCATTCGTGCCAAGACCTGTTGAAATTTTGTCCTATCACCTGTTACAAAAACACGGGTCTTGCCAAGACGGCCATTTTTCAGCTTGCCGTTTTCAAGAAGCATTTTTTTTGCATCTTTTGCGGCATTCTTTGCCGAGTCAATGAAGGTGATATTTGAATAAAGAGAAACGAAATTGTCTTTTATTAAGGGCAGGTGTGTGCTGGATAATACGATCACATCAATTTTATCATTTACGGATTCAAACGTGCTTTCAAGCATAGATTTTCTTAATTGCACATTGTCAAGAAACGAGCAATCCTCTATTGTATTAATCAATGGGGAAGCATTTATCTGCGTCACGAATATTCTCTGGGGAACTGTCTTTGCAATCAGACGTTGCAATTGAGTACTCTGTAGGGCTGACTGCGTAGCCATGATACCTATGTGTTGAGTCTTTGTCAGTTTAACGGCTTGAGCTAGTGGGAGATCAATACCCAGAATTGGAACGGATGTACACTTTTTAATGTAACTAAGATGTTGGACTGAAGGTGTGTAAGACGCCATTATTATGAGTTTGGGCCCGTATGACTCCAAGGATTCGACTGTTGATTTCATTATAGTTCGAAGCTCTTCATGGGTTTTAGTGCCATATGGAAAATTTTCTGTATCAGCTAAGTAAATCAGGTCTTCTAAGGGCAGTAAAGATCTTAATTCTCTAATTACTGAAAGTGAGCCTAATCCTGAATCGAAAACTGCTATCGGACTATTCGACATTAGCATAGAAAAGTCATGGCGCCTAAGTTAAATATGTTACTAAAATAAATATCATTAAAGATGGTTTTGTTAATAGATCAATCTGCTTGAAAGCAAAGAGCCCAAATCATGTGTGTGAAGGGTTATTTCTAAACTAAAAAGGTACAACCTTTTAATTCAGGATTACATTGCTCAAGGTAAGCTTGAATCAGATAAATTATGTCTGGAACTTTTCCCTTAACCTGTCAGGGATATTTAAGGATTGATGCAGAGTATCCCCCATGATGCTAAAATATGAACAAATCAATGTGGGATCTACCAAGCCTTGGACTACTTTTGTAGATCCGTCAGACAACCTTATGTCCATAGCGACTGCATTGTATGGAATTTCAAACTTTGATATTGTTGGTTCTTCATCTGTTTCAAAAAGTTTGTCAAATCTACAGTCTATCTTTGAGAAGCAGATAATTTTCGATATTTTTCTTGAACCATATCCAGCAGCCCTACCGCCAGCTGAACCAGGGCTTTCATGTATTACAAAAATCATGACGACATTATCTTCGGATTTAGTCAGATCAAGATCTTCTAGGCAGACAAGAATTTTCCTATCAGGCATCCGAAGTACTGATTCAATCGGTTCTGACATAGCAACTTCAGATTTGATAAATATGCATCTCTAAGAGACGGCTGATGTATTCTTCAGTTCGATCCATTTTTTCAATTCTATTATGTCTCAGCATCTTTATTTTTCTTCAAGTTTCTAATAATATCCAAAATAGGATCAATATCCTCCGCTTCAGGATATTTTTCGATATATTCCCTAAAAATATCAAGTGCTTCTATTTGATGTTTCTTTCTAAGTAAGACCATCCCTCTGTCCCGAAATCCATACTGGTCGTTTTTATCTATAAGTAAGATCATTTCGTTTACTAGCTCTGCCTTGCCAATATCTTGGCATTCAAAATAACTTGTTTTCAGGTTATTTAACATGCGCAGGATTACTTTAGATACCGTTGCTCTTTCTACGAACGCCCTTGTCAATGTGATATTAGACCTAAGAAACGTCTGATCTAACAGCTGTTTTAAAGAATAATCATCCATTATTCTGCCCTCATTATACGGGTCGATTATTATTTCACTATCACCTTCAAGGACGTGTTTTACTAGGAAGTGAGAAGGAAAATTTACCGGGACTAATAGGAAATTTAGAGTGTTCGCAATTCGCATGTACAGCATAGAAAGTGTAATCGGAATCCCAACCTTCCTCTTCAAAACGACGTTAAGAAAGCTATTCAGAGGGTTGTAATAGTCATCTTTGTTAGGTCTGAAATTTTCCTTTCTATACAACTGATCATTTATTTTTTCAATAATTTGAGTCGGTCGAAGATCTGACAAATTTTTAGTCAATTCACGAATTTTCATCCCTATCTCGTCTATTATATTAAGTTCTAAGTTAACATCCAATTCGGGGAATGCGATCACACGTGATAGATGTAATGCATATTCTGGTAATTTGGAAATATCATCTGAAGGGAGCTGTTTTACCACACTAGATTCCCAGTCCACCAAGGCACTTTCAAGATCTGATCGCAATTAATTGAGACTATCTATTCTGTGGATATATATCATTTAGGATGATGTGCAGGGTTAACATTGTGTTATTGTCCTAGGCCCATTTTGAAAATATAACTAATCATTTCTCACATCTAATAATATGAGAACATATTAAGAATGAGATCATGCGTTTTGTTAAATGACTTGTCGATTGACGAAAGAAAGTTGGAATAGAGATTACAAATATTCAGAAATCTCAGTTTTTAAGTTTGGGTGCGGTAAACGATTTTAGTCTTCACTTAAAAAACAAAAGTAATCGCTAGTAGTTTCATTAAACCGAGACGTCATGTTGATTGCTCGTTGTACGTTTCGCTCACGACAGAGTTAAGCTTTGAGACCTCTGGCAAATCGGAAATCGCCGGGAAGAGAAGACATAGTTGTTCATGTTTCTTAAGAAAGACTAGTCCTGCCTCTGCAGTTCTATAAAGACCTGTTACTTCAGAATATTCCATTAATTTCTTCTCAACTGCGGCGGCTAAATACCGACTAAGTTGGGAATGCGATACACCAGCATTATTCATTATTGTAGTTTTATACTCCCAGTTCGTCACTGAAGCACTCAAAATCGCAGCCATTATTTCAATTTCAGATCGATTCTTCATTCCAGAATCAATTGCCATTTCTAAAGTAGAGATAAAAACTAACTAGATAAGTATGACTATTAGATTGATGGAGAATTGTTGACCTTATTTCCCTAATCAAAGTAACTAATTGACTACGCGTGATCAAACCAGTAGAGACTATGGTGTTTTTTTGAAGAATTCTAGGCTCTTCATATAAGTATTTTTTGCCCATCCTTGTCGCGGATAGCAGTGCCAAAATCACTCATCCTGGATAAGTCTCTGTTTTCAAATATAGTCCCGTCACGACATACTAGCCAACTGTTTATACAACAACTACCACAAATTCCTATCCCACATTTCATGTACCTCTCTATGCTTGCTTGCATGCGTATAGATCTTTTACTTGAAATCTCGAAAACTTTTTTCATCATTTTCTCGGGGCCGCAGGTATAAATACAATCAAAAGATTCATTGTCTATTTCACGCAGCATCGCATCCACTGTTGTACCTTTTGTTCCGTAACTACCATCATCAGTAGTTACAATCACATTACGCCTCGTGTCCTTTAAGAAATTATTGGCATAGCCTTCAAATATTACCTCGTTCTTTGTTTTAGATCCGATTATCATAGTGCATCTAATCTTTAAAGTGTTTATCTTCACCGCAAGTCTAAGTAGTGGTACTAATCCAGTGCCACCACCTATAAGCAACACATGCCTAAATTTTTTTGATATTCTGAACCGATTACCATAGGGTCCTCTTACTCCAAGAAGATCACCCTTATTTCTTTCAAACAATGCGGTTGATCCCACTCCGTACTTTTTGACTGACACTGCCGCGTGTCCAATGTTTACAGAGACCATAACACTCATGGGAATTTCTTCAACCCTTGGAATCCAAACCATTATAAACTGACCAGCTTCAGCCTTAGAGCTCAATTTGTCTTTGAATATCAACGTCTTTACGTTGGCTGACTCCATTACAATCCCCTCTATTGGAACTAGTCTCATTTGGTTAGAATCTGTGAGCAAGTCCTCTGATCTCTCCAATGTTCTTCAACCCCTTCGCTTCACAATACCGCTCAAGATCTCTAGTTACTTTGGTGAAGAAATCCTCCCTTCTGTTAACCAACGCGCTCCCAAATTGAACTGCAGAAGCTCCAGCGAGCATGTACTCTACGACGTCTTCCCAAGTAAAAGCACCTCCACAACCTAATACAGGTACGTCTAGGGTTTTAGATATCTCATACACGCACCTAATCCCAATTGGTTTGATAGCTCTTCCGGATAGTCCTCCTATCCGGTTACTGAGTACTGGCATCATCGAATTTGTATCTATCTTCATAGCTCTTACCGTATTAATCGCTGTTATCATGTCCGCACCAGCATCAATAGCTATTCCAGCCAGTTCGACCACATCTATGCGTCCGATTCCAACTTTAACTGAAATAGGTTTATGTGTATGTTTTTTAATTGTCTTAATTATCTTGCTTACTACTTCAGGGTCGTCACCCACTTCAATTCCCATTTTTGAGACATGAGGGCAAGATAAATTAATTTCATAACCAGCAATGTTCAGTGAGTCCAAAAATGATATTATTTTGGGAAAGTCTTTTTCGGAAGATCCCACTATACTTACCAGTAATGGGACTTCTTTATTGTTAGCGATCTCACGAGAAAATGCAACAGCTCCAGGATTTGAAAGCCCTACTGCGTTTAGATAAGAGTCATTACCTAGTGGAACAACAGTTGGGTTAGGGTAACCTTTCATAGGCATAGTGCTAATAGATTTGGTTACAACTGCTCCGATATCATGATGATAAAGACCATTAAAAATGTCTTGAGATATACCTAAAATTCCTGAAGCGAGCATAGTGGGATTTCGTAAAGGAATATTGCCCAATTGAACAAAAAGCTTCCCACTTTCATCTTCCTGCAATTCCTATGCGTTTGCGTTTGAGTGATGAGTCAATATATTCTAATCTATAATGGTGATGCAAAATCATAATTTTAGTTGAAAGGGCTACCTGCATTTAGTTTTGGCAGCAATATGAGCGATATATGATTGAATCAAATTATTGAAATGGGATCCTGACAATTTTTAATTATTAATCCTTCTACATTTTAGTGTGTAGCTATAGTCACGCATGAATCTTCTACTCTTCTAAGTGACATATAATGAAGGTACGCTTAGGAATTCAGCCAATTCCGCAGAATTCAATTAGAACCTTAAGCAAAATAATTTATTATGAAGTTGGCGTTCAGTACAAACGCGTTCAAAAGATTCTCACTAAGAGAAGCAATCCGCATGATTTCAGCTATAGGATATGATGGTGTGGAAATTCTTTGTGATACACCCCATGCATATCCAGGGACGCTCACGGAGCAGGAAATTACCGAGATCAATAATTGTATAATCAAGGAGGGTATTTCAGTATCAAATTTGAATGCATTTACCTTATACGCAGTGGGGGATTTGTATCATCCATCATGGATTGAACCAGATTTGGAGCAACGAAAATTGAGAATAGAGCATACAATAAATTGTATATCGTTGGCAAAGAAGCTTGGTTCAAAAAATATCTCGATAGAGCCGGGAGGACCAGTTGATTTGAATACTTTTGATAAAAATGTGCTCGTTAAGATTTTTCGTGATTCATTGCAGCAGATTTTGCCTGTTGCTGAAAGGGAGGGTATAAAAATATTGATTGAACCGGAGCCAAATCTATTGATTGAAAATTCTAAGCAGTTTCTTGAATTTGTCCACCTGATAGACTCCGACCTTGTTAAATTAAACTTTGATATAGGACATTTCTTTTGCGTAAATGAGGATTTACCAAAAACTATTTACAAATTAAGCAATTACATAGAGCACTTTCATATTGAAGACATTTCAATTGAAAGAATTCACAAACATCTTTTATTGGGTGAAGGGGTGATTGATTTTAAAAGTATTTTTAAAACCATTCACGATATCGGATTTGATGGTTACTGTACTGTAGAACTTTATCCTTATCAAGATTGTCCGGAATATGCTGCAAGGAAATCTATAGAATTTCTGAATGGTTTAATATTCTGATTTATATTATCAGGTAATCTGACTTGCATTTATGTTCAAAAAGTTATGATGGCCAAGAAATTATTATTAATTGGGTGCTAAGATATCAGAATTCATTAGGAGAATATCCGAAGTTTAGACATGAATTTCTTTGTGTGGAAAAAAATGGGAAGTATTAGAGATTATTTAATACTTATTAGAATTCCTAACCTATTTACTACCCCTTCCAATGTCATAGTTGGATTCTCACAACTTGTTTTTCTAAATAATGCAAATTGGGCCACCCTATTGATTTTGATTCTTACGTCATTATTGCTTTATACGTCGGGGATAGTTTTGAATGATTACATTGATCGGCAAATAGACAGAAGGGAACGTCCCAACCGTCCTTTACCTTCTGGAAAGATATCCACCCGAAGTGCGTTGATATTTGTTGTTGTGGCAATGCTGTCCTCTGTTCTCGCAGCTGCCTATGTGAGCACTTCTACTCTGATCATAGTTCTAACAATTATAGGAACCATAGTAGCGTATGATTGTTGGCTAAAGACCAGTACTTTTGGGCCTATGGTCATGGCCCTGTCAAGAGTGTTTAACATTGTACTAGGCTTTAGCCCGTTGCTATTACTTCCTTTTAGTAACAATAATGGTTTGATCAGAATAACAGTAATCTTAGTTAGCATGTTCATATATGTTGTTACTATTAGCTACTTAAGTAAATTCGAAACTGGAGCCCCGACCAAGAAAATAAATTATACATTTGCCATGCTTTCAATTTCCAGTATTGCATTTGTATTAGTTTTGTTCACGATTACGGGATATTTCAAAGTAGATTTACTTTTCATTTTGCCAATATTTATCGGAATGTTGATAATCACATTTGGTAAGAGATTTGTAAGATTCGGCGCAAATGAAGCAGCGCAAATAGTTAGAAATCTAGTACTATCAATCATTATTCTAGATTCCCTCTTTGTGAGTGGTTCTATCGGTCTTGTATACGGATTGAGCTTACTCCTGTTCTTAATACCAGCAATTATTCTGTCAAGGAGGTTTTACGTGACTTAGGGTAAAGAATTTTATAAGAAAAAACTCATTTTTTCTCGGATGAAAATTTGAAGAAGCATTTAATCGTAATCGACATTGCGGGACTTGAACCAAAGCATGTTGCGGAAGACAAAACACCTAATATTTCCAAATTGATTGAAACCGGTCAAATAGCAAAACTCAAGCCTGTTTTTCCAGCAGTTACTTGCAGTGTACAAGCAAGTATTCTTTCAGGGACTTATCCTGACACCCATGGCATCATTTCCAACGGGCTATATGACGATAGAAATTATATGGTTTCTTTCTGGGAACAATCGAGCAATTTGGTACAGGTAGACAGGATTTGGGATATTCTGAAAAGAGAGAGGCCTGATTTGGGATCCGCGGCAATTTTTTGGCAAAATACAATGTATGCGAATGCAGATGTTAT
Organism: Nitrososphaeraceae archaeon; assembly: GCA_044870745.1. Lineage (GTDB taxonomy): Archaea > Thermoproteota > Nitrososphaeria > Nitrososphaerales > Nitrososphaeraceae > TA-21. Next base: position 34,295 of record JBIOZE010000051.1, on the reverse strand, counting down.
ATTGACTCCCAGACCACTGCATATGGAAAATCAAATGATAATGTGGTGCTATTCCAAGCCCCTATCGTTTTATGAACAAATGGCGAACAAAATTGGTAAGTTTGATTTGTCTACTTACTGGGGACCTTTGGCGTCTTCTCAATCCAGCAAGTGGATAGGACTAGCAACGGAATACACTCTTGAAAATAAAATGCCTAACTTCTTATTTACATATCTACCAAACCTAGACTATGTCATCCAAAGAGAAGGAACTTCAGGTAAAAATCTTGATCAAGAAATCGCGACTGCAGACGAAATAGTTGGTAATATAGTCAAAAAATCACAAGCCCTTGGAATTCGAGAAGATTCGGAATTTATGATCCTCTCTGAATATGCATTCACTGATGTATCCCAAGATATTCCACTGAACAGAATATTTAGGGAGCACGGACTTCTTACAGTTAGAGAAATAGAGGGCTTCGAATTGCTAGATCTTGAGTACAGTGAAGCATTTGCGATGGTAGATCACCAGGTAGCCCATATATATTTAAAAGAAGACAAAGAAAAACAAGTTAAGAGAATACTTGACGGTGTTCAAGGAATTAGTACTGTGTTAGATACGAAGGGAAAACAAATGTTAAACATTAACCACCCAAGATCTGGAGATTTGATTGCAATTTCAGAAAAGCAAAAATGGTTTAGCTACTATTGGTGGTTTCAGGAAGAGAAATCGCCTCCATTTGCAAGTCGTGTAGATATACATAGAAAACCCGGATATGATCCCTCGGAATTATTTATCGATCCTAGTACAAGGAAGATTCCTTTGAACGGAAAAATGGTCAGGGCATCTCATGGTAGGATACCATTACATAATGATGATGAAGGATTTGGCATATACGTTTCTGACCAAAGGAGCATTGCCACGGATAGTGATAATGTTGTAAATGCAGTATCAATTGGGAAATACCTCACTGAATATTTCTCATAAGTCAGTCTAGTCGAGGAAATCTACATGAGTTGGAAATACTCAATTACACTTAATTCCTTCAAAGATGTCGAACCATTGAATTTAACTCTGAAGAGATTATCTCAAACTCAGTTTGATGCTGTGGAAATGTACGGGGAACCAGATTTAATTGATGAAAGGATCACAATGGATTTGATCCGTTCATATGGTATTTCAGTTAGCGGCGTTACCGGTATTTGGGGACGCGCAAGTAGGCAGTCTTTTAACAGAAGACTAATTACACGTGATAGGTCAGTATTGTCTCAAACTGAAGAATATGTAAAAAAATGTATAAGATTTTGCGAAAAATTAGGTGGTAATACTTTCAACATATGTTTGTTTAGCGATGACTCCCTTGTAACGATAGACAGAAATCACCAGTGGCTATTAGATAATAATAAGAAGAAGTTAGTTTCATCAGCAATTACAACTTTACGCCAATTAGCAAATTATGCACGGGAGCGTGGAGTAGAATTATTGATAGAACCCTTAAACAGGTATAGTACTCCAGTTTGCTGTACTGCTTACGACGCTATGAGTGTGATTGAAGATATTGGAGATGCAAATGTAGGCCTAATGCTAGATACTTTCCATATGAATATAGAGGAGGATTCCATAGAAGAGGCAATCATTAATTCAAGGGATTTGCGACATATTCATATTTCAGATAACAACAGAAAAATGCCAAGTTTCGGCCACATTGACTTCAACGCTATAATAAAATCACTTAAAAAAATACGATTCAATAGGTTTTTGACTTTCGAGCCGTTCATACCAGATGCTAAATATGAATGTGATATTGTTCGAGGTATCACTGTAATCCGATCTATCTCAGACAGGACAAGCTAGCCACTTAGCCACGTTCGCTTAGCTACTAAGTTAAGCACTACTAATATTATTATTATTGAAATTACTGTAGTGTTCTAATTAGACTCACTAGATAAGTATACATTATGCTAGCAATGGTAAAAGCATACGTGATTGAATCATCAGTACTTTGCGATATGCAAGAGTCAGTCCAAGACGGTGAATTTGCAAATGAAATTCGGGAAGGACTTGGAGCAAGATTCAAATATATCAGGCCGAAGAATTTTTATGACAAATTTGGTTCAAACTTGTTTGAGAAAATTTCAATTCAGCCAGAGTATTACTTAACCAGAACCGAATCTTCTATCTTAGAGAAATTTAAGAGCGACATAAGGAAGGCTCATCAAGGTGTCGATATCTCTATTGTCGAATTAGGAAGTGGAAGTTCTGCGAAAACAAAGATACTTCTGAAAGAATTTCTCTCCCAGGACGGCGAGTTATACTATTTTCCAATTGACGTTTCAAAGACTATTTTAAACCAGTCAATTAATAATTTGACAAAGGAGTTCAAAAATCTTCGAGTTGTAGGAGTATGTTCTGACTTCTTGGCTGGATTGAAAAAAGTTGATGAACTCATTGCAACGTATCATGAGGCTCCAAGAAGGAAGTTAGTCGTATTTTTGGGCTCAAGTATAGGAAATTTTGACCGGTCGCACGTAAAGGTTTTCTTGAGAGGGATTAGGCGGCTGCTAAATAATGGGGATAAACTCTTAGTTGGTTTCGATCTACAAAAAGAGAAGACGTTTCTTGAATTGGCATATAACGACAGAGCAGGCGTGACTGCTCAATTTAACTTGAATTTGTTATCTCGAATTAATAGAGAGCTTTCAGGTGAATTTGATCTTTCATTGTTCAAACATGAAGCAATTTACAATTATTCTAAAAACCGAATTGAAATGTATCTTGTTTCGATTCGTGATCAATCTGTTGCCATCAGGGAACTTGGAAGAGAGTTTTCGTTCAAGAAGGGTGAACGAATACATACTGAAAATTCGCATAAATTTTCGATACGTGAGATAAATATGTTGGCCAAGTCAAGTGGCCTTTCGGTGATGAATAATTACCTGGACGATGACAAACTTTATTGCTTGAGTCTCCTAGGATACGTCTCTAGCACATCTAAATCCAGCAAATAGTATTCTTTCGAACGGCTTGAAGTAATTCCTATAGCTACACCTAATCTGACCTTTCGCCGTAGCAAAGCTACCACCACGCAGAACTTTGTGCCCTATTGCCCATTTGTCAGTATATTCTGGAAATCTTGATTTAAAATTAGGATACAAGACGTATTCAGATGAAGTCCACTCCCAAACGTCGCCAATCATCTGGTAACAACCATAATAACTTCTCCCAGCAGGATACGACCCAATTGGAGATGGTCCCCATCGCCAAGATTCAAGGAGATTGGCGTGACTATCAGATGGTTGTTCGTCTCCCCAAGGATATTTTGTTTTTCTATTCAGATCATCATTCCAGCTTGAAGCTTTTTCCCATTCTGCTTCAGTTGGCAGTCTTTTTCCACTCCATCGTGCGTATGCATCTGCCTCGAAGTAGCATACATTTACAACCGGCTCTGCAAGGTCAACTTGAGATAACCCGCGAAAATCTTTCTTGTACCAGTTAGATCCATTTTTCTGTTCCCAATATAGAGGGCATTTCAACCCGTTTTGCATGATCAAATCCCAACCGTCGGCCAACCAGTAACGATAATTTTTGTATCCACCGTCCTCTATGAACCGAATGAAGTCTCCATTAGTAACAGGGTGTTTGTCAATCTCGAATTCATGAAGATATACTTTGTGTTCTGGAAGCTCATTGTCATAGGTAAAGCCTTTAGAAGACGTCCCTAAATCATAAAGACCGCCCTGGATCTTTACCATGCCAGTAGGAATGTTATTAGATATCCTAGATCTATGTACTTTATTCATTTTGGGCACGTAATTATCTGCAGCATCAGGAAATCTATTAAAGTAGTGTTGTATATCATAAATCATTAATTCCTGATGCTGCATCTCGTGTTGGTTACCTAATTGGATATCATACTTGCAATTGTCATCTAATACATTTTTGTTCTTGGACGTATCAAGGAATTTTAAGAGGGCATTTTCCACAAATGTTCTATATTGCCTTGTCTGCGAAACTGTAGGTCTTGGGTAGCGTCCACGCTCTGACTTTGGTAGAATAGACTGGAATCGTTGATAGTAAGAATTGAGGTAGTCAAGATTGACAGTTTTGTCACCCACGGATATCTTGACTCCGTATTTTTCGAGAATCTTTTGGAAGAACCAAGTGACGTGTGCTAAATGCCAATTTGGAGGACTTCCAAAGCTGTCAGATTGTATTACAGCATCCTCTGTAGACAGTGGATCAAAGATGGACATCGTAGTATCCCTAACTGACTGAAATTCCATACGAAGTTGTACCAGTTCTGAGGAGATAATTTGGGCCAACGTAACAATTACATATGAAAAATACTATAAATTAATTTGTTTCACTCCACTACGTAATCATACCGCTAGGTATTCGAAGGGGGACCTATGAAAAGGATACTGAATTACGAATTTCAATTAAATCCCTCAAAATTGAGCTAGCCGTTTCCATGCCGCCTGCACCCCTCCCTATGATCGTTTGCTTCCCAGAATGTTCAGAAGTGAACGTAATGGCATTTAATGTCCCGTTAACGCATAGGGGATCTTTTTTTGAAAGGCGTTTTGGACGCACCTCGAGAGTCTTCCCGTCGCAACTTGCAATTAACTTAATTGCTTCGTTGTTTTTGGCCGCCATTTTCACGTCCACCAAATTTACATTACTAATACCAGTCCTACTAACATCCCTCATAGTTGTTTTCATTCCCAAAACCCAATTAGAGGTGATCACAAGCTTGGCAGCAGCATCGTAACCTTCAATGTCCAGGGAGGGATCTTTTTCTGCATACCCCATTTTGGTGGCATCCTGTAGGGCGTCCGAAAATGAGAGACCTTCGTCCATCTTACTCAATATATAATTTGTGGTTCCATTGAGTATGCCCTCAAATGAAAGAATTCTGTCTCCTTTAAGACTTCTTTTTGCGAAATCCAAAATAGGTGTTCCACCACCTACAGTACCGCTGAACCTAAAAGCGATTCGGTTATATTCAGCTAATTCAATTAACGACGGAAATTCTAGCGCAAGCGGCCCCTTGTTTACTGTAATCACATGTTTACCTGACTTCATCGCAGCCACAATGTGGGCCTTACCAGGTTCACCATCTGCAATATTTGTGGGAGTAAGCTCGATAAGTACTTCAGCGTCATTTTTCTCTATTACATCGAAAATATCATTCCTACTGCCCTGTTTATCATAATGTACTACTGATTTTAATTTCCGCTTTGTATCAAGTAATCGCTGTAGGTCCAAACCGTCTGCTGAAGTAGCAACACCTCCGCTATCGGCGCAGGCCACTACTCGAGGTTTTAGGCCAAATGAACTATACAAGTCGGCAGTTCTTGATAGGATTAATCTTGTTAAATCTTGACCTACTACTCCAAATCCGATCAATATTAATCTCAATTATTCGTGTATCTTTGTTGACAGGATAAATATGTTTAAGAGGAACATAAATTAGCAAATGTATAGATTTGAAAAGCAAAATTGCCTAAACGATCACCTGGGTGTCAAATCATGATAGCCAGATATACATAATTTTTAACATCATAATTTAATACTAATTGGTACATGCCAGATTATGCGAATATGCGGAAATGATCGACGTATCCTTAAAATTTTGAGAGGAGTATTCCAAAATGTCTAGAGGACTAGCAATATTCTCGTTCTGGCTTCTTGGTTTTGGTATTGGATTCATTGGATATCTTTCTTTGCCGGCAATCTCAGATTGGTTTTCAACCGTTCTGCCTCAGTTTGTTAATTCGGCAATTATTGGAGCTTTGATAGCAGGAATGGCGGGCTCAGCAGTAAGTACAATTATGGTAGTAACATGGGCAAACAGAACTGCCCCTTGACCACCATTTAGGACGAATCGGGTCAATGCAATGAGATTCTTGACTTGAAACGCGCTTTCGACACACTAATCCTCAAATCGATCCTTTCAAGATCGAGATCGTAATTTCCTTTATAAGAAAACAATATTGAATTATTCAAAAGAATTAATAGACTCTGCGAACATTTTGTGTTCTCAATGTATAGCGGGGAGATGGAAGTTCAAGCAAAAAGGAAGGCACTGGCTGTATTGCATGAAGAAATAACTGGTATTTTGAATGCTGCGAGAGATCTTTCCTCACTTACAGAATCAATAATTAGTGGCGGCGAGAAGAACTTGCAATCATCCCTCTTAAGCATTCGGTCAACAGAAGAAGTTGTTGAGAATCGCCGAAGGAAAATGACACGGGCTGTATCTGAAATAGGTAGTTTAATGGTTTATCGAGAAGATGTGCTTAGAACTGCCTATCTTGTTGATGATATAGCAGGTTACATAAACGGAATTGCCTTTAGACTATACAATATAAAAATCTCTTCAATAAAGAAAGGAAAATTTGACCATGATCTTAAGGAACTGATCAATATGGTTGTGGAAGCGATCTTCAAGATTAACGAAATGGCACGGGCTTTGAGCATGAATCCTCAAAGTACAATTGAAATTGCGCAAGAAGTTCAGGTCTTGGAGCGAAAGGTAGATGAAGCATATAGGGAAATCATCATTAAGGCCCTTAATGAAATACCTAATGTAAAGGATCTTCTTTTGTTCAAGGATGTAGTAGAAGGTATAGAGGGAATGGCAGACAAATGCCAAGCGGCCTCTGATTCTCTTACAATTTTGGCATTGAGCATGTAATGATTAGATATGAAGGAACTCTTGTTGAGAACAGGATAGTAATACGTGACATAGAGGATTCTCGTTCCATTTATTCCATGGGTTATTATGGCAAACCATTGGGGATTCCGAAGCCAAAGAATGCAGAGTTCGAGTCCCCACTAATTCTGGATGTGATAGAAGCGTGCTATCTTGTGGATTCTAAAAATTTGAATGTATTTCATATGACTGGAAAAAGAATATCTCTAAGCGATATGAAGGTAATTTGTAGGAAGCAATACGCAGAGTTTGACACAAAATATTTAGTATTTAAGAAGCTGCGTGACAGTGGTTATATCGTTTCCCCAGGTATAAAATTTGGCTGTGATTTCGCAGTATATGAACATGGACCGGGGATAGATCACGCCCCTTATTTAGTTCAAGTAGTAAAGCCATCTAATAATTTGACGACTACTGGAATAGTCTTGGCAGGTAGACTGGCAACCACTGTCAAAAAACAATTCATACTTGCTGTACCATTTGTCAAATTAAAAAAGGTTGATTTCATAGGATTTGATTGGTGGAAGGCCTGAATCGGTAATAAATTTGAGTTCGATTGTGAAGTAATTATTTGTGAGGTAAGTCAAATTTTACAAAGTTCTCTCCGGATATGGTCATCCTAGCCGTAAATTTTTCTTTGCCAGATTCTAGCCACCCTTTATAGCGTATAGAGTTTTTTACAATATCAACAATGCTAGGTTTTTTATCATTCACTTCTTCATAAGAAGTCAATATTTCTCCAAATTTAACCTCTTCTATATGGTTGAATTTCATTAAATAGTACACAAAAACGACGACCTTTTCATAATGGTTCGATGGCTGCTTTTCATTATAAAATTCACGAAGTCCTATTTTGTTGTCACTTGCTTTTAAATCCACGGGCAAGGGTGTTATAATCACCGAAGACTTGGAAAGGTGTTTATGGACATGTGTAAATTTCTTATTCGACTCGCTATCTGATGGGATGGCATCTGAAGGGAAACTAAGAGAGCCTTGGCTATTTACCTCACCAAGATTTCTTTCAATCTTAAATTTTAAAGCATCTTGGATAGCTATTTTAAAAATCCCTTCAAACTTTTCCAGATGTTTGTTAACAAATTGTTCGTTTCCTTCCAGTTCGACACTACCTTCTTTAACATTAATCTTAAATTTTGCCGCTGGCACGCTCAATATTCACTCTGAGATGTACGCATTTAATTAAGCTGTCGGTACTGTCCAGTCCTTATCTATACCTGGTCATTTAGTTACGTTCTTTATTCCTTCAGTATTGTTAAACCCTTATTGGCGTAATGAAGCATCAGGAATTTTGTGATTCAGTTTCTTTGAATAATCTGTATTAAATCTATTGCGCTACCTTTCAGTTTAATACAACCTTTGTTGGTAACGATCCGAGGGGTATTGCCAAAGTCATTATTGTAGTATTCCTCCCTCTCAAGATCCAACGAACCCAGTTCTACTGCTTCTGCGTTAATCCCTGACTTTTGCACATCAATAGCAAAAGCTTCATTGAGATTCATCAATTTCGTAATGTCAAGTTCATCTTCAAGATCGGATGTATGGGAGTCTCGGTCGACCATATGGACATATTCCAAGTTGACCTTAATTAAACGATTTGGCATAAGCCACCCAATTTCGTGAAAATAACGTCAATTATTTATATGTCATAACTCTGAAGCTATGATTGATAGGGTATCAATTGTCGAAAAATATGGATGAAACTAGCACACATAGGCAACTAAGATTTGAGAACAAAGCTGTTGTTATTACGGGAAGCGGAACAGGGATCGGCCAAGCTATTGCCAAAAGGTTTGCTCATGATGGAGCTAATATCATAATCCTCGGGAGAAGGTCAGAACCTCTTGAGAGAACCGCCGAAGAACTTAAAAGAATAATCACAAAGGTCGGTTCAAACGGCTGGGTTAAAATTTTTGCTGGTGTGGATGTCTCTGATGAATCTGGGATAAGTGAAATGTTTCGTAGCATTAAGAATGAAATTGGGAATGTTGATATTCTGGTTAATAACGCTGGTGTATCCGGACCAGTTAAACTATTTACAAACTCCGACTTTAAAGAGTTCGTTGAATGTGTAGCCATCCATCTTACTGGTACCTTTTGGACCACAATAAAATGCCTAGAGTCTATGAAAAATGATTCTAAAATCATAACAATTTCCACTTTTTTTACAGAAGAAAATAAATGGGAACAGAGGCCCTATCGATTCAGAACGCCTTATACTAGCGCCCAAGGGGCGAAGAACAGGCTAGCTGAGGCATTAGCCTGGGAACTAGCATCCCATGGTATAAGATCAATTGCTACAAATCCTGGGCCAGTGCATTCAGATAGAATATATAAAACAGTCTATCCGAAGGCTGCAGCCGAATTCTTGAGGATAGGAGGTTATCCTGGGCTTTCGTCATCCGAGATAGAGTTAGTTTCGCCTAAATTGCTGGAACTTCTAGGTGAAGATGAAAGCACAGTGACCGAGGGTTTGACGAACTTATCTCGGGAAATAAGCGAAAAGCGTGGAGAAAATAAAATGCAGCCAGGAGCAGCGTTCCAAACTCTCAAGGGCCTTTTAGACAAGATACAAGAAATCGCAGAGAAAGTTCAAGCCAATACCAAAAAGATGATAGTAGATGAAGAATTTCTGTCGCAAGATGATGTAGCGGAGATGGTAATGAACCTGAGTCAAGACTCCATCAGCAGATTAGTAAGCGGGAGAATTATTCCAAATGACCGAGTTTTTTATCCAGTCAGACCTATAATAGGAACAGGATTACCAAATACAGATGAACTAGATCTGTCTGGCAAAGTCGTGATGATAATAATCAATTCGAGCTCCGAAAAAGATCACCAAAGGGCCAGGCTAATTGCAAATGCGCTCAAGAATAGAATTAGACAAATAATAGTTTTAGTTCGTGATAAGAACGATCTACAGTATTACCGAGAATTCCATTGCCATTCTGTAGAGTTGTCCAATGAAAAAGAAATACGAACAATATTTCAAACTGCCATAAATAAATTCACGTCATTGGATGCGGTAATAATGTTGACGGGTGAATTTGATTACGATAAAAATTCTCTATTATCTATTGGTAGAAGCGATTGGGATAAGCTGGTGGAAAATTATATTTTGATTCCCGCACTTGTTACGAGAGCCTCTGCTATCAGTATGTCACCAGCAGGTGTCCTCACTGAACCTTCTCTTTTTAAATTATCTCAAGGAAGAATAATAATAATTGGACCAGATGCTCCAGTGGGCAGGAAAATCTCTGGTCTAGTTAGAGCTAGGTCGGAAGTTTTCAGAGGTGGCTTAAGGCCATTTAATGCTACCGTAAACCAAGAACTTCGCGATGTCTTAAACTCCAATATAAGACAATACTTGCTATTGTGTGGCAACATAGAAGGTAGTGTTCCTAATGAATCGAAAATTACTGATACAGTACTCCAATTAGTATCTGATAACTATAATGGTAACAATCAAACAGTTTTTTATCCAGATGAAGGGTAAATCTTTTGTCCTCACTTTTCGTAGTCAATAACTCTGACGACTGATATCTAATTATCCGGACTAAAAATCGCTTGGGTATAGTCTATCATGTATTTCACTTTGGAGATACAGCAATTCAAACGAGAATGTCAAAGAATTAAATAATACAATAAGAATAACAATCGTACGCTCTACGTGCTAGATACTAGTATAATAATTGACGGAGAAGTTAGTAAGATGTTGGATTCTGGACAAATTATGAGTGGTGACGAACTTGTAGTTCCTATTGCAGCTCTTGATGAGCTGCAATCTCAAGCATCAACTAGTAAGGAGCATGGAATGGTCGGATTGGTCGAAATAAGGAAAATTAGAGAGCAGTGTCTTTCAAAAAACATCAATCTGAGATTCAGTGGAACTCGCCCTAAATTGGATGAAATTAGACTAGCAAAACATGGACGCATAGACTCCATTATCAAAGATGTAGCTCTTGAAGAGAATGCAATTTTGGTTACAGCTGATTATGTTCAGTCGGTAGTGGCTGAAGCACAAGGGATCAAATGCAAGTATGTCCGGCAGCCCAGAGTGTCTAAGCCTCTAGAGTTCGAGAAATACTTCGATGAGAAAACAATGAGCATTCATTTGAAAGAAGGAACCTGTCCATTGGCTAAGAGAGGTATCCCAGGTAACTTAGAGTTGGTCAGGCTCAGTGATAAAAAAATGACCTATCAAGAGCTATCCCGACTAGTAAAGGAAATTTCAGACGAATCGAGGATATCTGAAGTCGGCTCCTTAGAGATATCTCGAAATGGAGCTACCGTTATTCAACTTGGAAAATACAGGATTGCAATCACAAGGATGCCTTTTTCAGATGGACTGGAAATCACAGTAGTCAGGCCAATTGCAAAACTCACTTTGGAAGATTACGGTCTGAGCGAAAAGCTAATTGCTCGTCTCTCGGAAAGAGCTGAAGGAATAATAATTTCTGGACCACCTGGTTCTGGTAAAAGCACCCTTGCAAGCAGTCTGGCTGAATTCTATGTCTCAAAGGAGAATATTGTTAAAACCTTTGAATCTCCCAGAGATCTTCAAGTTGGAGATGAGGTAACTCAGTATGCTCCTCTCGAAGGAAGCTTTGAAAATGCTGTGGATATCTTATTGCTGGTGCGTCCAGATTATACTATATTTGATGAAATACGAAGAAATAGAGATTTTCAGGTCTTCGCAGATATGAAGCTCGCAGGTGTGGGCATGATAGGTGTTGTTCATGCAAGTTCTCCATTAGATGCGGTTCAAAGATTTATCGGTAAAGTTGAGCTTGGAATGATACCTCAGATATTGGATACGATTATTTTTATGAATGGAGGCATGGTAAAAAAAGTGTATGAAATAAAATTGACCGTTAAGGTTCCTCACGGTATGACCGAAGCAGATTTGGCAAGACCACTCGTTGAGGTGCGAGACTTTGAATCCAGTGAGGTCGAATATGAAATTTACACTTATGGAGAGGAAAATATCGTAGTTCCAGTTAAAGAAATATCTGACAAGCCACAAAATCGGAGTGCAATTAAGAGGTTGGCAGAGGAAAAAATAAGGGATGTAGTGAGAAGGTTTGACCCCAACACAGAAATAATGATTATTTCTGAGAGTAGAATAAAACTAAGGGTTCACAAGGATGTAATTCCACGGATAATTGGTAAGGGCGGGTCTACAATTACTGAGCTTGAAGAATTATTGGGTATAAAAATTGACGTAGAAATGAAAACACCAGCACTTGGTAATGAAGTCAGCTTCAACATTAATGAATCTGGGCCGGGTTTAGTATTAATTCTAGATGGCAAAGTACTGGGAAAGAAAGTAGACATATACATTGAAGATGACTACGTCTGCAGTAATCAGGTCGGTAAGAAATCAAGAATCAAAATTGATAAACGTTCCGATAACGGCCGGAAATTGTTGAATGCTTTGCTAGTTGGCCAAAAAATAAAAATTTTCCAAAATTTAAATTCTTGATTTCTTAAGGCAGAACTACGAGCGATGATATTTTTGTAAGTTAGCTAGTTTCAGATTAGTGCTGAAAAGGCCATTCTATAAATATTTTCACAAATTGAATTTTGGATAATTTTGTAAATCCGATTTCAAATGATATGGTTACTACACTTCGTTTTAGATCAAAAATAATTGAAAGCAAAAGCAATTAGGTTTAGCCTCTCAGGTATGTATACAATTGTAGTAATGATTTCAAAGTATTGAAACTTGGTTTGATTCATTCGTAAGCCTCACATCCAATATCCAGGGTAGGTCAAATGATGTGTGGTGTGCTCAGTCACGACATTAAATGGATTTCATGTAGTGTGTTACTCTCACATTAGTCGATTGTTGATACAAACTATTTCAATCGAAAGAGAGTCATAATATATTTTTCAAGAAGGACTGATTTTGTAAATTGATCCATCTTCGTATGAAAGAACATAGAGATTGCCATCGGGCCCGGTCTTGATGTCGGTAATTCCTGCAAATCCCGTACCTATAACCAGTGGATCTAATTCTGAATCGTCATCCGCTACCTTGTCCTCTAGATTTGGAGAGTCAATTATAAATCCATTTCGCATCTCATTCAACTTGAAAAAGTAAAGGTTACCATTTCTAATATCACCTACGAAGACATTATTAGAATATTTATCACCCAAATTACTCGAACTTAAAAATTCGATCTCAGTAATTCCAATTGGTTCCTTAAAGCTGAATACAGGGTCAGAGTACTTTGAACCTGGAAAATTAACGAGTTGGTCCTCAGATATTCCACTTTGGGCAATTGGGCCCATCACCAATTTCCACCCGCTATTGAACCCAGGATTTACTATATTGATCTCATCGTAAAAGTCCTCTCCATTTTCCGTGTCCCACAACGAACCAGAAACTGGGTCTATTGCTAAGCCGAAGCTATTTCTAACCCCATAAGCATAATAATGACTTAAAGGGCTTGTAGATGAATCCGGAGATGAGAAGGGGTTATTCTGCGCAGGACTACCATCATCCGGATTGACTCTCAAAATTGCGCCACTAAAATCTGGATCTGGTCCATCCTGAATATTTTGATCTTTTCCTTCTCTTTGTAATTCACCTGTAACAGAATATAGTGATCCATCTTTTCCTGCGGTTAATTTACCTCCTTGGTGATTGGTTCCAGGACCAGCAGGAAGATCTAGAATCAATTTTTGATTTGTTAATTGGGATCCGGTGATATCGAATTTGTAGACCTTATTGGTTACATCATCATTCTCTTCAGTGATATACAAAAAAACATTATTTGCTATTTTTTCTATTCCTAGCAGTCCTCTTTCGTTTTTATTAACTGCGCTCAATGATACAACTGGTTGTGGTTGTAATACTCCAGCAGAAATGAGTCGAACATTACCCTCTTTCTCTGCTACGAGGATATTATCGGGGTCCAAGAAAGCCATACTTGTAGGGAATGATAATCCCTGTGTCAAGAGCTCAATCTTTAGTGATTGATCATCAATTGTAGGCTGACCAAATGTATTTATGTTGCCAAATAGGGAAACGACAAGAATTGAAGTTAAACCAAGAACTAAGATACTCCTAACTATCATCTAGGTGGTTATAAGGGATAGTAGTATTTTTATACTTTTGGTTCAGTAATTGAATATATAAATACATCACATCGTTCAACATAATTCAAATGTGTATTGCTAGTGATCTCTGAGACTGGTAATAATATTATTCAATTCTCAGGAGATAAAACACCTTCTATTAATAGAATGGTCCTGAGGTGTTTTGCCAAGTCAGTTACAGTGATTATTCCTACGACTCTACCATCAGAAATAATTGGAAGTCTTCTTATCCTGTGATTTACCATTCTTTGTACTGCTACCTCTACAGATGTATCAGGGGTAGCAAAGGTCTGTAGCTTGGACATCATACTTCCAACCTTTATCGTGGATGGCATCATGTCTTTCGCACAGATTTTCTTAACGAAATCCCTTTCAGATATAATCCCTATTGGAGCGTGATCCTTTTCTATAATCAAAGAACTTATCCCCTTCTCAGTCATTATTTTGGCAGCTTCTAGTGCCGACACATTTTCATCAACTGCTATAACATCCTTAGTCATAATATCTTGGACTCGATCGTTCAACGGACTAATGTAATAACTACTGTCAAAATAAATATTGTGACAGTCCACTCAATAAATCACCCTATTTCGCTAAGTTCCCTAACTATTAATAAAAGGAATGCAATATTAGCTAATCTTAGGGAAATGGCGAAAGTTGGGATTGTGGTTTTTCCAGGGAGTAATTGTGATCACGACGTATACCATGTATTAAGAAAAGTTCTCAAGATGGATGTTGAGTATTTGTGGCATACAAAGCAGACTATATCAAAATACGACGCCATAATTTTGCCAGGTGGATTTGCTTATGGTGACAGGTTAAGAGCTGGAATTATTGCTGCGCACAGCCCGATCGTAAGAGAAATAAGAAAGCTTGCCGAACATGACCTACCGATTCTCGGAATTTGCAATGGCTTTCAAATTCTTGTTGAATCTGGATTGTTGCCTGGAGCATTGTTGATGAATAGTGGTTTGCAGTTTGTTTGTAAGTGGACAAAAGTGGAAGTAGTTAATGCTTCTACGCCCTTTACAAATATGTTCGAACCAGGAGACATGATCAATATTCCTGTGGCCCATGGTGAGGGGCGGTACGTAGTGAGCGAAGATTCTTACGAGAGTCTTAGACGGGCGAATCAGATAATTTTTAAATACAAAGATGACAACCCGAACGGGTCCCTTGCTCATATTGCCGGTGTATCTAATAAGGGTGGAAATGTAGTCGGCATCATGCCTCATCCTGAAAGAGCTTCGGAGGAGATACTAATGCCGTTTGGTTTAAAAATTAATGCCATCCTCATTTTTCAGTCCTTGTTAAACTTTCTCACTAACGCGCAAATAACAAAATTGCCAGAGGTTCAATCCTAGAGTGTTATCGTCTAGGGAAAAGAAATACGTGGTTAAAAATCTTCAGAGAAGACCTAATAAGCTTGAGCTAGAAATGGTTTCTGCAGAGTGGTCTGAACATTGTTCTTACAAATCATCAAAAAAACTAGTCAGATCACTACCTACACGGGGTAATCGTGTTTTAGTAGGTCCAGGCTATGATGCCGGAGTTATAGACATAGGTAACGGACTTGTAATAACTGTGCACATTGAAAGTCATAATCATCCATCCGCAGTCGATCCCTATGGTGGTGCTGCTACAGGAGTAGGAGGGGTAATAAGAGATATCATGTCAATGGGGACAAGACCGATTGCAATTCTAAATGCGCTCCGATTTGGGCCAATTTCATCTGGTGAAGTTTCTTCAAAATCAAGGTGGCTATTCAAAAACGTGGTAAAAGGAATTGCCGATTATGGCAACTGCATAGGGATTCCTACAGTTGGAGGAGAAATTGAATTTGATAAATCCTTTGATGATTATTGTCTTGTAGACGTAGCCGCCATAGGGTTAGGATTAAAGGAAGATATTATTTCTAATGAAGCACAGGTAGGTGATTTAATAATACTTGCAGGCAATAGCACTGGTCGTGATGGAATTAGAGGTGCCTCGTTTGCATCTAAATTGCTAGTAGAGGATCGATCTGCTGTTCAAATCCCTGATCCTTTTCTAGAAAAGTTATTGATTGATGCAATACAGGAGGCTGTAAAGAAGCGGTGTATCAGAGCTATCAAGGATTTGGGAGGAGGTGGACTAGCATGTTGCCTTTCCGAATTATCCGACGCTGTTGAAATGGGTTTCGAGGTAGAACTATCATCGGTGCATAAGAAATTTTCATCTTTGACTGCTGAAGAAATCATGATTTCGGAATCACAGGAACGAATGCTATTTCTAGTAGCTAAAAACAAACTGATTGATTTTAAGAAAATAGTTAATAAATTCATGATACCGTATTCCATTATAGGTCAAGTACGAGATCACAAAGATCTTGTAATACTTTCCGAAGGAACTTGTGTTGCTAGGATGAAGTCCAGTTTCCTTGCAAATGCTCCACTTACTAGTCGCAAATATAATGAACCATCTTACCTAAAGAGATTACAAAAATATGAGACATCTCCGCCATTGATTGAAAACTATGAGAGAGTTCTGTTGTCGTTATTGAGTAACCATTCTATTGCTAGCAAAAAATGGGTGTATCAGCAATACGACTATGAAGTCGGGATTAGGACAATTGTTAAGCCTGGAGAGAGTGATGCATGTGTTTTGAGAATCGATGATGATAAATTTATTTCAGTCAAGTTGGATGGAAATTCCAAACATTGTTATCTCGATCCCTATTACGGAACCTTGGGATGTTTGTCTGAGGCTTGTAGAAATATCAGATGCACTGGTGCTAAGCCAATTGGAATAGTCGACCATTTACAATTTGGTAGTCCAGAACGCCCTGATATTTTTTGGGGTTTTAAGAAGAGTATAGAGGCAATTAAGCGATTCTGCACCTTCGCTTCAATTCCAGTTATTGGAGGCAAAGTTAGTTTCTACAATGAAACTAAAAAAGGTCCAATCAAGCCAACGCCTGTAATCGGTGCAATTGGATTGATTGAAAATAGAAAAAATTTAGTCAAGTCAACTCTAAATCCGAATGATTCAATATTCATTGTAGGCTCTACGCTGGAAGAAATGGGCGGTAGTGAACTTTTTGAAAATTATCACCATATCATCGGAGGAAAAGTTCCTCGGGTTACCCTTAGCAATGATCTTCTTCATGGAAACGTAATTTTGAAATTAATTAATTCAAACTTAGCTTGTGGTGTACATGACTGCTCTAAAGGAGGACTAGGAGTATCGTTGGCGGAAATGGCTTTCAGAGGTGGAACAGGTATATCTATAGATATGGGGGAAGTTCCGAATAAATGTTCGAAGTTAGACTACTTACTATTCTCCGAAACCAACTCGAGATATTTATTTGCAACTAAAGAGCCAACTGAAACCACGAAGATATTAAAAAACACGGGCTGTACTTTTGCAGAGATAGGACATGCAGATAGCATTAACTCAGACATCGAACTAAGGTATAACAAAGAAACAATAATCAAGGTTTCCTTGAAAGACGCACTTCGCAGTAATCAGGGCCTTGACTTCGCTATGACAGGTTATTCTTAGGACTTGCAGTTTACATTTTGTCCGATGGCTTCGGGAAAATCTTAAGTGATGCTTTGTGATCACCTATCTCCAGTAGTAAAAATGGTTCATGAGAATTGTGGCGTTGTCGGAGTATTTTCCCGGTCAGGCCATAATGTGATCCCCTACGTTATAGATTCATTGAGGTCATTGCAACACAGAGGACAAGAATCATGGGGTTTTGCAATACCCGCAAAAAGTCCATTCAAAACACTCGGTTTAGTCTCTTCATCGGCAAAGTTATTCAGAAGCTTGGTGAGGAAATATGAATCGACTGCCGCTATTGGACATGTCAGGTATTCTACCCTGGGAAAAAGTAATTTAGAAAATGCTCAGCCGCTGAAAGTAAGGGACCTTTGCATAGCTCACAATGGCACCATTGCGAACGCAGAAGAATTATCTGGAATGGTAGGTGGCTGCACGTTCTCACCTCAAACGATGAGTGATACATTAATTGCAGCCCAAAGACTTTTGATACACCTTGGTGACAAGGGGAAACTTGTCGAAGCGATGTGCATTTTGAAGGATGAGATGGTGGGTTCATTTTGCTTCACTTTTCTAACTGGTGATGGATCAGTTTATGCTGCTCGAGACGCGCGAGGCTTTAGACCATTAGTCCTAGGACACATACCTGAATCTGATACCTACATAGTAGGGTCTGAATCGTGTGCGATAGATTGTGTTGGAGGTAAATTGATTTGTGATGTCGAACCAGGAGAATTGTTAAAACTTGGTTCGAATGGGCTTGAACGCCAGAAATTCTCAACTCGGATGACTCATGCTCACTGCGCATTTGAATTCACATACTTTTCGCATCCAACCAGTGTGTTGGAAGGCACTAGCGTTTATGAGGCTAGAAAAAGAGTTGGACATCTACTGGCTCGAAAATACCCTTTCCCGGATGCAGACGTAGTAATTCCAGTTCCCGATTCGGCCAGACCCGCTGCATTGGGCTATGCGCAAGAATTGGGCATTCCCTTTGAAGAGGGCTTATTAAAGGATAGGTATAGAAAGAAGGGTTCGATGCGGAGCTTCATAGAACCATATCAAGCGGATCGTGTGGAGATCAATAAGGGGATTATTCCAATTAGGGAGGTCATTCAAGGAAAACATGTTGTTGTTATTGATGACAGCATAGTTAGGGGAACTAGTTCTGAATTCATTGTAAGAACGCTAAGGACGGCGGGAGCATCCATGATCTCACTCATAGTCACTTTCCCCCCCATTCGCTTTCCATGTTACGCTGGGATAGATTTTCCGTCGCAAGACGAGCTTCTAGCATTCCAGCAATCCCCAGGCTCCCCTGAAACCGAGGTGGCTGAAAGAGTTGCTAAGGTAATTGGTGCGGACAATGTTGTCTACAATGATACCTCAACCCTGGCCAAAGCTATAGGTATAGATGAAAAGGAATTGTGTTTTTCATGTTCAACTGGAGACTATTCGCCTCTGGGAATAAAACCCTTATTTCGAACAAGAAAGGAGATGAAAGGCGATTGATATTCCATGGTGTACTGGAGTATTCAAAGAACCAACGGAGCGATTAGCAGACTGGTGAATATGTTTTAAACCATGTTATCTGGAGTTGCAATAATTTCGAAGCCGAATATAGCTTTTACTAACATCTTGTTTGAGGAATTTGTTATCTATTGATTATTTACATAACTGACAGTTTTGGTTATAGATTGACATATGCGCATGATCTAGATCATATGACCTCGGAGTACGGTAAAGATTTCACTTTTTCATACCAAAGTTATGGAAAAGAAGAGGTTGACAACCCCACTCTGGGGAATAAGCTCGTTGTGCCATCATGAAGTGTGGAAGAATTTAATTAAATCTACATTAACTTAATTGGGCAATAGTTAAGCTACCAACGTGCATGTGTGGGTGGTGTCAATAGTTTACAAACTGCTTACGGTGAACTAAACTGAATCCGTCTTCTCTAATTATTGTCACCAATCAAAGTAATAGTTATATGTTTTTCGTATTATAATTTCCAATTGGATAGACAATGAAAATGTCTAAGTTGATCGTCTTTGCCGCTGCAGGCGCCGGTGCTATTGCCATTTTGTCATATTTTGCTCTTACTATGATTGCTAAGGAGGACTATTCTTTGGAAGTTGATGCGATGAGAGACGATCAATCGTTATTCATTAATACTCGAATAATACTGGCAAACACAGGTAAGTTACCATTAACCCATATTACTATTGATTACGGAGCAAAAAATGAGACGCTAAAGATTATCGCTCCAGGAGAAAAAGTAGCGTTGTCTCCACCCGAAGGAAGCAATTTGAATGTGGTAAGGATAACTGCAGATAACGGCATTAATATAACAAAAGAATACAGGAAGCCAATTAAATTACCCGGAATGATGGGATCTTAGTCCTTGTTCAACAAGTCATTGAAATTTCATGAACCAAAAGTAGCTATTTGGACACACAGTATTCACCGAGATTTTAGTTAGAACGGATTTGAATAGATCCTACAAATCTAACATATCCACTTTCGTTCGATGGACAGAAACATAAAAGTTCGAGCTGACAAAAAATAACTCCTACTATACTCAAATTCTTTTTTCCTGTACTGTGATCTGTTCTCCTGCATTGAAACTAATTTCAAAAATCGCTCATGTCCTCCCGAAACTCTTAATCCCTTTTATGTTCCACCATTTGTGTGTTTTAAGTATTAGGAGAAACAGTATCGATCTAATGTTAAATACGTATTTTATTTTGTGAGTGTCAAGAATCACTCCCAATTTGCACTGACCGATATGATTGAGTCCTCATTAATATCTCACTAAAAATTCTGTGAAGTACAATAACTCATAACAATCCCTTGCACAATATCTAGGTTGTGTGGAAGGAAATTATCTATATAAAATGCAGCTAGAATTTTTCAATTGTTGATACATTGCATCACTCCATGATTCCCAACAAATTTGTTCTTCAGGATTATTTGCTAATAATTCTGCAAATCTTTTCAAGTTAAAATCTCTCATTTTTGCAACTTGAGTCATAACAATTGGAAGAGTAAAAATGCGAAAGGAACAGACCTTGAGTTGATTGGATAGTATTGAATAAACCTTCGATCTTAAACAAAAATCCAATTCAGGTTACTGTTATGGCATGTAGTTAAAATTAGAGATTGAATGAATGAAGTGCATTGGATAAAATCACCTATTCTTCTCTATGTAAATCGTTATTAAGCTTAGACAAATCAATACGATTTGCCGGAATAGCTAACGAGGATGGTTTATTGATTGGCTCTGCTCATAGAACGGGGCTCAAGCCCCTCCTATCCACAGAAGAACGAGCTCAGTATGCAATTACTGCAGCTACTCGGCAGTTTACTCGACTGAGGTGGGAGTTATTGCTTGGTAACATTCTTTATGCCAGCTCACATTATGCCAAGCTTATAAGAGCTACGATACCAATTACTGATAACAATCGGAGATTATCTTATGTAATACTTATGTCATTTGACCCTCGTACAAGTAATTTTCATGAGATCATTGTTGAAAAAGTTATACCTATGGTAAAGAAAAGGAAGTCTTCTTTGTTGAGGCTACAAGCGCAGTAACCTTTTATCGAGCAGACAATCCACCGTCTATGGTCAAAGTAGTCCCGGTGACCCATTTTGCGTCACTACTACACAAGTAGCTGACAGCACCAGAAATATCCTCTGCGTCACCTATGCGTTTCAGTGGAAAGGTCGATTCTAACACTGATCTGGCCTTCTCATCTTGTAGGAATGGTTCGATCATTGGGCTCCTTATGGTAGACGGCACTATACAGTTGCATCTTATGTTATAAGGGCCATACTCCACAGCTATACTCTTAGTGAACATGATGACTCCGGCCTTCGTTACACCATAAATTGAAAGCGGTACATTAGGTATCGCACGTAACCCCAACAATGAAGATATATTTATGATGTTTCCAACTCCTTTATCAATCATAATTGGTAATACAGCTTTTGTGGCTTGAAACGTGCCTATCAGATTAGTCGATAGGAGATAGTCCCATTGGTCCTCCGTCATCATATGAAACGGAATCGGATCATTTAGCACTCCTGCGTTATTGACAAGTATGTCCACAGTATCAAATGCTGATATAGTTTGTTCTACTACGCTTAGCACCTCTGCTTCTTTGGAAATATCGGCACTTATTGCCAGCAATTTCTTATTGTCCTTAAATTCCTTAATTACCTTAGAAAGTTTCGATCTGTCGCGTCCCACTAAAACTACGCGGCAGCCTTCTTCGTAGAGGCGTTTCGTCGTGGCCCTTCCCACACCGCCACCAGCTCCTGTTACAATCGCGACCCTTCCTTGTAAATCCATGTTTATCTGTCGTCGGATGCACTTTTTAAAGTTTAAAGCCACAAGAATCAAAGAGTTTTAATTTACTATTCCACAAATCGAATTTGTACAATCTTGCGGAATTCAATCGTCACTGGCTCCTACGAACCAAACAGTATAACAGTGGGCATTGTAGGAGGAGGCCAACTAGGAAAGATGATCGCCATGGCAGCCAAAAGAATGTCCCTACGCATAGCAATCTTGGACCCTGATAAGCTTTGCCCTGCGGCATCTCTAGCTGACGAATTAATTATCAGTAGTTTCAAGGATGATGCTTCTATTCGTAAATTGGCAAGGATTTCAGATGTTTTAACTTATGAGATAGAACTTGCAAATTCACGAGTGCTGGAAGAGCTGGTATCGGAAAAATATCCAGTACATCCCGATCCTCGCACACTCAACATAATCCAGAATAAGCTAAAACAGAAACAATTCCTCAGGAACAATAATGTTCCTGTAGCTGAGTTTGAATTGGTAACTTCTGAAACAATGCTCCGCAAGAACTGCCAAAAATACGGATTTCCTGTACTATTGAAAGCTTGTGAAGATTCCTATGATGGAAGAGGCAATATCCTAATTAGTACGGAGAAGGACATCGACAAAGGACTAAATTATTTTCGCGGTAAGCAATGTATGCTAGAGGCCTTTGTTCCCTTTACAAAGGAACTTTCGGTCATGGTAGCACGGAATACCTTTGGCCAAATCGCAGCGTTCCCAATTGTTGAGAACATTCACACTAAAAATATTCTATACACAACGATAGCGCCTGCTCGTATTCCTACGAATTTGGCCAGAAAAGCTCTAGCATGTGCAAAGAAAGCAATTAAGACTCTTAATGGCGCAGGGATCTTTGGAGTAGAGATGTTCCTGAACAAAGATGGCAGCGTCTTAATAAATGAGATCGCTCCCCGTCCGCATAACTCGGGACATTATTCTATCGAGGCATGCACAGTTTCTCAATTTGAGCAGCATCTACGAGCAATATTCGGCTTACCCTTAGCTAATCCAAGATTGATTACTCCTGCCGTGATGGTAAACATACTTGGTCCGGAAGACTATTCGGGCCTGTATTCACTTAAAAGAATTAATGAAGTACTTAAAATTCAGGGTCTAAATTTGCACGTTTATGGAAAACCAACTACAAAGCCATTAAGGAAACTTGGACATATGACAATAGTTGCTAAATCAATTAAACAAGCCTTATTGAAGGCAGAGTTGGCTAGGAAAGCATTAATTGTTGCGAAGATTAAAGAGGCCAACTGATTTGTCCAAGCCGCTTGTTGGCATAGTAATGGGAAGCGATTCAGACTTGCCAATAATGAAGGAGGCATCAAATTTTCTTGATGATATTGGGATTGCTACAGAGATTAAGATCCTTTCTGCGCACAGAACGCCCCAGAGGATGGTTAAGTATGCGAAAGAGGCAAGAAAAAAAGGAATAAGGGTCATAATTGCGGGCGCAGGTGGTTCTGCTCATTTGCCCGGGATGATAGCTTCTCTAACTACCCTACCAGTTATAGGAGTTCCCATAATGTCGAGTAAACTAAAAGGAATTGATTCTTTTCTGTCCATCGTTCAGATGCCACCCGGTGTGCCTGTCGCCTGCGTTGCAATAAATGGAGCAATTAACGCTGCTATCTTGGCTTGTCAAATTCTAGCATTAAAGTCAAAAATCATAGAAACTAAGTTACGCAAATACAAGAAATCTCTACATGTGACGGTTGTGAGAAAATCTAATCGGTTACAGAGAGGTGGTGCAAAGGATTACCTAAGCCTTAAATGAGAATTGGACTAGTATGTATCAGCTTACAAGCATCAGCTAAACAAAAGCATAGTTATGTAGACCGCCACAGTGACTGCAATACATATTTTGGTTATTTTCATAGACTTTCCTAATGCGAAAGAATAGGTGTCAAATTGGTCAGCTCCCATTAGTTTTACGTTTGATTTGGAATACATAACTTGAATTTCCGCGGGACGCAGGTTTTCCATAGTTTGTCTTGCGAGGTTAATGAATATGTCAACTATTTGATTCTGATCGGTTTTGTCACCAAGTGAATAATATCCCTCCTTTGTTCTTTTTCCGGAACTTGTATGTGAATCAGAAGAAATCAACTCTAAAACATGAACTCCATTATCTTTAGCCTCTGCAATTATTTTATGTCTAAGGCCCCTTGCAAAATTATTGGAATCAGACCAACCTAGTACATATTTCGAGTCATTAATTTCGAACATCATTACTCCAATACCTGACTCTCCGACATCTTCATGCTTATTCAGCTGAGGAGAGATACAACCGGTATTAGAGTACGAAACTTTAAAAGGGTAACGTTTAGCTATCCTAAGCTCTTTCAAGCAACTTATTGCCAGTTGGACAAGTTCTTTTTCTTGATCCTTATCAATTTTTTCGCCTACACCATTGTGAGCATCAACTAGCAATAAACGTTGAAATCCTAATTCTGAAATCCTACCTTCTAACGATGCGCGAAAAGTAAAGGGTAAATCCTCCATTCCTGTATTTTTAGAGGCAATAAGTAGTGCTATTGATGAAAATGCAATTCCTGTTATTGTGAATTGAAATGACGAAATCTGAACTGGAGCGCTACACTCTCTACTCTGACTTTGCAATTCACGAGCTTTCAACGAGTCCAAATATTTGGCTACTTCAGAAGAAGATGGCAAATTCAATGAATGATCAGAGATGCTGTGAAACACAATAGCCCTTTTCTGAAAGTAGTCAAACAATCTGTACGGTAGGTCGCTTCCCCCTATCGGACTAAATGGACCCGGATGAATTTCAGGCAAAACAAGGTGGACGTCATCATCTTGTCCCATCTTGAAGCTCAGTATCCATGTAGAAATTTCATTAGATGATGCTTTTGACTCAAAAATCATTTCTATAGATTCTCGTCTTTTTTCCGTCCAAGCCAATATGAATGCCTGTAAGATTTGGAAGGTACTCTTTACGTTGGGCCTACCGCTTCTATCTGCAATTATCGACCAGACAAAACTTATACTCAACAACACAAAACCAAAGCCTATTCCAATAATTGTTTCTCTAGCGTCAAAAGCAAAGTATGGCAATGATACAAACAGAAAAATTACCGGAGTAACGGGGGCAACAATCAGTGCCTTCATTTTGCTCGCACCAAAAACTGATGTAAATATGCAATAACGCAGCCCAATTGCCATGAACATACCTCCAATAATAAATCCTGTTAGACTGTTTTCTCTTGTCATAATAAAATTGGCCACTAATCCAAACACTACGGTCATAAACCAGAATAAATAAGCAAAAGCTGAAACGTGTATAATTTTAGATCTCTTATTTACAGGCGTCCCTCGCAAAAGGAAATAGTCTAAAAAGATGAAAGCGGTACCGATACCAATCGCAAGAACAGTGGCCGTGAAAACTATCATGGTATTTAAAGAAAAAAATGAATAAGAAACAAAGGCTAAAGCTGCAGTGCATAATACATAAATTGCAAGAGAGGTCTTGTAGGAAGACGGATTAATTTGAGTAAAGTGCCAGCGCTTATGTATACTAGTTACGCTATCATCCTTACGGCCAATTATCAATTATTCTACTACACTGGAAAAACTAGCCTAATGATGATGGATATTCCTATCAGTGCACCAGTTACCCCAAGAACTATTTCAGGTTTAACCTTTACACCTCTAGTTTCATCCTCGAAGAATCTCAGCAACCCTGCACTTGAAGCAGGCAATGGAGCATTCTTCTTCTTACCTTCACCCATTTCATTTTAGAATCATTTAGATTCCTTAAATACATTCCGTTTTGAGTCAGTTAACTTGTCTCATCATTAGCTATAATCTATTTGCGAGGAAAGAGCTTTCCAAATCTGTCTAATATGCTCAAATATGTATCTATTAGTCTTGCTTTTGATAATTCATCAAGAATTGAGTTGTCATATTTGATATCCGAAGTCAATTCCAAAATCCGACGTTTGATTGAGATAACGGCATTGTTTTGCAATTTTAGGTCGAAATGACGATCTGACTGAGGGTCATCTGTAATTTGCTCTAAATCACCGGTTTTGACTTGTTTGGATATGATTGGTGGTTGATGCTCATATGTAATCTTGCCACAGTTTACGCATCTCAATTGGTCCTTAAATTTTACTTGAACCCCGTTGCAAACGTCACAAGGTTCTCTGATCAAGATTCCACCCTTTGTCAGAGTGTCCGCCGCTGATCTTAGATCAAGGTCTTGATTTTCGTCATGATTATCTGAAGACATAAAACCGATTGGTATCTAGTTGTTAACGATATATACAGGTATTTAGCTAAAACGAGTAGTAGTAGTTGATTGCATTCTTCGCTCGTAAGTTGAAATTATTTTTTCCAGTGCCAGATCCTCCTCTTTTATGGCATCCAAGAGTTCACTTTCGAAACCATTTCGCTTGATATAGTCTACGAATTCATAATAAGTGTCGATGTAAATGTGGATTAGACTTTCAATATTGGACCTAAGATGGAGATCGAAAGTGCTCTTGACCAGCTTGTGATGCAAAATCAATCTATTATGTCTACTGACCGCCAGAAATTTTCGGAATAGATTCAATCTTTGTTCACTATTCATTAGCTCCAAACTATCCTTAGAAGGAATATCACTTTTGAACAATAACAGTGATACGGTTAGATCAATATTTTAATCTGACCAATGATTGAAAGAGGTAAGTACATGGTTTGAAAAGTACAGACGCGATTTGTAATTACTGCGGGCAATCCTTAATAATAGGAAAAGAGAATCAAGACTAACAAAAAGATGGCTGTGGTATGCAAAAAATGTGGCCTTCCGGACGATCTGTGTGCATGCGGGGAACTTGACAAAGAAGAAACAAGGATTGTAGTTAGATTAGAAACAAGAAGGTTTTCTAAGACGACTACGTTGATTGAGGGAATTGATCCGAAAATGAGCGATTTACATCATATTGCTAAGGAATTAAAAAGCAAATTAGCGTGTGGAGGAACTTCAAAGTCCGGATTCATTATGCTCCAAGGCGATCATAGAGATGATGTTAAAGATTACTTAGTCAGACTCGGATTCACCGAATCCGCAATCGAGGTTCAATGATGCTGGACATATTCTCTGTGCTTGACATGATCCGAAGGTCAGTTCTATCTTAGTCTTATTATTGAATTATTAACAGATGCTTCAGAGTGTAAGGGACAGCTTGTAACGTCTTGCTGTATAAATTGGATCAAGGCGGACTTTTCTAAGCCCTTGATTTCAGAATCAAAGTGACTTAAAGTTCAGTATCTAAAGTTTTAAGTGAAGCTTTAGCCCTTTGTATCTATTTCTGATTGTAACTTCGGTCACTCCAGCTGCCTCTGCCACATCTTTTTGAGTCTTATTCTCTCCATTCATAACACAAGCAACATACAAAGCCGCGGCTGCCAAACCCATGGGATCCTTACCAGCAGAAATCTTTCCCTCTTCTGCTTTCTTTAGGATTTCAAGAGCCTTTCGCTTCGTCTTCTCAGATAAACCTGCCTTACTTGCAATTCTAGCGACACATTTCACAGGGTCAACTACCGGCATTTTAAGATCTAACTCTCTGATTAAAAGTCTGTAACATCTAGCGACATCCTTCTTCTTAATATTGCTCGCGTTCGCGATATCCTTCAATGTTCTGGGAGTTTCAGTATCTCTGCAAGCTGCATACAGTGCTGCCGCGACAAGTGCAGAAATTGATCGGCCTCTTACGAGACCTTTTTCAAGTGCTTTCCTGTACACGTATGCTGCTTTCTCGATAACTGCATCACCAACGGCTAGCTTGTCTTTCAACCGGTCTAATTCACTGAACGCCTGTCTAAAATTTCTGTCAACTGGTTCATGAACCTGACTTCTACTATCCCATGTCCTAAGTCTTTCAATGGTGCTCTTCATTGACGCTGAAAGCGGTTTGCCCGAGGCGTCCTTATCAATGGGTCCAATAATTGTAGCCAGACCCATATCGTGCATGGCGAGTGACGTCGGAATACCAGCTCTGCTCCTATCTTCATGTTCTTCCTTTGAGAAAGCTCTCCACTCTGGTCCAGTCTCTTCTATCCTTTCAGTTATCACGAATCCACAATTTCCACAAAACATCTCCCCACTGGAATTGTCAGTTACCATAGGGCCTTTTCCGCAGCGAGGACATCGGTCTGTAAAAAGCGAAATGTCTTTAACCAGCCTTTTTCACCTCAAGAATTCGGAGCATAAAAATACTCCTATATATAGTTTATTCTTATATATATGTCTTATCCCAAAAGTTTTTTAACTAGTACTCTTTTTGTGCAAAAAACCTATAAAATTGTCCGGAATCTTTATAGAACTTTTTATTAACGGTCAAAACACTAAAAATTTCATATGACATTACAAACGTTGTCGATCGAATGTGCAACATTTGTGATCAGTTCATTCCAGGGTGTCACTCTTCTCTCACTCACCAGTCTTCGCACGCATATCCACGGTACTTGTCATACCGACTCGACGTTAACCAATCAATTCTAACAGGTTGTATTACTTGTCAGGATGATTTATTATTTATGCGTGTCTGAATTCTAAATATGGATTCAGAACGAGATAGCCATTCAGATGATCAATTAAAGCAAATTTACAACCTAAGAAATATAGCGGTTGTTGGGATGTCCACGAGCCCTGATAAGCCTGGACATTTCGTTCCAAAATACCTTTTGAAATTAGGCTACAATGTAATACCAGTTAATCCTAATGCTGCAGAAATATTGGGAAGACGCAGCTTTCATAGAGTATCTGAAATAACTGAGCAAGTAGACATCGTTAATGTATTTAGAAAATCAGAGGATGTTTATCCAGTTATACAAGATGCAATTGAAAAAAAAGATGTCCAGATCATATGGCTACAAGAAGGCATCCACAATGAAAAGGCAGAGAGGCTCGCACAAGCAAGAGGTATTGATGTGCTGTTCAATCGGTGCATGATGGCTGAACATATGAGGTTATTCGGGTAATCCCATCATTTGCGTCCTGGCATTACCAAAAACAATTTGATACCTAAGTATAGCATAACATAGTCCCTACGGGTAGATCTGATCTCCTGTATACCTGTCGATTATGCTAATTGCCTTGGTTGGACATGCT
This sequence comes from Nitrososphaeraceae archaeon, assembly GCA_044870745.1. Classification (GTDB taxonomy): domain Archaea; phylum Thermoproteota; class Nitrososphaeria; order Nitrososphaerales; family Nitrososphaeraceae; genus TA-21. Next base: position 5,425 of record JBIOZE010000051.1, on the reverse strand, counting down.
TGAGCCGCAAGAACTATTCTTTCTAAACTATCCGCGGTTTCGGATAGAACTTTTGCTTTCGGATTTATACGTTTATTCTTGTCCACAGTAAAGACCCGAGGGGAAATGGTTTCACAACCACCAAAAGCGAGGCACAAACTAGGGTCGATGATAATGTGGAATCTACTTCGTGGGACATCTAACATCGAAATTGATGGATTCGGAATGGTAGAGTGAGTTCTCCTCAATTTATTTGATGGAGAAAATGTCTCGGCTTGTTCTTTTGTCCTATGAGATGACTGACGAATGAGATCATTTGTCGTTTCATTAGCAGTTTCATGGATTTGCTCATTTTCAAGGGCTTCAGAATCGTAGACGCGTCGCTTGTCTCTGTCAGAGAGAATTTCATAAGCTTGATTAATTCTTTTTATATTTTCCTCTGAACGTGAATTGCCATTCCTATCAGGATGATATTTTCTGACAAGCCTTCTATAAGACCGCTTTATCTCAAGAAATGTTGCCTTTTCAGAAACTTCAAGTATAGCATAATAACCTCGAGAATCCAACTAAATCATTACACTATTCTCCAATACTTATTTCTTATTTACGTGCAGCCGCCAATGATAGCCCTAATATTCATCTAGTACACTGTCTGTTCGTGCGAATATGCACAAGTCCATCAAATGGTCCTATTCAACAAAGTAACACATTTAGTAGAACCCTAGTACACTGAGTAGAATGGTGGCACTCAAATTTGGCTATGATTATTTTAACCTACTTTTCCTGGCTGCATTACTAGTTTTGCTTTACCCCTTAAATCAGATAGATGCATCCTCGCAGTCACAGACAAATAAAGAGCCCGCCTCTAATAGAGGCACACAGTATGTAATTTACGAAAATTCAACATACGGTATTAGGCTCGAATTTCCAAAATCATGGGAGTTCCAGGTTGGAGAAAATACCTCTGAATCCCCATCTGAGATAGTTTATTTTTACAATAATCCGAGTGAAAATAATTATTCTGGTGATTTCGTCCTGTTCATGGACCGATTAAGTCGCAATTACAGTATTCAAGACTATGTTGAAAGTACTATAGATCAATACAAGAAGAGAGATATTGAATTCAAATTGGATTCACTGTCCTTAAACAATTCCCTGGGGGGACTGCGTGCCTATTCTATATTGTACAACCAAAGATACAATGCTACACATGACTTGAAAACACTTGAAGTAGGTACTCTAAGAGGAAATCTTGTATATTTCCTCGAGTACTATGCATTTGAAAAAGAGTTTGACCTAAATTTACCAATCGCTGGGAAAATGATCGAGTCCATTGAATTTATTAACCCCGGCTTTGGTCAGTCAGATTTGGCATATGGTCCCCTAAATTCAGATCACCAACACGCCTCATTTGCAGTAGTGATTAATAACTCTACGATTGATTTTTCTGAAGAAAGGTACCAGCTTAAGAGTCCCCTGATACATGTGGAAAATAAAGATGGTCGAACCATACACAGACATGCGTCAAACATTCCTGTCATGGCCTTCTTCAACACCATCGGTATGAACATTAATGACGGGTGTTTCTTTCAAGACAATGGATCAAAGTATTGCACCAATGATAAGGCAGCCCTTAGATTTTTTCTAAATGGTGCAGAAGTGAATTCTATTAGCGAACATATAATTAGAAATGGCGATGAGATCTTAATTCTCTACGGGAATGAATCAATTGACTCAGTAAGAGAACGGCTTATTATGCTAAACCAAGCAATTAAACCTCTCTTCCCAAGCTAGATTGTATTGCGAATCCAACTTCATACAAAGATAGGTTAATACGTTAGGTAAATTGGTTAAAAATTATGTCAGCAACCATGTTGGTATTCTATAGATTTAGATCTATGAATAGTGAAGAAAAGGAGAAGGCCAATAAAGAGTGGCATGATCTAAAAAACAGCCTGCCTCCCGGTATAGAGCTTTTGGGAGAATATGATCACGCTTGGGGAACAGAATATAACGGGTTCTTGCTTTTCGAATCTGAAACTAGCGACATGTTTTTGGACTGGTGGGCTAATTTCAAAGATAAGGTTAGATGGTATGTGGACCAAACGCACACGATAGTTGCCAGAAGAAGGTAGTATACTTTCACCGATAACAACCTACAATGAAAAATCTAGTCCTTTGATCCTAATTTTACATTTTTGCGATGTCTAGCAAAAATTGTTCCTCTGTTGGGGAATATTTGATAAGTAGACTTTACAACCTCAACGTTAGGCATATTTTTGGAATTCCTGGCGATTACGTTCTTGGTTTTTACGATCAACTATCCCGAAGCAAGATCAAGATCGTTACAACCTGTGATGAACAAAGCGCAGGATTTGCTGCAGATGCATATGCTAGAGTTCGGGGACTTGGCGTTACTTGTGTAACATACTGTGTCGGAGGTCTAAAGCTAATTAATCCAATCGCTCAGGCATATGCTGAGAAATCACCGGTAATTGTAATAAGCGGCTCTCCAGGGTTGTCAGAGAGGAAGGGAAGTACATTGCTACATCATAAGGTTCGTGATTATGATACTCAAAGACGTATTTTTGACAATGTGACCATTGACTCTACGATACTTACTAATGCTGATGAGGCACCTGCAGAAATAGAGCGAGTGCTATCCTCAGTCCTTACATTTAAGATGCCTGCTTACATTGAATTACCTAGGGATATTGTATACAAGCCGGTCTTGAACCCTCGCTGCTATATGGCACCGGATCCAAAGTCCGATCCATCAGCACTCGAAGAAGCACTGAGAGAAGTGGTTTTAATGTTAAATTCGGCACATTCACCTGTAATAGTGGCAGGAGTTGAAATTCAGAGATTTGGTTTGCAGACTCTACTGCTGAAGTTACTTTCCAAGTCAAATATCCCCGTAGTATCTACCCCGCTTAGTAAATCTGTAATTAATGAGTTACATCCCTGTTATCTTGGTGTGTACGAGGGAGCTATGGGTTACGCCAATGTTAGGAGGCAGGTGGAATCAAGTGACTGTGTTATGTTGTTAGGAACATTTATGACTGATATTGATTTTGGAAACTCTCCAACGCCAGTTGATCAAGGCAAAACAATAAACTTAGCAAGTTCGAAACTAACTATTAGACATCACAGCTACGAGAATGTGTTGATGCGCGATTTTCTTGAAAAACTTATCTCTGCCAAATTGATAAAACGAACTAACTGTCATAGCATGGAGATTGATAGAACTTTAGAACAGAAATTGTTATTAGGTGATGAGAGAATTACTGTTGATTTCCTATTTCGCCGCCTTAACAAATTTGTATCTGCTGATTATATAGTGATCGCAGATGTGGGTGATGCACTCTTTGGAGGATTAGATCTTGTTATTCACAAAGGGACTGAATTTCTTTCACCTGCATTTTATCTTTCGATGGGCTTCGCAGTTCCTGCTTCGATAGGAGTTCAACTGGCAAATTCAAAGATAAGACCCATAGTTCTTGTCGGTGATGGTGCCTTACAAATGACAGGGGCCGAACTCAGTACCATAGCGCGTGAGAACCTTAATCCCATAGTAATTATACTCAATAACCATGGATATAGAACAGAGAGAACAATTTTAGATGGAAGTTTTAATGATCTCTATGAATGGAAATACTCTAATTTAACAGAATTGCTAAGGAAAGGAAAAAGCTATGATGTAAGGACCAACAGGGAATTTGATTCAGCTCTAAAAAAGGCTAAACAACATGTTAGAGAATTTGTAATAATTGTGGTGCATTTGAGGAAATTCGACGGATCTGCCGCCCTAAAGAGGTTGACAAACACTCTAAGTAAGAGTGTTCGTCACGTTTCATAATGATTATGTATTGCCATCTATTATTTTTCGTGTCCCTGATTAGGATTTAAGATTAGCTGATTATATTGACATTTCCGACTTTTGCAGGCAATCTTCTGATGATGTGATGAATAGCAATTTTGTGGTATATTGGACTAAATGTGATTGTCATTCATTGAAGCCTCCTTAATATGGTCATGATTTTTATAGTTCATGTTGCTATTGGATTCCGAATATGAAAATCAGTCTAAAATTATTGCTTACGCAAAAGCTTTCATATGTAAGTGAGATCGTCTTATCTTGTAATAGAAACAATTATCCCATCTGCTTTTAATCAAAATAAGACTTTGATATAGAAATTGAGAGAGCTTTTCGCAGAGCTTGGGGGAGTTAAAGTAAGATACCTTAAACCTATTGGCCATAGCACTGGAACTGAGACTCCCGACAACCCAGTTTTGCGAAAATTCGTGCTCAAAGATCGTCAAAAAAGCCTCACGTCCACCTTGTGGTTTTTCACATTCAAAATTGTAAAATACAGAATTAAGAATGGATTGATTGATTAATTGATTGATTGACTAAATCTATGTTATTTTACAATTTCAATCTAGGACTGAATAATAATACATATTCTTGTTCACAAAATATTTTTTACTAGTTTAGATTGATACCTCAAGTGCGGCAAACCCATAATTATGTACTTATCGTGATATTGTCGATTTTTTTAATAGTCACGGTGAGTTATGCCTTTGGTGTAGAAATGGCTGATTGCAAGGTTGTCCAAGAGTTACAACCCCTTCATACATTTCCAAACGATACAGAGTTTGTAGTATACCCTAACATCACACACCCCAATGGCAATGACTACCACGGAATGATTCGAATTGGGATACCTGGTGAACAGGGGTACCGATGCCAATTTGATGGAACAGCGCATACAATCATAGAGTATGCTTTCAAGCAAGGTAAAATCCTACTAAATGAAGAGTATTACATATGCCTTGACAATCTGGACAATGGTAGGATGAATTGCGAAACACATAGTTACACAGCGTGGAAAAATCCTGAAGTGGTCGACATGCTATTAAAATCAAAAACTTGAGAGTCGAGACTACAAAGTAACACTAGATGTCAAGCGTGGACCCTATCATTGCAACCAAGGTCTATTTTCCTAAGACTGGTCTCCCTCTCCTTTTAGTCATACCCGCTTTAAATGAACACTATAATGCAAAATGTAAAATGGGTAGAACAATCCCATCGTTTAGAATCGCCGCTGAAATGGAGCGAGCAAGATGGCGAGACTTTAGATCTTTATTGAATCTGAAAGATAGAAAGTTGTTTGATCAAATGTTCTCCTATGTTAGATATTATAATTCAGCCTGTATGATGCAAGCAAATCCCGACGTGTTTCATTCTGTCATGATGTCGATTTTATTTCATCACTACAAGCAGTTAATGAATTTGAAAGGTATGAAGAATATACTTCTACCACTTAACCGGCCTGAACCTTCTGCCAATTACCTGAACAAGACGCTAGACCGATATTGTAATAGATAGGAACAACGAAAGCCAATATCGGTTGAAACGTAAAAGCCACACTGAAGTCCTTTT
>JBIOZE010000050.1:0-8265 GCA_044870745.1 Nitrososphaeraceae archaeon | reverse complement strand
CCTCTTTCAACGACATATCTATTTACAGAGGGCTCAAGAGTTCCAAGCTCAATCAGGACATCCGTTGTGCGCACTGGATCCTTGTCAATAAGACCTAGGTATAGCCTAATTAACTTTTTGCGAGTGTCATCATCAAGTCTTCCAACCATTCCAAAATCGTATAGTATTATCTTTCCCTCATCGTTTACAGCTATGTTACCAGGATGCGGATCAGCATGAAATAAAGTATCTCTTAATAGCATTTTAAAGAAAATCCTATGTGCTCTAACAACTATCTTGGCTCGATCTACCCTGATCTTTTCCAATGCCTTAATATCCGTAATTTTTATGCCAGGCAAGTATTGAAGTGTTAACACATGTTTCGTTGTCCTATCGAGAAATACTTGCGGGATCATAACAGTCGCGTCTTCTTTAAGATTATCTTTGATTTGTAATAAATTTCGCGACTCGATTCTATAATCCATCTCTTCTTTGATAGTTTCCGTAAATTGCGATAACATACCCTCAGCAGAAAATTTTAGATTCGGATCAATAAATCTAGTTGCAATAGGTAAAAGCTTACCTAGAATATAGATATCATGAGAAATTTTCTCTTCGATATTTGGTCTGCTTACCTTGACAACAACACTTTTTCCCTGGTACTGGGCCAGATATACCTGCCCGAGACTAGCCCCTGAAATAGCTCTCTTGTCAAAAGATTCGAACACTTGGTCTATCTCACCGAGTTCACGTTCGATAATTTCACTTACCTCATCGAAAGGGGCCGGGGGGACGTCGTCCTGTAGTCTCGAAAACACATCCAAATACGGTTGAGGTAAGATGTCTGATCTTGACGATAACCATTGTCCAAGTTTGATATACGAAGGGCCAAGAGAAATGAACGCGTTAACTGCCTTTTCCGCATGTTTTTTGAATTTATTTTCATCTATGGACTTTCCCTCCTTTCTAACCCATTCTCTCCTATCTGATCTTAATCTAATTACAAGAGGCACAAGTTTAAAAACTGCCCTCAGAATAGATAACCTAGAAGGGCGCTTATACCTGACCAGCACTCCTTCCTCTGGCATTTGTAAGTGTTCTGCCGAAGCATTTTGATCAGATTCTTCACTTAACATTCTCTACAATCCTGCATTGGTCGGGAATGCAAATTCAATAATATTTCGCCAATTACACCTGACTTAATTCCTAAATATTCTAGATAATTTTGAATCGAGTGGACCAATATTTTCGAAATCCATCTTTCTAACACTTTTTGGTGTTTAAGTATTCTTTTGCAACCTTTGCCAACCGTAGAATCCCTTCATTCAGCTCAGGAGAATCGAGCATTAGATGGCCCATTGCATCAATGCGAGGGTCTAGCGCGTCAGAATGAACACTGTAGTGGGTTCTATATTCTCTGATGTGAAGATTACCATATCTGTATTGCCTAATAGCTCCTTTCTTATTTCCAAGGAATGTGGTTTCATGATCAATTATCGGTCTTACTTCTTTGGGGATGATAATATTCCCTTCATCATCAAGAAAATTCACAATACTGTAATGGAAGAATGGTGATGTTAAAATACATTTTCTAAAGCCCCTAAAATTCAATTGTGCGAGCGATCTGTTCAATACCTGAATTCGGTTTATGAAAAATAACTAGTTTGAGGCTTGATGAATAAGAAAACTCACTGCACAATGGTTAAGTGAAATTGCCCACGTTTGGTCTTACTTAATGCTTAAGATAAGACTTTTATAGAATATATCCAAAGTTGAGGTATGAGTAGTTCAAAAGGCAATGTTCCAAATATAGTTGCTCTTGAGGTTCTGAAGAAAAATGGAATTGATGTCGAGAAATTGAAGGATATGATCACAAAGGGAGTGGGAGCTGAGTTTACGACTTATTATTATTACACAATTTTAAGAATGCACTGTACAGGGCTGGAGGGTGAAGGAATCAAGGAAATAGTAGAAGACGCAAGAATAGAGGATCGAAACCATTTTGAGGCAATGGTTCCCCGTCTGTATGAATTGGGCGGGAGCTTACCGCGAGACATTAGGAAATTTGCCGACCAAGCAGGTTGCCCGGATGCCTATCTTCCTGACAATTGGGAAGATATTACTTCTATTTTGAAGGTTTTGTTGGAAGCAGAACAATGTGCAATAAGGTCATGGGGGGAGGTCTGCGACATGACGGCAGGCAAGGATCCCAGAACTTATGACATCGCTCAAAGAATAATGCAGGAAGAGGTCGAACACGAAGCGTGGTTTATAGAGCTTCTTTCTAAGCGACCTTCTGGACACTTTAGAAGAAAGTTTGCGGGACAGTCTCCACATACTGGCTCGCAGGGCAGTTTAATTCATCTGTAGTAACCTCAGGTCCTTTTGTCTGGGGACCGGAGAACCTTTCCCGTTTTTTCTTTGCCGCATTGCCCAATCTAACGGGGTGTAGAAAATTTAATATTGTTTTGTTGAAGCGTTATTAATTCGAGGCCAGGGTTTTTATAATTTGAATGCTTTAGTATTGATGAGTAACTCGTGAGTAACTCGTGAGTAACTCGTGAGTAACTCGTGAGTAACTTAGAATGGTTAATAAAATGGAGAAAAAATGGTCATGTTCAGAATGCGATTATAATTCTGGGAGATTGTGGAATGTTTCACGACACATCGATAGTAACCATGATACAGGTACTCCGCAGAAGTCAATCCGATTTGCATCCAAAACTAAGATGGGCTCTGATATGGGGCATACATGTAACAATTCGTCTGAATCAATTCGGAGTCAAAGTGACAAAAAACAACAAGAGGTAAATTTCTTTGCAGAAAACTATCAATTCTCAGACAGAAAATTGCATATAATATCTCAGTATTTTAAGGCTATGAAAATGAAAGAAGGTTTGCCGAAAAGTCTGATAATGTGGGACTTGTTGAATCAATTTAAGCAACTAGTAGCCACTCCTGTGATTGGTTTTCCTAATGTCGAATTAAAAGATTTGAGAAATTTTTCGATAGGGCATCAAAGTACCACAATAGGTCGCACCAGATTGACTTCACCTCCAATATCTTCAACCCAACGACCCAAAAGCACCATTAATGGTGATTCTCTCAGAAATGATAGGTTAGATGAGTTTATTCGGGAAAAACGGGTCGACGAAGTCATGAAATATTATGCTGATAAGTATCAACGTAGGCGCATTGTTGAATCGTTCAATAGTTCCTTCGAGTAAACTTTAATACCGGATTTTTCATTTTGCAATTCATGCGGAAACAGAGGAGACTTGGTGAGCTAATAACCATAGCATCTGGAATCGGGATAGCAGTTTTAGGGACTTTGACAAATGTTCCTCCAGTCTCATACGGCGGACTCTGCATCATGGGATTAGGAGTACTTTCATTTTTCTGGTATTAGCTGACTTAATCATGAATTTGAGCAACCTGTTTCTTGCCTATACGGGTATCATATTGTTGTCCATTACCTTGTTAGTGAGTCTGAACATAAAAGCACTGTATGCTGTAGAAAAGCCCGCAGAACGCGAAGCACTATTAACCTCTGAACTGTCAAGGCTTTCGGTCCCAGGTGCGAATTTCAGAGGGAACGAATCGGCGAAGATCACTATAGTTGAGTTCGGTGATTATCAATGTACATTTTGCAAAAGATTTCATGCAAATGTGCTTGATATGATAATACATGACTTTGTAAACACAGGCAAAGTAAGATTCCTGTTCAAAGACTTTCCAATTAACGATCTACCTCCAAGCAACTCATCTACCCTTGCCTCAATGGCCTCTTACTGTGCAGCAGATCAAGGAAAATATTGGGAATATCATGATCAGTTATATGAGAATTCCAGGGGCGAGAATACCGGATGGATTAACCAAAATTCATTGGTAGATTTCGCAAAGGGTGCTGGTATTGGAAACATTACTGAATTTTCAGAATGTGCAATTAGTCAGAAGTATTCAAGTGTAATCAAGAAAAATTATGATCTTGCACAGTCACTTGCACTGACTGCAACTCCAAGCTTTGTTCTTCTAGCCGAGGGTAAGGATCCTTTAGTTATTGTCGGATCTCAACCTTTTCACATATTTGATTATTTAATCATAAATAAGATGTCTTGATTTGATATTTGAGGCCAGTTATGGCAAGCATATTTTGTTCCAACTGCCTTGATAATTCTTTTATTTCTATAGTTTTATTGTCTATGCCTTCTTTCAAACCATCTACCTCTGATTTCCTTTTCAAGATTGATTCTTTCCTTTTGTTAATATGTAATTCAATATCATGTAATCTAGCTTGGAATTCACTTGCCCCAGATGTTTTTAATTGATAGAGCGTCTCATCCTTTCCCTTGATATTTGTAGAGAATGATTCAAGAGCATTAACTATGTCATCGATATATTCAATGACTTTGTTCGAATCTTTGAGCACGATCTTTTGATTCGCGATCTCCTTCCTGACCTCGAGTAGTAAATCAAAGTAAGGACCAAGATCTTCTTCGAATATTTCCCATGGTCTATTGCCCATTTTTTCCAGCCTCATAAAAGTAATCTTGGAAGTTCCGTAGGAGTACTTAGTGATGGCACGGGATATATTAGAAAACATATTGGAAATATCTTTCTTAACCTGCTCCTTCTGATCCTGTATTTTTTTTATCTGTTCTAAGGTTCGAAAAGCTTCATCGTAATCAGGTGAATTTCTTAATGTTGTTCTTTCAATTGTCAGTTTTTCTACAAAAGCGTCCTCGTCCTTATTCTCCTGAATCAATTCCAGAATTTGAGTTTGATCTGATTGACTACTTTGAATTTTAGCTCTCACATTCTGAACTAGTTTCAAGCTTTGTGAGCATCTTTCTATTTTAACTTCCTGTTTGGAAACCAATTCGTTGGTCTTTTTATAAAGGGAAGAGAGAGTCTCAAATTCCCCCTTCATCCTATTCGAATGTTTTTTCATAAATTCATTCAGAACTCGTCTATGAGATCCACTGGCATCACCACATCTTTTCAACAATGACTCCAACCTGTTCTTGAATTCTATAGCCTCATCAAGGTTTTTCGGGAGCTGGAACTCCGAAGAAGACTCGCGCATCACCGTTGCCACTATGGTTCTTCTTGAATTCTCGACTAGTGACTTGAACTTTGTATCACCTGCTTTCAAATTTTCCTTGGATAAATCTTCGACTATTTTGCTTAGATTATCGAGAGTATTATCAACTGATGACCTTATCGGCTCCAAGCCAACCAGCAACAACTTCGTTTCTCTTGATTTGACTTCTTCTACGATGAGAGAGGCCTGTTCCAAGGATATGCCGTCAGTTGAAACAGCAAGACGGTCCATATTATTTTCGTAAGTTGGGTCCCTTTTTTTCAAGAACCCAAACGGTGGAGACATTATGAGATATGAGATTCCATCCCTAAAAAATGTGACTCCATATTAGTTGGCGTGTCGAATTCCTTCTTTGTCCTTGAAGTTACTAATCATATGGCATACAAAAATCATTTTACGATTAATTTAGCGTAGGTACCAATAATCAAGGTTCATTTTTGGTAGAGGGTAAGTTTAACACTGATATGATGCTAGTCAAATAATTCTGAACAAGTATATGTATTGGCCCTACAAAGTTTTTATTAATAGGCTTTCTTAAGATAACTCATGCACAAGTCGATGTTGCTTTTTACTTGCACTCTAGTGATGGTCACTCTTGAATTACTAAATTTAGACATTCCTCTAGTTTTCGGTGACCCCACAGTTCAGGTTTCTCCAACTTGTGGGCCGGAGGATTTTAACATCGCAATAAATGCAAACGGGTTCGAGCCAGAGAGTAATGTTGCCTGGAAACTTGTAGACGAAGACCAAAAAGTCCCATTATATGGTTACTTTGCAACTAATGCCACAGGCGGTTTTCTAGAACCGACCACAATTGATGATGTGCCAGAAGGAACCTATAAGATCTATTTTGGAACTGACGTCAATAACGACGGTAAATTTGATGGGCCGTCCAACACTTTTGCTAATTTGACCATCCCATGTCCCTAAGTATCATTATTATCTAAGAATCTGAAGCAGGTAATTTCCAAATTATAAAAAAGGCTTGGATAATGTAAGATTATTTCTAAAGATTTTAATACCATATAAATAGAGCTTGTCTAATTTGCGTTTGAGTACTGGTAGGATCGAGCTAGACCCACCTAGTTCACAATTTTCTATAGTTATTCCTACAACTCTATCGAATCCTATGATTCTCGATTTGATTCGGTCAATTATGAAGGCCATTCCTAAGAATATATCTGCTGAAATTGTGCTCGTTGAAAATACGGCAGACTCAATTGATTCAGATGAGCAGTGGCATGAGAGAAAAAAATCTATATTCAATCAGCTAAAAGAATTAGAAAAAATACAAGATCACAAAATCAGCTTTTTCATAAAATTTGTTAGGAAATTGATACCAGGAGGAAAGGTTTTTGCGATTTTAGAAGGTGTTAAAGCAGCTAATGGAAAGAACGTAATAATTATGAATGATGATTTTACACATCCACCAGAAGTGCTTCCATCAATGATGGAATTGATAACGAAGCAGGGATGCATGGTAGTTGCTTCTAGGTATACTGAGGGTGGATCTATAGTTGGCCGGACTGCCCTGAGGAGGCTACTTGGAAAAGGGGCTGCTGGCGTGGCAAGATATGGGCTTAAAGTAAAAAACGTCAAGGATCCAGCATCTTCTTTTATAGGATTTCCCAGAAGAGTATTGGAGAGTATCCCTGTCAACGGTAACACGTATTCACTTTCACTTGAAATTTTAGTCAAGTCAAAAGGACTTGAGGTCCAAGAGATCCCATACTGCTTCAGAGAAAATCCATCGTCAGGGCAGAAGGTAGGTCCTTCGTTTGTGAAATATGTCCGATCTATAGTTCATCTCTACAGGTATGGACCAAAGTTGGCTGAGAGTAGTGATGCGGCTAAATACAGGAAATCCGTTAAATTTCTCTCAAAAGCAGGAAGGTTTTACACAGTCGGCGCGAGTGGATTGCTCGTGAATTATCTTGTATCGACGGTAATTTCCAATGGATCGATATCTAATCTGTGGTATATGCATGGAACCTTCATTGGAATCTTAGTTTCAATAGTTTCCAACTTTTTCCTGAATAAGATTTGGACCTTCGAGGATCGAGATTTTTCCTTAGGGCGAACTGCAAAGCAATTCTTATTATTTCTGTTGATTAGTTCCTTTGGAGCGGCAATTCAACTCGCATTTGTCTTCTTATTCGTCGAAAGCGGCTTTAACTACGCTCTATCTCTTTTGTGTGCTGTGGCCATAGCATCGGCTAGCAACTTCCTCTTAAATAAGAAGCTGACCTTTAAGGATAAACTATGGGGTTAGCCCCGACCAACTTGCGATACTGTATCGATTATCATCATGACTTTAATCTAGGCTGCACGACAAAGTTAGTCTAATTTTATAAGGATGGAAATTAGCAAAGAATGATTTTGACGCCTTATTATCGTCATCCATATCAGAATGCTAGCATTGTTCAGAGCTACTTGAAGTGAAATATTGTATGGAACACCTCTCTTATCAATCACTAACCATGATCCTGAGCATCGTGATATGAGACGTTATCTGAAATATTGAAATTGGTAAGAGTTTATCTTTCCACCCCGTATATAGGGCTGCTTCCGAAATAATCAGTGCTCTTAGAAGGATCAAGGCTAATAATCATTACTTCTCTGTTAATTAATTTCAAGTTTACGCCAATCTCATCTATGGGCTGACTTCCTCTTATCATTTTTATGGTCCCATTTTGAGTCAAGGTGTGAGTTGTGTTGTCATATGATAACGCACCTGGCTGAAGCTCGGACAACTTGAATCTTTCAGTTACTTCACCATCGGTCGACACCATGACAAGTGATACATTAACGTTAGATATTGATAATGGTAACGTATCAGTAGTATCATAATTTACGTCCATTCTCCATCTTCCAGAAACAATCCAAGTGGGAGTCCCATCGCTCGAAAATTGAAGGCTCACTATTGGTCCACTCAGTCGAGTGGGCTGGATACCCGATTCAATTGGAGTCGAATATATCTCATCAAATATCGTCAAGTTTGGACTCGATATAGCTATGAGGAAAATAAATAAAGAACAGATCCCAATAGACGGAAGACTTCGGGAAATAGGTGGGTTGCCTAAATTCACGAAGATACGGTAAATTTAGGAATATAAAAACGCAGCCTTCTCCCTCTTAAGACATGTAGGTTTTTCCGTGAGATCATATAAAACACGTACTTT
>JBIOZE010000049.1:0-19484 GCA_044870745.1 Nitrososphaeraceae archaeon | reverse complement strand
CTCAGAGATCTAAAGACTTGGATATGGATTATTCCAAGTATGACTTTAGGGATTCTACAGAACAATATGTTTACCTGAGCAAGAAGGGCCTTTCACGAGGCACTGTAGAGGAAATTAGTCGTATGAAGTCTGAACCAGACTGGATGCGCGAATTCCGATTACGCTCGTATGACGTTTTTATGAGCAAGCCTATGCCCAATTGGGGAGGCGATCTCTCGACGATTGACTTTCAAAATATCTACTATTATGCGAAGGCTTCAGAAAAACAGAGCAAAAGCTGGGATGACGTACCTGACTCTGTTAGGAATACTTTTGAAAAATTAGGAATTCCTGAAGCAGAACGTAAATTCTTGGCTGGTGTGGGTGCCCAGTACGAGTCTGAAGTAGTTTACCATAACCTAAGAGAAGATCTGGAGAAACAAGGCGTCATATTTGTAGACACAGACACAGCCGTCAAGAAATACCCTGATTTATTGAAGAAGCATTTTGGAAAGGTTATCCCGCCAGAAGACAACAAATTCGCAGCCCTTAATAGTGCTGTGTGGTCTGGTGGCTCGTTTATTTACGTACCACCAAATGTCAAAATTGACCTGCCTTTGCAAGCATACTTTAGAATTAACGCCGAAAATATAGGTCAGTTTGAACGTACCCTTATCATTGCTGATGAAGGATCAGAAGTTCATTACATTGAAGGTTGCACTGCTCCTGTGTATACCACAGAATCACTGCATTCAGCAGTAGTGGAGCTGATAGCCAAAAAAGGTGCCAAGATCCGCTATACAACCATACAGAACTGGAGCAAAGATGTCTACAACCTTGTTACAAAGAGAGCTTATGCATATGAAAACGCCACAGTAGAGTGGATTGATGGTAACCTAGGCAGCAAGTTGACAATGAAGTATCCTGGTGTATACATGCTTGGAAGACGAGCACATGCTGAAGTAATATCCATTGCTTTTGCAGGTAAAAACCAACATCAAGATGCAGGCGCCAAAGCTGTCCATCTAGCCCCAGATAGTACATCACGTATAACCAGCAAATCTGTCAGCAAAGAAACTGGCCGCACTACCTATCGTGGTCTGCTTCACGTAGCAAAGGGTGCAACAGGCGTCAAGTCTACAGTACGATGTGATGCGCTACTTCTTGACAAGGATTCTAGGACAGATACCTATCCATACGTAGAAGTAAACGAAGACGACGCCACAATCTCACATGAAGCAACAGTGGGCAAGATAGGCCAAGAACAAATATTCTACCTTATGAGCCGTGGCTTCTCAGAGTCTGACGCACTATCAATGATAGTAGGAGGATTCATGGAACCATTCACAAAAGAGCTACCTATGGAGTATGCCGTAGAGCTTAACAGACTCGTAAAGCTCGAAATGGAAGACTCTGTTGGATAGAATGCCATAGTGGCAATTGGAATATCAGCAGTCGACGACGCGAACTAAAAGGCCTTCTACCTTATTTTCCATTGGTTTATTCCAAAGGTAAAATTATGAGCTTGGCACAACCTGAAAAAATAGAAAGGTAGATAATACATTGTCAGTCTATTCCGCATAGTATATGCCATCTTCTTCTTTTGTCTCACTTTCGGAACTGAGTACTCCTTACTTGGAACAGATTAGTCAAGAAAATTCTGAACCCAAGTGGATGTCTGAAATCCGAAAAACAGCTTTTTCACAATATGGTATCTTGCCACTAGAAGTCTCTCCATTATATTCGAAGTATTCTGATGCAAACAGGCTTGAGCCTGATCACGTACGCTTTCCACAGACGGATGTAAAATATGAGCCCAATGAGGACATCAGAGATAGAATCCAAGAACTGGAAAAAGAGAACGAAACGAGTATTTTAAAAATCGGCCCCCATATTGTACGTTCCCATATTACAGAATCGCTTTCAAAACAAGGTGTCTTGTTAATGGATTTAAGAGAAGCTCTTAAAGGCCATGGTGATATTATCAAGGAGCGATTATTCAAAAATAAATTGAACTATGCTGAAGATAAATTCCTCGCTTTAGAGGGGTCCTCGTTTCAATCAGGCATATTCGTGTACGTTCCCCGAAATGTAATTTTGGAAGAATCTATTAGACTGGTAAACACCCTTCCTGACGATGGAAGTTCATCCATTTCAAGAAATATCATTATTTTAGAAACGGGTTCCAAATCGACTATAGTACAGGAGCTTTATGCACCTTCTTTACAGAGTGTAGACAATAACAAAGGTAAACAGCAGCAGGCATATTTCGACCTGTTAGAATGCCACGTTGAGCCAAACGCACATCTTGAAATGGTCACCTTGCAGGCAATGGACGAGAATTCTGTTAATTTTTCCAACCGGAAAGCATTCATTGAACGAGACGGCAAAATGTCGTGGTATTTGGGCCTATTCGGCTCAAAGCTATCAAGATACAAGATTGACAGTATAATGAAGGGATCAGGCGCTTCCGCCGATGATGTCGAAATCATATTTGGTATAAAGGACCAATCTTTCGACGTAACCTCAAACCTGATTCACTATGGTGAATCCTCTAGGGGTAGAGTCCTCGCAAAATCTGTTATGAAGGACAGCTCCAAATCTCTGTTTAAGGGTATGATTAAGATAGGTAAAGAGGCAAAAGCCACTGAATCTTATCTTGCAGGCCATTCCATCCTCTTGGACAAAGGAGCAAAATCAGATGCCATTCCGGGACTAGAAATTGAAACAAATGAGGTCAGAGCTACTCATTCTGCCTCGGTCGCCCAACTTGATGAAAGTCAAATTTTCTATCTAATGTCTAGGGGCCTTACACGAGAGGGAGCTAAAAGGGAAATTGTAGGTGGATTTCTAGAACCACTCTCAAGAAGGATGGGCCCAACAATAAGAGCTTGGGTTATCTATCTGATTGAGAACAAATGGAGTGGTAAGCCTCTCATGCTTAAAACTGATGAAGTTATGGAACATATTCTCGAGGTTGAAAAAAGCAGGTACAGAGAAGGGGAAGATATTTTCGAGAAGCATTACAAATACCGCTAAGGAGAATAGGGGTCTGAATACCTAATGTCAGAATGGGTTAAAGTTTGCGAAGAAAAGTCGCTCAAAAATGGAGACATACTTGACTTTGATTTTGAAGATAAGCAAATAATGGTAGCCAAAGCAAAAAACAAGTTATATGCCCTGGACAGAATCTGTACCCATGCTTACGCAGATTTAACTACAGGATTCATGAACGAGGATGAAAAAACTGTAACTTGTCCACTTCACATGTCTATGTTTAAGTTGGAAGATGGAAGTCCTCAGAACCTACCAGCAGAGCAGCCGCTCAAAAAATATGATGTTGAAGTAAGAGATGGCTGGGTACATGTCATGCTAAAATAGCTCGACATGAGGATAAAACAGATCATACCAACCAAGCAAAGTGACGAATTGACATATTGACGAAAACCAATGGATTGGACTGGACTGGATTAGATTTTGCTGGAATCGTCTGGAATTAAATAGAAAGTAGCAGACATTTCTCGCCTTCTAGTTTCTCAATTTTCCAATGGAATCTGACAGAATCTTAAGCAGTCTGACTCGATCACGTCAAAACGTCAAATCTTGACGGATTTGATGACGGATTTTTTGACTCAATTATGCTGTTTAAAGGTCAAAGTCCGTAGGCTCTACTGTGACATCTTACGATTTCATATTTTTAATTTGATGGTTCATAAAATACAAATGTCACAATCAATTAGTCAACAAACCTATGTGGATCACTAATCCGGTAACAAGAATATTGACATAGTCTCACTTAATAAATTTGATTTGTATGTTGGAGCCGCGTTTTTCAGGGCTCCCGGGTTTGGTAAAATGAATAAATTGGTTGCCTACTTCGGCTGTAAGTATGCAAAGCTCATAATTGTACTCTTGGCAAAATGGTTGCTTACAGCTGGCTGGCTGGTCGATAAGCTCCATTTGAATAAAAAATCACTCTTCGGGTTATTTGGTTATAATTATATTTGCGGACATACAGCCTAAAACAAACATGGAGAAGAATAATTCAACCGCCTTGTCTAAGGAAAACAGTCAAAAGAATAAAGAGAAGTGTAAAAAAATTCAATCAATTTCACCTAGAATACGTTATGTAGGCATGATAAATGACTTTGGAAGAACTATTGCTGGTCATCTAAGGAGTGGAGTAGTACCGCTTTTTAATCGAGAGCAAGCAGTAAACGATCACTTTATAGAGGCAATGCGAAGCAATCTCAGAAAAGCACTGTACTCGGCTGTTGGTAATGTTAATTACAGTTACACAGAGCATGAAAAAGTGAAAATGCTAACGGTCCCGACTCAATGGGGCCATTACAGTATCACACTTGACAAGGAAACTGAAAATACAGAAATCAAACAACTAATTGACGAAGTTCTGAAAGTAATTGCTACATTGCAATAAATCAATTACTTTATGTACCCTTGGCATTTCTTGTCATTACGGAAGCCTGATACAACCAAAAAATTAGTTGTGCAATGCCAACATATTAGCATTAGCTCAACTAGTATTACTTTGCAAAAGCCTTAAGCTTGCCACGCATTTCCTTGTCTTTTGAAATGGCTGGGTGTCCAGTGTCAGCTAAAATCACTTCATACCAAATGTTTTTACCATCTTTGTACAAGTAATACGAGCCCATTACCTCCAAATTGGGGTACCTATCATTAACTCTCCTTTCTGCGACTATGCGCATATTATCAGATTGCTTGATATGCACAACACCCAAGTGCTTGGGCCTCCTACCTGAGACGGGTCTTTGTTTCCTCATTCCTCCCCGTCCCACTTTGGTTCTTATTACAACAATACCTTGTTTAGCCTTGTATCCTAATACACGGGCCCTATCTAACCTACTTGGTCTTTCAATCCTCTTTATCGTAGGCTCAGTTCTCCAAATTATCGCCTTCGCCCTCAACTCGTCAGCATTATTTTTCCACATCTTTCTCCAAGTTTGAGCTACGTATTGATGCATTCAGATCGGCTGCGACTTACCCCTTAATATCTGTACTTTGTTAATCACGTCGTATCTATTGTAAATTCTATATTCACACAAGCTACCTAACGATGTGAGTAGATCGCTTTGAATAAAAGCCTCCCACAGGCTCACACTATTGGACTTTTAGAAATAGGCTAGACAAAATCAACAAATTTTTTTATAAAATTTTAGATAGGTGCTAACCATTTAACGATTGAATTTGTGTTGAACATTTTAGATTACTCCTCTCATAATTTGAACTATTTTTTCTGCGATCACAAGAGAAGCAAGTTGTTGCGCCTCTTTGGTTTGAGCTGCTATATGCGGAGTACATATTACATTGGGTAGTTCTACCAGTTTGGTATTAGTTGGAGGCTCTATTTCAAATACGTCTAGAGCAGCTCCAGCTATCTTTCCAGTCGTGAGAGCTAACAATATGGCTTCTTCATCGACGACCTCACCTCTTGAAGTATTAATAATGAAAGCCGATGGTTTCATAAGGGCAAGTTTATTGGAATTGATAAGGTGGTTCGTCTCTTCGGTGATTGGGATATGACATGTGATAAAATCAGAACTAGCCAATAGTGTATTTAAATCGGTAGTTATCATTCCAACTTCTTTAACATATTCCTGACTTATTGGAACGATATCGTAACCAAGAAGATTCATTCGAAGTCCTTTCGCAAGGCGTCCCACATTCCTTCCTATATTTCCAACTCCAATTATTCCCAAATATTTGCCCTTGAGTTCAATTCCCATCAGTTCTTTTTTCAACCATTTGCCATTTTTCATGCTCGCGTCAGCTCTTGGAATGCTTCGGGCTAATGCAATCATGTCCCCTATTACAAGCTCTGCGACCGCGTTCATAGCTGCTTCACCAGCGTTAATCACCCGGATGCCCTTAGCTTCAGCATACTTCGTGTCAATGTTGTCAAGACCTACTCCAACTCTGGCAATTATTTTTACTTTATCAGCGGCATCAATTATTGGCTTTGTTATTTTGGTCCTACTTCTTACAACGATCACTTCATAATTCTTGACCGACCTCAACAATTCCTCATGAGATACCTCTGGCTTGTAATCTACATTCATTCCTGACTTTTTCAGGGATGAAATTCCCGCGTCATCTATTGAATCGCAAACAAGAACATTGCCACTGACCTGCATATGATAGGCAAATAATTAGTGGTATAATTTGATTGCTCCTAAGTTTCGATTCAATAAACTAGGAGCCGTAATCTAGCAATTGTTAATTAACTATCTACCTGAGACACTATCGTATCATTATTTACGGATATTATTTGTCCTGTCACATGGTCAACATAGAATGATTTCCTGTTTGCAGTGTCACTTATTTCCCATGCATAATGACTACCTCCTGTCTCTGTTACTTCTGTCTTGCCCAACAATGATCCTATAGAGTTAAATTCAGAATCTGATTGGTAAACCTCCCCACTAGGGTTCACATATACATTATTAAATTTGAGATTCTTTGACTCTTGAGATGAAATATTAAATTGTTTTGTAACAATTTTCAATACAATGTCAGGAGGAACCGGAATATTGGAGATCGAAGGACGATTGAGCGAATCCACCAAGCCAAAGTATACAAGAATTGTTGCTAAGCCTCCTACGGCAGCGGTAATCAGCAAGCGTGTTGGTACCAAATGATGCCCCGCAAATTTGATCTGAGATCCCTTCTTTGTGTCTTCCGTTCTATGCATTTGATAAGCGGCCCAAATAATTTGAGCAATCCACTCCCGCATACCACCAATAATAATGATAAACTATGTCAGCTGTGACTTTCATTTCTTCGCCTCCTCCCACTCTTCTCCATACACACATAATTTATTTTTCCCTACTTCATTTTATGCCTAAAATATTTTCCTTGGAAAGAGCTTTGTCCAATTCTTCTTTGCTCATTAATCCCTTTTCCAATACTAACTCCTTTATGCTCTTATTTGTAGCAAGAGCTTCTTTGTATAATTCTGCAGCCTTCATATATCCAATATGAGGGTTTAGTAAAGTGACGAGGATCGGGCTCTTTTCGACATATGATTTTAGCCTGTGCTCATTTGCTTTTATTCCCTCAATCAAATTCTTCCCAAATATTGGAACAAAGTTCTTCAACATGTCAGAAGAATCTAATACACATTTTACCATACCTGGTAACATGACGTTCAATTCAAATTGTCCTGCTTGGGCAGCCATTGCCACAGATACATCATTTCCTATTATATTGAAGCATATCATGTTTAGACATTCAGATAAAGAAGGGTTGACTTTCCCGGGCATTATTGAGGAGCCTGCGTGAACGGCAGGTATCATTATCTCGGCAAGACCTGCTACTGGTCCTGAAGCCATCAGTCGAATATCATTTGATATCTTTGTAAGTTCAATTGCAATATTTCTTAGGACAGAAGAGCACATTGCTACTTCAAACTTGCTTTGTAGTGAATAAAACATATTCTTCGATGGTTTTAGATTCAAGCCGGACAGCTCTGCAAGATACTTGATTACGAGCTCCTTGTAGCCTGCAGGTGTATTTGCCTCAGTCCCCACTGCCGTTCCGCCAAGTGCCACGTACTCTAACTCTAATGAAGATTGATCAATTTTTTCAATCCCCATCTTAATTGAAAATGCAAACGCAGAAAATTCGTTACCAAGTGTTACTGGTAATGCATCCATCAAATGCGTTCTACCAATTTTTATCACGTTCATAAATTCGTCTTCCTTTTTCTTGAATGAGGCGAGTAAACCTGTTAGAGCGGCCTTTGCTTCGCGCATATTAAGAAGAATTGCAACATGCATTGCAGTTGGGAACGTATCATTGCTTGACTGAGACATATTGACATGATCATTAGGATTTAGCGTTTCATAGTCCCCTTTCTTGCGGCCTAATATTTCAAGAGCCCGATTAGCGATTACTTCATTAGTATTCATATTTACGGCTGTGCCAGCTCCTGAGTTAATGGCATCTATCATGAATTGATCTAAAAGTCCACCACCCAATATTTCATCTGAAGCCTTGGCTATAGCATCTGCTTTTTCGTTGTCAAGTACTCCAAGATCTCTATTGGCAAGTGCAGCAGATTTTTTTATCATAACAAAAGCCTTTATGACATTTTGATGTGTTCGCTCTCCCGTTACTTTGTATTGAGACGCGGCACGAACAGTAAAGGGGCCGTAATAAGCATTAATCGGTACTTGTACATCACCAAGAGAATCCTTATCAATCCGATACGAGTTCATGTGACCATATGACAGATGAATGGTAATAAACCAATCGACATCAGGAAAAAAGGTTCATTCTTCTTTGCTGGCGCCGTCTAGGACACAAAATGAGTGGTAATTCAATTACATTAATGAACAACTTACGACATTAACCATGTTTTCTAAAAAAAAACATAATCAAAATAATATTTATGAATTTGAGCGCCTAAAATTGATAACTAGCCCCGCTAGTTGAATTAGATTTTAAAAAATTGGCCTAAACTTAATGAAGCACCGAAACTTTTCTGCCGAATACGATTTAACTAATTTGTTTTATTGACTTGTTTAATGGTAACGGATTTGCCTACTCGCCTATAACTTTTACCAATACTCTCTTGTTTCTCTGTCCATCAAATTCTCCGTAAAAAATTTGTTCCCACGGACCAAAATCGAGCTTTCCATTAGTAATTGCTACTACTGCTTCTCTTCCCATGAGTTGCCGCTTTAGATGAGCATCGGCATTATCTTCACCTGTGTCATTATGCCGATACTGATTGGTTGGTGAGTGCGGGGCCAGTACTTCTAACCAGCGATCAAAATCATGATGAAGTCCACTTTCATCATCATTTACAAAAATACTGGCTGTTATGTGCATGGCATTTACCAAACAAATTCCTTCTTTAATCCCACTTTTTTGTACGACAATTTGCACCTGTGGAGTGATGTTGACAAAGGCGTTTCTAGTTTTAGTATTAAAAGTCAAGTACTCTGTTTTGTGTTTCATAACTGGTCAAACATGAATAATCAAATAGTTCAAATTAATTGTTTTCGAAGTTAGACCAAAAAATTTGGCAAAAACAGACTAATTATGAGAGTCACGTCAAAATAGGCAAGATTGAACTATCCTCCTCCCTAAATCAGGATATCATTCGATTATGAACATATATGATCAATCTTTAATGGTCTTGCTAACCAATATGATACCAAATATGATCATGCCTGTTGAAATGATCTGGAGGTAGCTTATTGAAGAGCCAGTTACAACAACGGTTATGATAATGCCAAAGATAGGAGTCAAAGAAAAAACCATCATGGTCTTAACAGTGCCAATTTTCTTTAGACCTTTGAGAAAGAATAACAGAGCATATCCAAACGCGAAAGCAGCTAGGAATACTATCTGTGGCCAAAGAGATATGGGAAACACAAAATCAAACCGGCCTGTTAACACGGTAGCCGCCAGTAAAATTGAGCCACCTAAAAGTGACTTTACCATTGCCAGAGAGGCCGGGCCGATATTCGTTGATTGAAGAAACCTTCTACTAATATTATTATCAAGGGCCCAGCAAACAGTGGCCAGAAGTATTAAAAGATTTCCCGGCTTGTATTGGAACAGAGTTCCAGAAATTCTAAGGTCAGTTGTGGCCAAACCTAGGCCCACAACCACCAGTATTATCGAAATAATGGTCCGAGCATCCTTAGACCATTCACCAAATAGTAACCAGGCGAAAATTACCGTAAATATGATTTCACCATTAATGAGAATTGCAGCATCCGTTGATTCGGTTTGCTCCAAACCAAGGAATAACAGCAACGGAGCAACTGCTGCCCCCAGAACCGCAATAATTACTAGGGTCACAAAATCTTTTTTTCTTGATATTCTAATTGGTGATCTAATAACAGTCGGTAGTAAGCAGACACCTGATATCAGGTAGACCAAAGACGAAAGAGTGAGCGAATTTATGGATCTTAGTGGCTCCTTGGCCAAAGTAAATGCCGACCCGAACATGATTGAGGCACACAAAACATAGAATAACCCTACATATTTTCCCAACTTGATTATCATTTTTAATTTACCGCCAGGTTGCTCTTGCCCATTTAGCTATTCAGTCTTGTTTGGTATGAAGATAATAAGCGTTCACTAGAATTATATTATAATCTATAGGAAATTCAAAGCATGAACGATTCGTATATCAGTGGGAAGACTAAATATCGCACTTTCACCCACTTTCAAATATTAGTCGGTTGCGTTGTTGGAGTACTAATTTATTTTGCAGTAATTAACCAAGGAATTATTTATCTATCGGCCCAACAGGAAATGCCAGAAGATCTCATTCAGAAATCCAAGGCCGAGGCAATTCAAAGATTTCAAACCCAGTTCTGTGGGATGAATACAAAAACAAACAATAACTCCTATGTTACTGAATACTTGCTACCACAAAAATGTGAAATACCTTTAGGCATTCTGGTAGATAACAATAATTCTGTATGGTATGTTTCAAGCAAGCATGGATTTCTGGGTAGGTTTGATCTTGAAACGAAGAAATTCGAGAATTTTTCAATTCCATTTTGGACTGCACGTTCCAGTCCAGTTGGTCTATCGCAAACCTGGCAAGTAGAAGCTGATTCTCAGGGAAATATTTGGTTTACCGATGAGAAACAAAATGGAATCTGGAAATTTGACATACCTTCTGGAAACTTCAGTTTCTTTCGTGTTCCTGGGAGCACAGCAGGTCCTGACGCAACTATTTATCCAGTTTCAATTGATTTTGATAACGACGGGAACATATACTTTACAGGTATACGGTCCCAGTCAATCTGGATTGGTAATATTACGAAGTTAAAGAACAATTCATCTGAAGGTATATCTTTTGTAAAACTGCCCACTGCCGGATTCAAAGGAGTTGACCCTTTCTTGATTAACTCAGGTGCAATAAAAGTTGACACAAAGAGAGATGTTGTTTGGGTTTCGATGTTGGCTTTTGGCGTAAAAGGAGAAGTTTTCAAGTATGACTTGGCAAATAGATCGGTCACAGCCTATGGCTTACCCTCAAAATTGACCTCACCTGTTGGCATAGTATTGGACGAAAAAGGAAATCCCTGGATAACGGATCATGGAACAAGCATTTTTTTCATGTTAAATTCAACGAATGGTCAAATAACAGAATTTACTACATCCCCTTATTCCAGAAGGATTTCTCCAGGGTTGACATCAAGTGAAAATGCATATACTCTTCCCTATTGGATCAGATCGGATTCAAATAATTCACTATGGTTCAATGAACATACCGGCAATAAGATCGGCAAGTTTGATTCTAAGAACAATGTCCTGACTGAATACTGGATCCCTACACAGAACCCACTTTGGGGAATGTGCGAGCCTCAAGCGTCTACAGCTGCATGCGGGATCGCCAATGCTCTTCAATTTTCGATAGGAAAAAATAATCAACTTTGGTTTAGTGAATGGACGGAAAATAAATTAGGTATGTTAAACACATCGTCACCAATCCCATTTAAAGTCAAAATCGACGAGAACATAGTCCAAGTTGGACCCGGCCAAACAAAAGAAATACCCATTACAATTTCTTCTGACAAAGATGTAGATGTAAGAATGATCGCCTCCTCTACACTTACGCCGACAGGAGGCTTTGGAAATTCAACTGCATCATTTAGTCAAGATTCAATTGTATTAAAGCCAGGAGATGAGAAGCGGGTTTCATTTTTGATTACTCCTTCTCAAGATACTCGTACCGGTGATTACACGATGATGATTGGGGCAGAAGACGATCGTGTGTCGCAAATGAAAGCTATTACCCTGAGAATAACATGATCCTCTGGCAAAGATTGAGAATGTCAGCGTGATACGCTTGTCTGTCTGTCAGAAAATCTAATTCCGTCATTCCATAGAAAATATGTCCCCGTATACCCCGAGCTAGCTCAAACCGATACTTCAAGAGGGAACTCCGAGTACGAGAATACAGCACTTAGTTTCGTGCGTTTCTACGACCCTATTGCAGTTACGTGTTCTGCATTCTGGCGTATTAGATAGTTTGTATTGCCTGCACTCCAGGCATCCCATCTCCAGCAAGGAACTTCAGTGTTGCTCCTCCGCCTGTGGAAACATGACTTACTTCGCTTTCTGCCACACCGGCAGTTTTCATAGCTTCAAGTGTATCACCTCCCCCAACTAGAGTCTTAGTTCCTCTCCAAAATGCAAGTGCCATACTTTTTGCTATATTGATAGTCCCGTTTGCGTACTGACCTACTTCAAACATGCCCATAGGACCATTCCAAAACACAGTACCTGATCCACTCCCTCCTACCTCAGTTGAAAAGCGCCGAGAAGTCTCATTTCCAATATCGTATGCTATCATGTCATCGGGGATATCTCCTTTGACTAACGAAAACGAGGTATCAGTTGGTGACGAAGAAATAATGTGATCGTTAGGAAGGAAGATCTTGTCTCCGTATGTGCCAAGAGCCTTCGATACCCAAGAGAAGTGTTCCTCATCAATTTGAGATTTACCTGTCTTTATGCCCTTTGCTTTGAGGAAAGTATAAGCGGCAGCACCTCCTACCAGAAGCTTATTTGCTTTCGGAAGCAAGTTCTCGAGTGCACCTATTTTATCTTTGATCTTGGAACCTCCCACGACTAATGTAAACGGCTTTTGAGGATTTTCCTTTATCATTGAAAGATATTCAAATTCTTTTTTAAGGCTAAAACCAGCCAGCCGGGTGTCAAAAAATTCTGCGGCCCCGAAAGTTGACGCATGTCTTCGGTGCGATGTACTGAATGCATCATTAACATAGATGTCAGCGAGATCTGCAAGATTCTTACAAAAGTCGCGATCATTATTTTCTTCTTCTTGGTGGTATCTCAAATTTTCTAAAAGTACTATGTCTCCAAGAGTTAGTTTATTTATTTTATCCAATACTGTTTCACCAACACATTCACTTGCAAATGATACTCTAGGACTACCCAGTATTTCACCCAACCTTTTTGAAACAGGCTCCAGTGATTTTGTTTGGTCGCGGAAGTTAGGCCTACCAAGATGAGAAGCTAATATCACCTTGGCGCCTCGTTTTGCTAGATATTCTATAGTTGGAATTGCCATCCTAATTCTGTAGTCTTCGCCAATAATGCCATCTCTAATGCTTACGTTAAAATCAACTCGTACAAGTACCCTTTTTCCGTAGTACTGAAGATCATCCAAGTCAGAAATTGATCGCAGCAACTTGTTATGTCAAGTATGCATATTTGGGAGGTAGAATAAACTTTGCTTAATTGAAACCATATAACAAACATGCAAAGTACTTTTCATTTCCTGAATCCGATGTCTACGAATTGAAGTGGATTAGCTATCCAGCAGGATTCAGATGTAAACCTAACTATGTGTACACGTTGTTATCCACTTTTCTTATTTCTATCGTAACTTTATCCCCAACCTTTATCCCTATATCCTCGTATTCCCTCATACTGATCTTGAATGTGGGCGAGTCGGTTGGGCCTCCAGCTCCTCCCATCATTCTAGAAATATTGCCCATCGCCTTTGGCAAATTCTTCATCAAATCTTCAGGGGATGTGAATGCCATTACATTTGCTCCAAAAGGATTTGCTTGTTGCTTGTCTCCACCCTTGTATTCGCTAGGGTCACTGAATCCAACATAAACATAAGGACTCCCATCTTGCGCTGCTTCTATGCGAGCCACAATGAAGTCTTTCTTCATACTAGACATGATAGTATGAATCTCTAACACAATATAATATCTTTTCTTTAAGGCAAACTCTGCAAGGCCTATAGAATCTCAGGTTTTGACTTTGTCCTTAATTAAAGAATGCTTGACTCGAATATTTGTTTTTGAAAGACGTACATTTTTTTGATAGAGATCAATACCCGTAAAATTTCTACCTAATGACGAACACACAATACCGGTGGTTCCTCTTCCCATAAACGGATCCAAGACCCAATCCGATTGGGACGTAGAATACTTTACAATGTTATCAACTAAATCCTCGGGGTAAATCGCAAAGTGCTCGCTACCATGGTGGGCTTTGGTTGAAATTTCCCATACATTTCCGGGATTTTTTCCTAACGGATTACATACTGCAAATATTGGATAGTGTCTATGCTCCCCTATGCGTTTACGAGTTGCATGTCGCTTAAATTTCCTGTAACATGTAGGACAATACTTTTCAGGGTCGTAGCCAAAAGCCAAAGAAATTTCGGTTGTAGTAGGGAGCGCACTAAATGGCGTGCCGACATCGGCATGCCTAATCTTACTTCTAATTTCGGCGATTTTTGTTATATTTGGCTTGTAACTCTTATATTGTATTAGTTCTCTAGCCGGTGTTTTATTCTTGGCTTCAAGTACTTCATTTCCGAGAGTTCTTATGCTATCAATATTTGTGTAACAATGTTTGTGTTTTGAAAAAAACAATACATATTCATATGCTTGTGACAAATTATTTGACGATCCTCCAGAAATAAAATTTTTCTTGTACCAAATGACATCATCCTTGAAAAAGTAATCTTGACTTACCAGACTAATTGCCAATTTATGCGGTATCATTAGTTTGTTACCGTCGCGTCGAGTGTCACCTATTACGATCCAGAGAGTTCCGTCTTCAGTTAACAGATCTCGTATTTTGGTAAATATCATAGTGAGCTTATCTATGTACGATTGCGGCTCTTTTTCATGTCCTAATTCATCTTTACTAGTTCCATAATGTCTGTGTCCATAATAGGGCGGTGACGTAACCACCAAACGGTATCTTCCTACATGCCATGGAATTTTAGATAACTTTGACAAGATTTTTAAGGCTTCTCCAGTATAAAACTCCGCGCTAGCCATGCCTACGTAGAGGTACACATTGACATCAATTTAAGCTCACGATCTTTACCCTCTTAATAATACGTGAATAGCGAAAAAGCTGTTCAGGAGCTGACAGTAATTACAGGGCTGTCCTTTACCAGAAATGCTCTTCAAAAATGGATGTTGTAGAGGCCGGCCAGATCAAGGTAGTTGCTGTAGCATAGTTCAAAATACAAAGGTAAATTTGATAAATTCACGGCCTCCACCTATTCACAGGACGGCTGTCTTATTGACTGATAGTTAGGGAACCTTAGTTACTAATCTTCGTCTTCGTCTGACTTAATTTCCCTTAGGAGAGTAACCCTTACTTCTGTGGGACATCCCAACTTACTTGCCGCGACTTTTAGCCCGCGTTTGGCCAAGTCCAAATTTTCTTTCACTACATAGGCCTCATAAATCGATTGCTTAGGATGGACTCGCGCTGCAAGTCCCATCGCCTTGCCGAACGCCCTTCTCATACCTTCCTGCAATCTGTCTGCTCCAGCTGTAGCAATCATCTTATTCTCACGCAAAACTACATGCGGGTATACTGTTAATCTTGAAAAAAAACTCATATCACCTGCAGTGGCCATTGTCTTGTTTGCTGCTAGGCGTGCTGCTTCTAATGCATTATGCCTAATTTGCAGTTTCTCTGTAACCAATAACTCTACCTTATAATCATAATCGCTCTTAGGTTGCCCTGAAGAAAATTTTGCTATTTTTAGTTGAGGCTTTCCTCTTATGTATTCTCGCCTTACATAAGGCATACCACGAGGCTCTCTATAATTTACTCCTTTCAAATATTATCTTCAACCTGTTTTAATATTTAAATGGGGTCAGAAGGTCTGATTTAATCGTTATGTCTTCGGCAATCAATTCGCTATCGGCCACGAATGATTTTTCTTTTACTGTGGAAGGATTTCTGTTTAAGAAAGGTTCAGTTGTCATTAGAGACAAAAGAAGTCAGGATCAATTGAGAACAAGAGGTTACGGCGAACTAATAGGATCTAACTACATACTAAAACCATTCGAGGTTCTTTACCTAATCCATGGCAAGCGATTGAATATCAATAGAAAAGCACAATTGATGGACTTTGATTCCATTCTGAGAATTTCTCTAAAATCTGATAAACAAATACTGACTAAATTCCTGATTTATCGAGATCTAAGAAGTAGAGGGTATGTCGCAAAAGAAGGATTCGGTTTTGGGGCTGATTTCAGGGTCTATGAACGAGGGACATACGAAAAGAAGCCAGCCAAGTATGTAGTTTTTGGAATTAACGAAGGGACCAATACTAAGTTGAGTTCATTCTCAAAGACATTAAGTGATATTAGAATTATGGGCAAAGACGCAATAGTTGCAGTGGTCGAACGAAGGGGCGAAGTAATCTATTACAAGCTTGAGAAGGTGAATTTCATGCAGAATAAGAGCTTCAAGGGTTCAGAATACATGGGATTAAAAATCTAGATTTGGCATAACACTTAATTAAATAACACATCAAGAAATTCCATTAGATGGTCTTTAAGGAGATATACTGTCAAGATTGCAATGTAGTCTTGGCCAAATATAACATAGTCTATTTTTCTGATTCGAACATCGCAGAACTGGCAAGGCTACATTACCCTCTACACGCAAAGAACGGGCATTCGCTTGTGATAAGATTATCGGATTCAGAACGTCACCCTTCAGTTCATTAGGATTACAAGCAAGTTCCTAATCGATTTATAGTACGTTATTCATTAGCATCTAGTGTATTCCGACTTTTGGGAGAAAATAATTGCTATAGACGATAAGATTAGATTTGTTGGAATTGTTAACAGATCAGGTGAAGTAATAGCCGGGGGTTTCCAGAAGGGCGTTGAACCATTGTTGGAGGGTGAAGATGAACAGGAGTTATATGTTCAATCGTTATCTAACATGGCCGTTTTGAATAATTTTACAGATCGCTTGGGGAAGGTATGTTATCATATCGCAAAGCATGATAAAGTGTCTTTGATGACTTTTCCGCTTAGGGAAGAGATTCTATGTTTGTCTGCGTCATCTAAATCTGATATAGATAAGATAAGGGATAGTATTCTTGACATAATAGAAAATGATAGAAAGCATGTAAATAGATAAATGATTCAACATTTAGTAAATCATTGGCAAACTAATAAAGGTTGTATTAAACATTCAGGTCTGTTCAAAGTATATTTCATGAATGAACATTTGGCAGTTACCAAAATAAGTATATACCATCCCATATCAGATTTGATTGTACACAACTTGCTTTGGCTTCCATTTCATTGACTAAGTAATTTTTAACTATCATCAGTAAGAAAATTCATATTCTGCAAATATTCCAAAAATCTAGTTTCAACTACTTATATGTGATTAGTTTTTTAGCGAACTACCTAGATTGTGACACATAAGATAATAAGTAACACCAGACGTTCTCTTTCCACTACAGGATGATGATGACATGGATAGTCCCCCTATTATTTCTGGGTTCTTCTCAGAAAAAGATGAAGATAATATACCGGACTTCAGAATCCTGTAGCTCTAATGTCAGTCTCAATCATTGCTCCGACCGGGATTTGAACCCGGGATCGTCGCCTTGAGAGGGCGAAATGCTTAACCGGACTACACCATCGGAGCGCCTTAAAAGGATTGAAGACTTCATATAAAACTTGTGGAGTAGATAGATTTGTTCATATTTTACAACGAAGTCAATCCGTACAGCAAAAGGCGAATGTACTAAAGGGAATGTTAGCTTCACATATTCCCTAATTACAACTAGGTTCTAAGACACAAGGTTAAAAGTTAAAAATTTGTCAAATAAGACAATGAAAGGTGCCATTAGGAAATTGAAAATCAAATACTATGTGAATTCTTGGTACTAATTCAATGATACCTAGACTGTCAGATATGCAGGATAAAATTAACTAGTAAGTTTATTCACATACATAACTATGAAGCTAATATATTACAATAAATCAAATAATTAGATGAAGATAAGACTTTGCACGAATATCTTAGAGATCTGGTGTTATTTCGGTACACGATCTGTAAAATATGTGCTACAAGAACCCAGTTTACGTGTGTGAAGTGCGGCGTATGTTACAGTTGTCACTGGAAAGATGAAGAAAGTATTACGAAAATAAAATCCACGTCTTTTACTTTGAATAATTACGCAACGGAAAATAAAAAAATTGGACATTTAGCGTACGGGCCCAAAGTAATAAATGTTCTTGGACAAGAATCCGAACCAATCTGTGATTATCTTTCCTGTCATCACAAATTCTCAGAGCATGGCAAAAATAGACAACTTTGCAAGTGCAAGCATCCACAAAATCGGAGCATGGGCTTGAGGAAATACGAATACTGATCCTGTTCAATTGAACAATATTGTCAAATAAAGAACCGCGTGATAAATTTCAAACGGAAGGCCCTACAAGATTGAATGGTGTTCAAGCAATAAGAATATGGTAGCTCTCAAAATTTGCTAATTGCTATTAGCATTTGAGGTCTGTGCCAAAGTGCAACGGCAAAGACCTATAGTGCATTGTCTGATCTGAACAGAATTCCTTATTTTAGCAATCAAATTATCATGAGCATTCAACGGATGCAGGCACTTTTTACAAAGGGGATGATTGTACAAACTAATTGAGATGATAACGACGGATAAAATAATAAATTTAGCCCCCCTAAGTGCTACAAAATTGTTCACGAGGAATTATGTAAAACCTTGCTCCTACATTCGCCTCTAACCTCTAAGTGATGGTTCACGGGATAAATGAGCTTCTGGCCTATGACGTAATTGACCCATTCCGAGATGTGATAGAGACTGTTAGGTTAGTTTGGAGGCATGGATGAGCCATGACTTGGATGACGTGTCCAACTATGTATTTCCAATGATGCTATGCTAGGAAATTCCATACCACATTTTATCACAGTGATACTGTGCAATTGTATTCACGGTAATTAATACTCCTCATCCTTAAAGAGGAATGTAGTCCGTGACGGCTTAATCAGATATCGTTAATATACTATTTTATTTTTAGTGCGTAAGTATTGAAATTACTTATGTTACTCGGAAAAATTATTTTTTCCTTTTGAAATATAAGATACCTAAAGCAATAGCAGCCAACATTATCGCAACTACCGTAAAGGTTAGGTACATTTTATCAGGTTGAACAAAGGGGTCTAGAATGTTCGGTGGCGATTGATGGGGCACAAAAACATTAAATGATGAGAGCATTTTCACGTCGTTAATTCTATCTAGCCTCAACAGTACTTGATGCGTCCCGTCATCAGGAAACAAGTACTTGACTGAAAAATGTCCGTTGGGTATGCTGATATTTTCAAATTTGAATAAGCGCTGCCCATTAGTAACGACTACTCTACCTGTAAGATTCTCAATGTGTTCTCCGCTTGACAAATTCTGAATGCTGAACATTAATTCAGTAAATGTATCTATGATTGGTTTTTCTGGCATGAAAGTAAATTGGATTTGAATATTGTCATTCTTATCCTCCCAAACTTGTATTTTTTGGCCAGTGAGATGTGCTTCTGACCATTTTGAAACATTCCCTGAAAATAAACTGAAAAATAATATTGCTACTAGCCCTAACTTAATCCGTGTACTGAAAAAGTTAAGTGTCACGATATTATAA
>JBIOZE010000048.1:0-12711 GCA_044870745.1 Nitrososphaeraceae archaeon | reverse complement strand
CCGCCAATGAAAGTGAAGCCAATTTCATCAGTATAAAAGGGCCAGAACTACTTAGTAAATGGGTAGGAGAATCTGAAAAGGGAGTCAGGGAAGTTTTTAGAAAAGCAAGACAAGCTGCTCCATGTATTATTTTCTTTGATGAAATTGATGCTGTGGCGCCTACAAGAGGATCTGATTTTGGAAATTCGCATGTTACCGAAAGGGTAATAAGCCAGTTACTGACTGAACTGGATGGTCTTGAAATCCTAACTAATGTTATAGTTATTGGCGCTACTAACAGACAAGATATCATTGATACAGCCCTCTTAAGACCAGGCAGGTTTGATAGACTTCTCTATGTCCCTCCGCCTGACAAAGAATCTAGAATGCAGATAATAAAGATCCATACAAAAAAGAAACCTCTTTCCAGCGACGTCAATCTTGAGCAGCTGGCTGATCACACGGAGGGATATACTGGCGCCGATATTGCGTCTCTTTCTTCTGCTGCAGTCATGCTAGCCATGAGAGAGCATATCCTAAAGTATGCTGATCCCAAAGAAGCTGACGCCCATGTTAAAGAATTGGAAATTCATATGCATCATTTTGAAGAAGCAATGAAAAAGATTAGACCATTATCAACCCAGGAACTTAACATGTACAAGAACATGGCAGAACAATTTGGGAAACCTGAACTCCCTCCAGTGCGTGGCGGGGCAGGTGTAACTGGAAGTAAACCAATCAGCGGAACAGCCGGGACTGGAACTATTGGGACCGAGGATACTGGGATATCCTAACCATATTATTAATCGATAGAATGTCTTGGTTGTTCGGTCGTTAGCATCGGGTACAGTTACCGACTTAAGTACGTAGTAACGAGATAGGAAGGATTAAGTGTCACAAGATCTCAGAGTTTAGGCATTGACTGCAGGAAAATATTTCAATAGGGCAGTCATCGCCCTTGATGCACCACATATAGGATTTGTAGTTAGAGAGACTCCTGACAAGATTGTGGTATTTGGTGAGAAAAATGAAAGATTTGATATCCCCATTTCTGATATTCAACATGTAAGCAAAAATGTTTTGATTGGGCTCAACCGCTCGGACATTGAAAACAAATACAAGGTATCTCGCGATGCTCCACTTCCTACAGGCAGATATGTAGATCCTTGGGGTTCTGATGGACAAGTTGATTTGACTGAATACATGAGGCGATACGGCAAGACGCTTTTCAATAAAGGCGTTAGACTTGAGAATGAAGATCACGTAGGCCATGTAATGAAAGAGACGGATGACAAGATTGTAATTTTTGGAGAGCATAATTATAGATTTGATGTTCCCAAATCATTTATTAGATTTGTAGGCAGAAATGTGATTTTGGGGATGGATTGGAATGAGCTATTCAAGTACAAAGTTGACAAGGATACGCCGTTACCAACAGGTGAACCAGTTGAAAATTTGGCTGCTGAGGAGGATTTCGTTTCACAGTCAAGTGCTCCTGTTGACCGATAAGAATGCAAATAGAGAAAAATAAATTGTAAACATGACTAAAAGCGACTAGGGTTTGATCTACTAAACCCAGTACTGCCTTCTTAATTTTTGGCTATCGAGCTATCGGTATCTGATGCAATGTCAAAATTGGCGGTGCCCAAATATGTCAAATTAATGCTATGTTGATAGTTTTAGCCATGATGGTAAATAGACCCTTGATATCGAGCACTTACCGACTAGGCCATTCGAACTGATATCGCTTCGCCTAAATTTGAAAAACGTCCGAAGAATCCTTTGCAGCGGACGTCTTCACTTCAGGATTTACTTCATCAATACTTTTCGCTAATTGCTCAAGTTTGACATTCGTCAAAATGTTGCGAATCTGTTCAAGCTCAGAACTTGACCTTATTATTATTCCTCTTTTCTTTGTTGGTGAACCTGATGTATCAACAGGATTAACTTCAATAACTATCGACTCGGGTCTACTCTTGAATGTAGGTAATTTGAGCAAGAACACTCCA
Organism: Nitrososphaeraceae archaeon; assembly: GCA_044870745.1. Classification (GTDB taxonomy): domain Archaea; phylum Thermoproteota; class Nitrososphaeria; order Nitrososphaerales; family Nitrososphaeraceae; genus TA-21. The sequence continues at coordinate 10,723 of JBIOZE010000048.1, read as the reverse complement.
GGGATGCTTGTGACCTTCCTTTCCCAATCGTTTCCTTGACTTAAAAATTGCGCAAGTCTTTCGTCTACCATCCATTATTATGGATTATTAGATCCTTAAAGACGTAGCTAATGGTAAGGGAATATTATTATGAATGTACTTTCAAATTTGAGGTTAAATACAATCTAGAAAGGATTTAACCGCTGTTGATGGTTCCTTTGTTGGCATTCACTATCCATAATGTATCTAAATCAAGTTCGGTATTGCGAAAGGGAATTTGAGCTGTCCTTAGATCGTCGATTAATCAGTTCTTGCTGTTTTAATATGGCGCTTGTTTACTCGTCAGGAATTGCATAGTCTATGTTTGAATATTGTTATTCTTCTCATATCCTACGAAGTTTCATAAATTGTTTTTAATAAAATACTCAGCAAAAGAAAAATATTAGTTGCACGTATAACGTATATGAATATAGTAGAATTTGGTTATGAGAACAAGATTCAAAATTGGCGTCTCAATTTTTTGTTTTTTGGCCTAATTGGGGGTGCTATATCTTCCCTTCTCATCAGTTCAATGATTCTGTTATCAGAAAAGGTTATAGGCTATCCGGTCGGAACGTTCTATCTCGTCATAATTGATGCACTGTTGAATTCCTCCTCAGCCTCAATGACTCAAGTAACCTATGGATTTGCTATTCACATCTTGACTGGATCTTTACTTGGAATGGCATTGTCTACTCCCTTCCTGATAAAAAGATCTTTATTCCGAGGATTGACAAAGTATTCGCAACTTTATGGTGCTGTTTTTGGCCTAGCCATTTGGGCGTTCTTATTTATGCCAGTATCCATTCTGGTGGTTTTTCCGGAAATAAATCAGTTAGGTATGATCATATTTCAGCAAACCCCTACAGGCGCCATAGCTAGTCTAAATACGAAGAACTTGCAAGATATAATGTGGGAAATCATGTTCCTCGCACTTCCTTTTAATATATTCTATGGGCTTGTTGCAGGGATCATAATAAAAGCCCTAAATGAAAGGTATGTGAATTCATTGAAAATACTGATATAGGGATACAGAAATAGTCTTTGGAGAAATAAAAATTAATTAGAAATAAGACATTTTGTTCTGGACTAAATATTAAAGAATAGATTGAATCAATTTAGTTCTCTGGCCAAAAGACATTCTTACACTTCTACTAGTCAGAAAAAAATTTCTATCTTGCCGAAATTTACCTTATATCAGTAAAGACTCAATATTTTAGGCCATTGCAAGCAATTAAGTATGTAAAGAATATCAAAAACAACAGGAAATTTCTGCGAAAACTAAAAGTAGAGCAAACAAATCGCGCATCCCAGATTGAACTGTAATTTGAGTTGGTTCTCGGGATATTTCTTTCAACATTTAGGAACCAATAAACGCAGTTTCAGACTGACTACAAATAGTTCTAAAATAAATGAGATATTTCAGTCTTGAAGATTGCTCACTAATATGGTCTCTTGGTTTGATCTATCTATTGTGTAACAAGATCTGCATAAGAGCTTGTCAAACCAGAAATTTAGTGAGTTCGTTGCTTTGTGACAAATTTCACATCGCATATGACTTATCATTTTATTTTCAATAGTCTTAAGAGCTTCAAACAATATAATAATTGTCGTCGTGATCTATAGATTCTATAGAGATAACCCGAAACCATCTAAAGCACCCGCGATTTTGATCGGATCTAACCAAGGTGCTCTAAATGGCTCGTAAACTGCATGGCTGTGACCGGCATAAAATGGTCTAAGTTTTGGGCCTATATGTGGAGAACTCTTATTGACGGAATATTTCCAGCACTACTTAGATCCGAATCGTTCAGGGTGTAGCCCTATTTGCTTCTGATTCTTTAGAATGAAATAAAAGTAAAATGAATGAATTGTAACTAGGCGGTAAATGATACTAGCTCAGATACTTCTCTAGGAACGCCAAAGTTTTCTGCTGCCAAGCATCTTTAGTCTCTTCAGGAGCATAGATGTAGCCAGAAGGATTGGTAACGGCATGGCCCACTCCAGGGTAAATATAAATTTCACTTGTGATTCCATTTTCATTTAGTGATGCTTCGAATTTTTTTTTACTTCATCGACAGAAATGGCCTGATCCCGGTCACCAAATATTCCTAGGACAGATCACTTTTTATCTTGGACACATTGGTCTTATCAGCTACTAATGGTGTTATATTATACCGGATAGTTGCACCCAAAGATTGATCATCGCTATTTAATGCCAATTGTAAAGCTTGTCCTACACCGGAGCACCAACCTAGTGAGGCGATTGTTGACTTATCAACAAATGCAAGCGAACCGACATATTTTACAGCGGCCTTTAAGTTAGGTGGAGTTTCTTCATGGTTGCTTCTCGCAGATTGGACCAATTTGCCAGCTTCGTTTGGGTCGACAGCGCATTTGCCATTAAACAAATCGGCTGCGAGAACTGCGTAACCTTCCCTAGCATGCAAGTTGGCCATATTCTTGGTATTGTCATTCAATTCCCCACTCGTGAACCAAAATAACTGCTGGCATCATGTCGATGTTACCACTGATGATAATTGATACACCAAGTATCCTTTTGAGTCGTCAAAATAGTTTTCAGTTTTATTTTGTAACTCAATTGCTCTATCATTGTGAAAAGTAGAACACCTTAACAACTTGAAGTATGTGCTAGCACTATCAGAACTATTAGGCTGAGCTTGTGCAAGATCCATTTAGTTCGGGAATATTAACGAAGAGCCAAAAATCACTAACTTTAATATGTCATCGTGACTTAGAAAACGCCTGTATTTATATAGATCGAAATTGCTAATTGAACTTAATGAATTATCAAGGAGTTCATTCCGAAATAATGAAATTAGATCCAAACATCCGACTTGTTACAATTTGCGATCTCAATGGTAAGATAATGTTCTCTGATCATAGACCAGGGGTCTCTAATCTCTTATCATCTGACGAAAGTAAGAAATCTCTCGAAATGGCAGTAAATGCATGGAAGTCCCGAAGCGAATTGACCTCAAAAATAGGCAAGGGGAAGTATGTCCTAGCTGAGTACGAAAAGATAAAGCGAATTACAATGCCTTTTGGTGATGGTCATCTACTATACATTACAGCTGAACCTAAGGCTGATCATGCTAGAATTCTTAGTGAAATCGCAAAGATCAAAGTGTAGACAAATCAACGTTTTATTCAGTCTGATTTGATATTACACTGCCTCATTTTATGTCCAAAGCCTCATTTGTGTCGCCGGGAGTGGGACTCGAACCCACGAGTCCTTGCGGACATCAGCTATCCCTTTGTACCTTATTTCTGTATGATCTCGAGGCTGACCCCTCTTAGGGTCACAGTTGTACTTACCTAGCTTGGGTACCCCGGCAAATTCACATTTGTCTGATTCTAATTTATTAGTTTTCTGAGAAAAAGTCCAGTGTAGTGTCAAAAATTAAATAGTCAAGGCTGATATCGTTCTTCATGCTTTCAACTGTGGAAACCAAGCTACCAACTCTCGAAGAGCTGCGCAATTTCACGATGTCTGACCTAGCTGTAATGAGTAAACTGGCGGTTGATTTTAAAGAGAGATTAAAGAAATATGTTGCAATTGATCCCTATACAGCAAGGGATCCTTTTGAAGAGCAAGACCAATTTAGCTATTCGACTATTTTGGACAGGCAGCATGTGAAAAGAGTTATTTCAATCATGGCATCAGAGAAGGGATCCGTCCCCCAACTTCCCTGGAATGAAATTTTAGGGGATGCATATATCCGCCTGCCCGCGTCTAAGGAAGAAGCAAGAGCAATTAAACACGAACTCATGCCCAAAGACACCAACAATTTCTATCCATACAGACGTTCCACAAAGGTCGCGGGTTATGTAATGTTTGCATCGCAAATTTGCGGTTTGAATTAAGTATCAGTGAACTACTTTAAATCTTTGATGATGACTAGGTTTAGAATACAGGCCAATGATTTTGGGCTAAAAATGTCTTGATACGATTTCAGGTATATGACCAAAATTGAAATATTATGTATTGGTAACGAATTATTATCTGGCGTTACCTTAAATACAAATGCATTCTGGCTGTCTAAACAGGTAACACAGGTAGGCGGCTTAGTAGATAGAGTCGTTGTTGTTCGGGACGAATTGGAAGAAATTGGATACGCCATTAGAAATTGTCTAGAAAGGGACCCTGACTGGCTGATAACCTGCGGTGGGCTTGGGCCTACTTATGATGACATGACACTAGAAGGGATTAGTCGTACTTTGGGAAGAAATTTGGTCCTAAATCCTTATGCAGTAGAGATGATCAAGCAAAGTTACAAGAAACGTAGACAAGTGGTAAGAATGAATAAGGCTCGAATAAAAATGGCCGTTATTCCAAAGGGATCAGTACCTATTATCAATCCTGTTGGAAATGCGCCTGCAGTACGGATCGATGTTCGAAAAACAAAGATTGTGTGTCTCCCTGGCGTACCATCTGAAATGAAAGCAATTTTCAGAAACAGTATACTAAGTGAAATCAAGCAGCAAGTCGGAAAATTCAGTTCAGAGGAACGCCGTTACCGCGTGGAAGGCGTCAGCGAAGCCACGATATCCAAGACTTTGACAAAATTGGTGGAATCAACACCAAGTGATTCATTATACTTGAAAACGCATCCACAGGGATATACGAACAAGAATGTTCCTGTCATGAATATACAGGTCGTCTCTAGAGGAAGCAAGAAAGAAGCAGTTAGGCGGGTACTTGAAAGGATATCAAATGAGATTATCTCAGAAGTAAAGAAACACAAAGGAAAGATTAAATTAAAAAAGATCCAGTAATTGTCGCATAGGACTCTGATACCTAATTACTATTGAATTTTACATTTTGTATGTCATTAGCACCCACAACCAGCTTGTCGAACGCACGTAAATGGTCTGAATACTTGATTTGTGAATTTCGATGCCCAGATTAGTTATTGCTCTATATCAATAATGTAGATCTAAGTTAATTCCTACAAAAAATCTAAATATTCGAAAGTGCTTATATTATTAAGTGCAAAATTCATCTCGCGTAACTGTTCACCGGCCATCGGGCATTATTGCCGGTCTTACTGCGGCCTGGGCCATTTTTGGACTCTTTCTTGCAATTGATCATGAATTAGGATTGCCTCCGGGTGCTCTCTATAAGATGGTCGGATTGGCATTTGGCGTCGATCCTTCATATGCAGTATATTTTGGATTTACATTGTACATGGTAACAGCTGTAATTATAGGAATTGCCTACAGTACTATCTCTAAACATTTCAAGATCCTATACATCAATTCACTCTTAAAGGGGTTAGGGACAGGTATTCTAGCTGGAGTCATAGTGTGGGCAGTTCTGTTCCTACCGATTAATTATTTTGTAATGCAGCCAATTCTTCAGAACTTATTGAATACTGCGAGTCCAACATCAGACGAATATAACCTTGCAAAGCAATTTCTCCAAGTCTCCGATACTATCTTTTTCGGCTCTCTGGCTCTACATGTGGTTTTCGGCGGTGTCATGGGATTTTGTGCTCGGCTGGCAGTAGCCAATACCTCTGTGGTTCACGACTAATTGCAATCATTTGATAAAAGGTTTAAGCGCTAGAATCAATAGTATGCAAGCAGCGGCAAATTCAGATATCGTTAAAGTGTTCTAACTAACGTGATACGCTTTGTCGTATGCATTCTCACTTATATCCTTGACCGACCGGTTTAATTTTACGAGTGACTTAAGCAAAAGACTACAAAACAATTAGTTGAATCATAGTTTGGAAATGTAATAATACGCTTTTACTAAGTGCAGACTTGCAATTCATGCGATTTTCTTTTTAAATATTATCATTAATATTAGGATGAGTGTCACAAGTGGTAAGTCGTTGACTAGTAATACCAATATTTCAGAGGAGATTAATATAACGTCTGTAGGAAAAATACTAAGCCGGGCTTTCGACGAATTAAGAATTACAGATCATACAATAAGGAAAGATGCTCAAGAATTTATTAAAAGGACTTATCCCGACGCCTTTTCTTCCAAGGACCTATGGTTAGAAATAATGAAGGCGATTGTCGCCTCCTGTGAGTCTAACGGCTATTCATTCTCAAAATCTGAGCTTTGCGATTTGTTAACCATTGGTTCTAAAGGCCTTGATACAGCAAAGGACCTCGGCACTACAAATGTTGTGGTAGAAATAGCAAACAACAGATTGGTCGAAGATGCCATCTTGGGAATCTACAAAGACATCATGGAAAATTATGATGATTCCGATGACAAGTTGAAATCCAACTATCCAAGACTGGTGCTGAATTTAACTTCAATAGTTCATAAGGGAGAAGATCTTGCTGGGGAAAGAGTTGGAGTATATGGGCTGGAAAGGTATTATCAGATGAGTAAGAAGGATGCCACAATTAGAATTCCTAGTATAACGATGCCATTGCAACTTGAACCAAAATATGAAACTATAGAATCTGATAATGTACATGAGAAACAGCAAACAGAAGTATCTCGGAAATCACGGTCAGAAATTATTCCTAAGGCGCAGCGAAAAGAACTGATCAATAATCTTAGCTCGTTAACTCAGAGGAAAAAGCGAGAGATAGAAGAATTATTGGCAAAGATATCCGATCAAGACTATAGGAAACTCAGCGGGCTCGGTTTGAATCACGATAAATTGCAGAAATATAGTAAATTGGCAGGGTCCAAAGAATTCAGCCGTGAGATAGAAAAAGAGATAGGAAGAAAATTGACAGAGAGACAACTTCAACATGCCACAATATCAATTAGAAAGGTCAGAACATACATAGAAAATGTCCTGGACGGCAAATTTGTACCACATGGCTCGCACGGCATTAATCATGTTAAGCATAATCTAGAATATGGTTACCAATTGATGGGTCTAATTGAATATAAAAGAAGAAAACGGTAAGGAAAAAATAATAGGAATATTTATCCAATTGTATGTTTCTTAAACTAGTTCCACTTATTATTTCACCTTAGGATCTTTGGCTTCTTGTAAGCTCAAACAGCTGAATGATGCTAGAAAAAAGTATAGCGATCCGTATTAACTTGAATCATACAATCGTAAGTGAATATGCAAATTCTAAATCTAGACTTAACCAAAATTGAATGTATTGAAGTCTATGCAGCCCTGGCTTTATCTTCGGAAGTAGCTGGTTGAATCTTTTGTTTTCTTGCCATAAACAACAATAGTACACCAAACATAGCCAATACTATTGCAAGACCGTTTGCGCCGCCATGAGCGACTCCAACGAAATAAACAATTGAAAAAATAATACAGGTTATTGCCTGAATGGTGTATTTTAAAAACTCAGACAACATTCCCTTTTTAGCAATAAGGCCTATCGCAAAAAACACCACGGTCGGATAGATAGTAAGGAGAATGAATTGATCTATATCTATTCCGTTATGTGTCAAGATTACTTTGGATATGTTACGCATCTAGATAATATCTAGATTTCTCTCTACGTAGGATGTAAATCATCTCGAATTTCCATAACTGTCCCAAGTTCAATCAGCGATCTCGCATTTTCAAACGGTAGAATGGCAACATCCTCCTCGATAAATGGCCCGTATTTGGTCATGTCAACGCCCATAAATTGTTCAATTGGTTTAAGGAATCGAACTATTATTTTCCTTGAATAAACCATCTTCGAAAAACTCTCTAGCATTTTTTCACGCCCCTCCGAAGATGCTAATACAATAGATCTCTTCTTTCTAAAAGCTTCTGAATACGATTCGACAATATACTTTTCCTCTTCAGTCAACTTCGAATACTGTTCAGTGGCGAATACTGGAGGTAAAATAGAATTCTCTCCCCAATCAACAATCAATTTCTGGTAGCGTACTTCTACCAGTAACTGAGCTGTCTTGGCAGTTAAACGGATTAGCTCGTCTTTTATTTTTGACTCTAAATTCTCATTGCTTTGTAATATCAGCTTTCTGATGAACTTTGCAATGATCTTGTACGTATCAGGAGGAAGGAACTGCAAAATAGGAATTTGAATTTCTTTGATGAGAAGCTCTGAAATGAAATTCAAATCTACAATCTCGGAGCTTTCATCTGTGTGTGAACTTTGCTTCTCGTCCGAGCTATCCATGGGTCAACGACCTGTCAGTTGCTTAACTGTCACACACTTAAGACTCATGCTTCATAAGATATAACTTTTTTATCAGCTATTCTGTAAAAGTTCTCGTTGGACGTAAGGCCTTTTTAAAACTTAATTATAGGGCTAGAATATAAAAACAAGGTTCTAGTTGCCATATAAAGTTCTTCGCGGAAGAATCGAACCATTATCGTACAGCAACGAAGAGGTTATGCAAAGACTTGAACGAGATGGAATAAAATTCCTAGATTTACAGTTCACTGGATTATTTGGAAGATTTCATCATACTACCATAGCTTCCAATACTTTTAGAATAGAGGATTTTGAAGATGGATTACCCAAACTCGATGGATCTTCAATTAAAGGATTTACTGAAATTCAGGAATCTGATCTAATAATACGTCCAGATTCGTCTACATATGCTACAATACCTTGGATAGAGGAATATCCTACCGCGCGACTAATTTGCGATATTCTAAGCGGAGGATCGGCAAGAAAGCCATACCCAAAGGACCCTAGGGCTATTGCAAGAAAGGCTGAAAAGCACGTTAAAGAGCATGGATACGAGGTCTCGAACTGGGGTCCTGAAGTAGAGTTTTTTGTCTTTGATAAACTTTCAGTAAATACACTAACAGCATCGCGCGGTCAGAGTTATGAAATAACATCTAGGGAGGCTCCCTGGTCGACTGACAACGTCGGATACGCTCTTAGGCTAAAAGAAGGTTATCTCCCGAGCGCTCCTGGAGATACACTCATGCAATACCGCAATGAATGCGTCGATGTTTTGAGTAACAAGTTTGGAATCATTTGTGATGCACATCATCATGAAGTCGCAACTGCCGGTCAGTGTGAAATTGATATTCGGTACGATAACCTTGTCAATGCCGCTGACTCAGCGCAAAGTTATAAATACATAGTCAAGAATATCGCAAAAAAACATAATATGATTGCAACAATGATGCCTAAACCAATTGCACTTGATAATGGCTCAGGCATGCATGTCAACGTGAGTCTATGGAATGACCAGACCAATCTGTTCTATGATTCCCGAGATGAATATGCTGAAATGTCTGAAATCGCGAGATATTTCGGCGGCGGGATAATTGATCATGCAAAGGCTTTAGCAGCAATAGTTGCTCCTACAACCAACTCGTATAGAAGACTAGTTCCTGGTTACGAAGCTCCGGTCTACATTGCATGGAGTACGGGAAATAGGTCTGCAATAATTAGAATTCCTGCGCATTATAAGGGGAAGAGATTTGCTAATATGAAACGAATAGAATTCAGGGCCCCCGATCCGTCATGCAATCCGTATTTGGCCTTTTCAGCCATTGTTGGGGCGGGGTTAGATGGTATTAAGAGAAAGAGATCCATAGGAGACCCGGTGGACGCAGATATCTTTAAGATGACTGAAAATAGAAGAAAGGAATTAGGTATTCAACAGCTTCCAGCAAGTTTGAGAGAAGCTTGTGAGGAATTAAAAAGTGATTCTAAATTCCTGGAACCAATATTTGGTAAAGAAGTGATTACAAATATTATTGAACATGCAGGAAAGGAGCACATGGAATTGGCTGTTAGACCGCATCCCCACGAATTTGCAATGTATGCCGATGTGTGAAGTATTTGTAATATAGTAGGGTCTACGAGATGGAAAAAACTATGTTAACTGGAACTTGGAAATGACTAGAAAGTTTCAATTGACTGGATTACAATCAAATTGCTTATCCATTTAGAAAGTGATCCAAAAGGTATCGGATAAAATGTATGTGTTCATGTCAAATCTAGATAGCTCTTAATAATCTAGATGCAGATCGACTTAATACTTCAAATTAGTATGACAATATGTGTATGCTAAGATGTCTCCTGAAGACTCCAATGGAATGAGACTTGATAGGGTAGAATTCAAATTAAATGCTGCCCACTTTCATTTGAATAACCTGATTTCACTGCAAGATAAATTTGTTGACAATAACATGAATGACAATATGAGTAATCAACAAATAGAAGTTGAAATTGATTGCTTCCTAGCTCAAATCGTAGCAGCTATTGATGCCCTACTTGTTCAAATCAACAATGATTTGGGCTTAGGCATTGGCATTGAAAAAGTAGATCTAAGCACAGTCCAAAGTGCGCTGAATGCGAAGACTAAAGATATTGATTTACTTTCAGAACTACACCGGGCATCAGACTACAATAATTGGATGTGGTTACTAAGAAAACTCAGGAACGAAACTTTGTATAAGAACCTTATGTCTGGTAATCGACAAAAATTAACACTAAAACTAGATGAGAACGTGGACATGGAATTAGTTAAGTACTTTGAAAAGGCACTACAGAGTGTAAGGGCTTTAGTTTCTGGAATACGATCAAAAGAACCACTGTTAACGCGGACTCCTCACAATTTGTGATGCCACTATTTTATATAATAAATATGATTTTCACAACAAATACCATTTTTTGTAAGATTTCCCGTTAGTTTCAAACTTTAAATAAGATCAATGGACATTAATAGACAATTTTAAGATTGGATGAATCCACAGACACAGACTCTTCGGAGTCAGACTCAGATTCAGCTTCAAATAACAATACCAATGTT
>JBIOZE010000047.1:0-9636 GCA_044870745.1 Nitrososphaeraceae archaeon | reverse complement strand
GGTTCTAGTTATCGGACTTGGTCAATTGGGCCTTCCAGTTGCAAAATATGTTAAACAAAAAGGATTTGATACTTATGGGTATGATATAAATCAAAATACAATGGAGATAGCTTCAAAGAATTACGGCATTAAGAAGATAGACACATTTGGTGATATTGATGTATTCATTTTATGCATTTCTACTCACAAACCTGATGACATCTATTCCCCTTATACTGATGGGTTATTTGCAATAACAGAGAAGATTTCCAAGGAAGCAAAGGATGGATCTCTTGTTTCAATTGAGAGTACCATACCAAAGGGAACATCCAAAAGAATTTTTGAAATGCTAAATCACAGGCTACATGTAGCTCATGCGCCACATAGGTGGTACGCCTTAGAGGAAGAGATACACGGTGTTAATCAGTTACGTGTCATTGGAGGAGTAAGTGATTGTTGTTTGCGTCTAGGTCTTCGATTTTACGACGGAAGAAACAATAATCTTAACAGTATGGAAGAAATCGCGGCTTTTGATATTGGCAAGGAAAAAAACAAAAGTACGGTTCAAAACAATATGATAATCGTAAATAATAAGTATAGCCTAGAAATTCCAATGCATCCCGTTTCCGAGATAGAAATTGCTGAGCTCGCGAAAGTAATAGAAAATGCTAACAGATACATGCAAATTGCTTTCGCAGAGGATCTTTATCTTTATTGCCAAGCAAATAATGTAAATTTCGCAGAGCTTCGGGACGCTCTTAACACTAAATGGAATGTTGAAATTCTTGAACCGCGAGATGGGATCGGTGGTCATTGCTTGCCAAAGGATACTAAAATGTTCATAAATTCTACCCGATCGATAAGGAGCAAGATTCTCACTGCTGCAATTGAGGTTGATTCTGAATATAGGAAATACAGGCACTTTAGATGTTCTCCATTACTTTCTGTGAATACTAAAGTGTAAACCGTTTTAATTTTTGGAGGTTTCTCCTAGTATGGAATCTAAGAAAGTAGTAGTCTTCGGAGCTCATCCTGATGATTTGGAAATCGGGATGGGGGGCACCGTAGCTAAACTTGTTAGATTAGGCTATAACGTGAACTTAGTAATCGCCACTCTGCCTAATTTCGTTAAGACAGATACAAAAGAAGGGAGAAAATCCGAGGCGATAGAATCTGCCAAGATACTGGGATGCTCAGCCCCGGAGTTTTTGGATCTTGCCCCTGATGAAATAACCTTTGGTAGGAATTTCGTAAACAAAGTGGACGGGATAATCCAAAAATACGAACCAGGGGTTGTATTTACGCAATGGATTGGTGATTCGCATCAAGATCACCAGGCCCTTACCAAAGCGGTAATTGCAGCTTGCCGAGATCAGAAAGATGTATTCATGTATGAAACCACCATACCGGGTGGGATTACGGAGCATTCATTTAGGCCACAATTGTTTGTCGATATAACTACTACTATAGATATTAAGAAAAGTGCATTGGATTGTTTCCGTTCACAAATTATTCGTTGTGGACAAATATGGATACCAGCGGTATTGGGTAGATGTTCCTACAGGGGTTATCAAATGAATGTCAACCAAGCGGAAGCCTTTGAGGTTATCAGAGTTTCAAAATGGTGAATCTTCTAATATAGGGATGAAGCTATTCTGAATGGGCTCTCGATTGAGACCGTAATTAAGTTAGGGCAGAAATTAGCTGCTAACCTTAAATATTTTTGATTGATTTATTACGAAGAAGGAAGAACTTATAAGCTCTTTAGATCTCCGACTCATTTCAAATGAAAATTTCAATAATTGGTTCAGGTAGGGTCGGCTCGTCTATCGCCATAAATGTTTGTCTCAGGAAACTTGCCGACGTCTTGCTTTTGGATATTGTAAAAGGACTCCCTCAGGGAGAGGCAATGGATATAAATCACCTACTTTCAGAGCAGGGAAATGATTGTCAAGTAGAGGGATCAAATGAATATGAAGAAATGCAAAATTCTGATTTCGTAGTGATCGTTGCAGGGATTGGGAGAAAACCTGGAATGACAAGGATGGATCTACTGAATACCAATGCAAGTATCGTAAAAGAAGTTTGTAATAGCGTTTCCCGTTATTGCCCAAAATCCTTTGTAATAGTAGTAACCAATCCATTAGACCCATTAACATATTTGACTTTGAAAATAATGAATTCAGGGAAACAAAAGGTAATGGGAATGGGAGGTATGCTAGATCTATCTAGATTCATAGAACATATCAGCAGAATTACCAACACGTCTCGAGGTTCTATTCAAGCTATGGTTATCAGCGAACATGGGGAAAACATGCTACCGCTAACTAGATTTTCTTCAATAGGTGGCATACCGCTCTTGTCATTCATTAGTGAGAAACAAGCAGAGGATTTGGTGCTGAAAACTAGTCAAATTGCCGCGGAAGTAATCTCGCTAAAAGGGGCGACAGTATATGCACCTGGCAATGCAGTGTCCGCTATGATTGAGGCTATTGCGAGAGATCGAAGAGCGGTGATGCCCGTTTCCACATTATTAGACGGAGAATTTGGGCATAATGATGTTTGTATCGGAGTTCCCTGCGTCTTGGGATCAAATGGTGTTGAAAAAATAATTGAGCTCGATTTGAATCAATATGAAAAAGAAATATTTTCAGAAGGGGTTCGAAGTATCAAGATGGCAATCAAACAGCTGCCTTTATAGTATTTGTCATTTTCAATTAGCCAATAGAGATTTTGGCAAATGGATTTGAAGACGGTTTTGGAGAAACTAGTTTCAGGAACCATTACTCTTAACGCTGCGGAAAAGCAATTAAAAGCTGATGGAATTAGGCATATCGGGAAAAGCATAGCGAACCTGGACACGCACCGAGAAACTAGAATTGGTGTCCCTGAAGTCGTGCTTGGAAGCGGGAAGAAATATAACGACCTTTTAAGGATAGTTGACGGTATTTTATTGGACAACGACCTGGTGTTGGTAACAAAGCTTTCAGCTCAAAATTTGGTAAAGCTTCGTAGTGCAATACGGAGAAGAAATATGAATAGCGAGTCCGGCGTCAACTGTACATCTCTCTTAATCGCTAAGAAACAATATAAATGGACCAGAAAACGCGGTAGAATTGGAATTTTGTGTGGCGGTACTTCAGATATTGGCATTGCAGAAGAAGCACGACTTATGTCAAAAGCCATGGGATGTGAAGCGCTATTTGATTATGACGTCGGTATTGCAGGAATCCACAGAACTGTTAAGGCGATTAAGAAAATGATTGAAAGTGATGTTGATGTCATAGTGGTTGTAGCCGGAATGGAGGGAGCGCTCGCCTCTGTTGTTTCATCTTTAGTAGATGTTCCAGTTATAGGAGTACCAACTTCTGTAGGATATGGATTCGGATCTATGGGTTTTGCTGCCTTGGCATCTATGCTTCAGTCTTGTTCATTAGGTCTTGCAGTAGTTAATATTAATAATGGGACAGGTGCGGGTGCATTTGCTGCCCGTGTAGCAAAGTCTATAACCAAATCCTAAATCAATTCCCCTGCCACTACTTTATGAAAAGATGCTGTTAGATTTAGAACGTTTATAAGGGCTATACAAGGTGTGCCAACTAGAAATAAGTTAGACAAGGTGATAAAAGAATTACATGGGTAATGTTTACAAACTTTCGCGCATAAGAAAAGGTAAAACTAATTATCGAAAAAGGGAACGATTGCTACTCGGAAAGACCGATTTCATGAGTGTGAAAGTAAGCACACAGAATATATACGCGCAAGTACTGAGGCCGGAATTAAATGGTGACAAAGTTGTAACATCCGTACATAGCAGAGAATTAACCTCATTCGGATGGAAAGGAACACTAAAAAACATGGCTGCATGTTACCTCGTTGGTTTTTTGTTGGGCAGGAAGTGTAAAGAGAAAGGCGTAAAACATGTTGTCTTGTATACTGGGGTCCGTCCCTTCACAACCCGAATTGCCTCATGCGTTAAGGGTTTGATTGAAGCAGGTGTAACGTCGCCACATTCACCGGGAATCTTACCTTCTAATGAAAGAATATCAGGAGTTCATATAGCCGCCTATGCAAGCATATTGAAAGAGAAGGAGGATGAATACAAGTCACGTTTTTCTGGATTATTGTCAAGTGGAATGAACCCAGAAACGTATCCAGATCATTTCGCGACAGTAAAGAATCAAATAATGCAAGCTCATTTTGAAGAGCTTGCTAAGGATTCAAGACATTCAACATAGGCATGAGGATGATGGAGTGAGTTGAGTACAACTATGCGGACACAAGAGCAGCCGAGTACGTGGAAACCGCGCACAGAATTAGGTATTATGGTTGCTGAAGGTAAGATAAATTCCATGGATCAAATCTATGAAAACGGCATGCGAATACAGGAATTTGAGATTGTCAAGCATCTCTTGCCTGATATAAAAACAAGTGTTATTCATGTAGGCATCGTGCAAAAGCAGACCGATGCCGGAGAGATGACAAGATTTAGTGCCTTGGTTGCTGCTGGTAATGAAGCTGGCTGGTTTGGGATAGGAATGGGTAAGGCCTCCCAAATGAGAATCGCAATCGACAAGGCAACCACCAATTCATATCTAAATATCATTCCGGTCAAACTTGGCTGTGGAAGTTGGGAATGTCGTTGCAATCAGTTTCATTCAATTCCATTTAAGGTTAGTGGTAAAGGTGGTAGTGTAACCATAGAATTAGCACCTGGTCCGCGAGGCTTAGGGCTTGTTGCTGGAGAAAATATTAGAGTCCTTCTCAAGCTTGCAGGCATAAGAGATGCTTGGACAAAATCCTTTGGTTCCACAAGTACAATGACTTCTACTTCTATGGCCATCTTCAATGCATTAAGAGGAACTTACAAGACGGGTTGAATGATTTAATTGGCAATATTGGCTGTCAGAATGAAAGGCACAGTAAACATCCCATATTGGGCCAACACTACCCTTGAGTGTCTTAATCTTAAGACCAAATTCAGTGCAACATTGCTTCCTGAAACTGAAGATTACCTTGGAATGTTGAGAAAAGTTGCCCCAATAGTTTCTTGGAGTAAGGCTGATGAATCTATAGTTAGGGAATTAGTAATGACGAGGGGTAAGATGAGAGGGTCTGTACCACTGTCAGATACTAATGTCCCTGGTGAATTTGGAAATATCGAGAATCTGGTTAGGGGGATAGTTGAAAACAAAGTTAAACTCTCAGATTTGAAAACTATGAAACCATTTTTCAAATTAAGTCCTCCAAAGGGCGGCTTTAAGCGGAAAAGTAAGAAACAATATGCAGATGGGGGAATCCTGGGTAGTAATAAGGATCTGCCAGAGTTAATACGGAGGATGTTGTGATAGTAATGCATAATTATAGATTTGATCACGAATCTGATTATATAACGATCACACGACGAAAGGGGTTATAGACAATTGGCCACGAGATTACGCAAGAGTAGGAAACAAAGAGGGAGTAGATATTGTGGTTGGGGGCAGATAGGTCAACACCGTCAATCAGGGAGTAGAGGAGGAGTAGGGGCTGCCGGAAAACATAAGCACTTCTGGATTAGAACTGTTATAGAGGAACCAAATCATTTTGGACACAGTACTTTAAATTCACATAATCGAAGTCTAGTCACTAAATGGGCAAATCTAAGAGATGTATCATCAATGCTGGCCTTACTCAAGCCTGCTGAAAAGGAGACTGAATTTGAATTGAATTTATCTGAAATGGGAATTGATAAACTGTTAGGTGGAGGGATTATTGATAAGAGTATAGTTGTAAGGGTTAGATCAGCTTCAGAAAAAGCGCGGAAAAAGATAGAATCTATAGGAGGTAAGATATTAATAGATGAGCACAGTTCACACTGAAAGCTTTCCAAGAAAAATAATTAAGAAAATTTCAGGGTATATACCCCAGGTGGAGAAGCCCAAGAAAAAAATAACTCTTACGGAAAAATTCGTATGGTGCGGAATCGCACTACTGGCTTATCTTGTTATGGGCCAGATTCCTCTATATGGTGTAACGGATAGTCCGCAATTTGATTTTCTTGCCTTTGCGAGAGTAATTTTCGCTGCTCAACAAGGTACATTGCTTGAACTTGGCATTGGACCAATAGTTACTGCTGGCCTGCTCATGCAGCTTCTAAAAGGCTCAGATTTAATAAAATTAAATTTCAAAAACCCTGACGATAGATCGCTATTTACCTCAGCAACGAAAATTGTAACTATTATTGTTATAGTCGCAGAGGGTGCCCTTTACGGAGTTAGCGTGTACGGAAACCTTCTGGCTAGCCCTACTCTAATTCCTATTCTCATCGCTCAATTAGTGGGGGCTAGTATAATCGTAATGTACCTTGATGAGTTGGTTCAGAAAGGCTGGGGACTGGGTTCAGGAATAAGCTTATTCATTATGGCGGGGGTCGCTCAGTCAATCTTATGGAGCCTCTTTGCCCCCGTACCTGCAGAGGACGGACCTGTGGGATTGATTCCATTCTTGATAGACTCAGCAATACACGGAGACATGTCTCAAGTATTCTTTAGAGTTGGACAACTCCCAAGTGTTTTCGGCTTGATAGTCACTAGCATAGTGTTACTTGTGCTTGTATACGTTCAAGGCATTCACATAGACGTTCCTATTGTATCGACCAAGTATAGAGGGTTTACTGCCGTATATCCAATCAAACTTTTGTACACATCAAATATTCCAGTAATATTAGCATCTGCGCTGCTTGCTAATGCCGTTTTCATGGGACAAATGTTATGGGCAAACTACAATCCCGAAAATATGATTCCGGCTTTCAACGCGATAGCTCAATTTGATCCAGGTTCTCCACAATCTCCAATAGGCGGAATACTGTATTACATTACTGCCCCCAGAAGCTTGGAGGTTGCTGTGCAAGATCCTGTTAGAGCGGTTGTATATGTTATTTTCTTGACAACGATCGTTACGATCTTTGGCCGCCTATGGGTAGAGCTTGGCGGACTCTCTCCTAAGGCTGCAGCCAAGAATTTGTTGGATGCAGACGTGCAAGTACCAGGATTTAGGCGCTCACAGGGTTCTGTTCAAGAATTGCTAAACAAGTACATTCCTTCTGTGACTATAGCAGGAGGTATAATTATAGGACTACTTGCAGCTATATCTGATGTCTTGAGCGTGTTTGGAACTGGGATTGGAATATTGCTTATGGTAGACATTTTAGTCAATTATTACAATTTGCTGGTTCGAGAGCAGGTAGATACACATATGCCTAAACTGGCGGCTCTCCTTGGAAGGACCTAAGCGCATCTGTATAGTAGTGGGTATTCCTGGAGTTGGTAAAACAACTGTTATTACGAAGACAGAGGAAATCTTACTGAAGTCTGGAAGTAGTACGTCAGTTGCTGTTTTTGGGACGGTTATGTTGAATGAGGCAAAAAAAATTGGCGTGAATAAAAGGGATGAAATAAGGAAGTTAAGTATTTTGCAGCAACAAGAGTTGCAAAATAAAGCGTCAGAACATATACGTTCGATTGCTAATGAATTCATTATAGTGGATACTCACCTATTTGTCAGAACTCCCTCAGGGTTCTTGCCTGGAATACCTCAAAATGTTGTACAGAGTTTAAGACCAACTAATCTTATTTTAATAACGGCAAGTCCAAAGGAGATTCATGAAAGGAGGACAGTAGACCAAACTCGTGATAGAGACATTTTGTCTCTTGATGAGATTCAAAGAGAGCTAGAGCTTTCAAGGGCAATGATATCTGCGATTTCAATAATTAGTGGCGCACCTTTTGAAATAATAAACAACTCTAGTGGTGGGATCGATATAGCTGCGAATCAAATTGCAAACATTCTGAAGAGGCTTTGAGAACCCAATCAGCAATGACTATAGTAAACTACCAATAATCATCTGATGCTTTTTGAGATTAAAGTGAGATGAGATATGAATAACAATCTTCTGAGGAAATTGAATTTGAATTCAAAGAAACGATCTAAAGATGATAGCAATTGCAACTATAATAAAAGCATAGTTATCTCAGGTCCTGCAGCTGTCGGAAAAACAACATTGGCAGAGGGTCTTGCCAAGGCGTTTGGTTATTCTGTATACAACGGAGGAGATATTCTCAAGAGCATAGCAAAGGAAAGGGGTTACAAAGTCACAGGTAAAGATTGGTGGGATACTCTCGATGCAATTAAATTCATGCAGGAAAGGAAAAAAGACATCACCTTTGACATCAAAGTGGATAAGATGCTTATAGAAATAGCTGACAAGGGAGAATCTGTAATAACTAGCTATACTTTGCCCTGGTTGACGCAGCGACCTATGACCTTTTGGTTGAATGCTTCTTCTGAAAATAGGTCCAAGAGGATGGCAAAGAGGGACAATATTTCCATAGCTAAAGCTCTTCGAATCATAGAAATAGGGATGGTGAAAATAGAAGAATATACAAAAAGATTTATGGTCGTCAATTCGGCGATAATCTGCTAGTTTTTGATGTTGTGCTAAATACTGATCTTTTTGAGCTTAACTCTCTAATATACATCTCTCAAGAGATTTATAGAAGAGCTATAAGATAAATCCGTGTAACGCTACCTGGTTTCCCTAGGAATGTCATACCCCAGTCGCCACGAATTCATAAAGTTAACGGACGAAGTCACTACGACCGATTATGGATATTTTCCTGACAGAAGACCTTTGAATGTATTACTGGATTATGGAATCATTCTTTTGGATAAGCCAGCAGGTCCCACCAGCCACGAGGTCGTGTCATGGGTCAAGAAGATTCTTAATTTGAAAAAAGCTGGACACAGCGGTACCCTCGATCCAGGGGCTACAGGGTTATTGCCCGTTGGCTTAGGTGAGGCAACGAAGGCACTTGGAGTTCTCCTACTGGGTCCAAAAGAATATTATGCTGTTGCTAGGCTACATTCAAAAGAAGAATTCCCGAATTTGGAAAATGTTCTCGGTGATTTCATGGGGGAGATATATCAACGGCCTCCTCAAAGATCGTCAGTTCGTAGAGCTACTCGTATTAGAGCAATTTACGAGCTAGAGCTAGTACAGCGGCAGGAAAATACTTTACTTCTGCGCGTTTTGTGTCAGGCTGGAACATATGTACGAAAGCTGATTTACGATATAGGGGAAATACTGGGTTGTGGGGCTACAATGATTGAACTCAGGCGGACACGTGTAAGTGTTTTCAGTGAAAAAGCTAGGGCTTTTTCAAGACTTCATGATATTGTCGATGCCTTTCAATCATTCCGTGAGAGTGGTAATGACAAGTTGATACGTGATATAGTTAGGCCAGTCGAAGAATGTCTAAGGGGGGTGAGCGCGGTTGTGATTAAAGACTCTGCAGTGGATGCCTTGTGCCATGGCGCCCAGTTAGCTGTGCCAGGAATAGTTGCTTTCGATAAAAACATGAGTAATGGTCAGTTAGTCGGCATATATAGCCTCAAATGGGAATTAATTGGATTAGGGCAAAGTTTGATGGACGTGGACTCATTGAAGCAAAGTTCCAAAGGCATAGCATGCTCGATGAGTCGTCTAATCATGAAACCAGGTACATACCCAAGATGCTGGAAGTCTTGATTTAGATTTTTCTATGAACTACTCGCACCGCGTTGTTACTAGAATAGGTGCCATCCCGATAACTCGTGTAGATATTAGCGCCGGGAGAG
>JBIOZE010000046.1:0-3766 GCA_044870745.1 Nitrososphaeraceae archaeon | reverse complement strand
AGGACGATCTCATTTCATGATGCAGTATTATTCTTATATCCTAATGTTTGTCGTCTTTGATGTAATGTCTATATTTCTGTACGCATGGGGTGTTACCTTTTTTTCTATTCCTAAGGAAGCCACTTTGCCGATGATAGGATTTTTGGGAGTAATGTTTGCTGCGATGGGGTATGCATTATTTTTGGCAGGAAGAAAAGGAATCTGGTAGTGTTGTCGAACCCAATAGGTATTAATAACTTGAATTGTAAATATCTATCAAGTGTAGAGGTATGATAAAAGATCTCGTTAACCCTACCAATTTTAATCTTCTAGTGTCAAACATAGGTGATGTTTTGGTCAAAGCTTTAGATGCACCCTTAGGATATGTAATAAACTGGGGCCGCGTCTGGTCATTATGGCCCGTTCACTTGGAAACTGCTTGTTGTAGTGTAGAATTTGGTGCTGTTTCAAGTCCTCGCTATGATGCAGAACGATTTGGTATCTTAGAAGCTTTTGGCTCATTAAGACAATGTGACTTGATAGTAGTTCAAGGCACTGTAACTAGGAAAATGGCTCCCAGGCTCAGGATGGTTTATGATCAAATGCCAGAGCCAAAATATGTTATTGCTATGGGAGCATGTGCAATTACAGGGGGCTTGTATCTGGACTCATACAATGTTTTGCCTGGAATTGATAGCATTGTGCCAGTAGATGTTTATGTTCCAGGATGTCCTCCCAGACCAGAAACATTAATTCAAGGTACTATGTTGTTGCAAGAAAAGATTAAAAGGTCGAAAGTTAAATAATGGAAAAAGACAATACCGAAAATAATCAAATGAACTTGATACAAGTAAAAGAAGAAAAGAGTAGTTTACTATCTAGTAGTCTCATTAATTCTATTACTACTAATTTTGGAGATCAAATTAAACTTGTCTATAAAAAAGAAAACAGATCAAAGATAATGGTGAGCCCAGAAAATCTTGTAGAAACAGCTTTATATTTAAGAAATAATCATGGGTTTGATCATGCTGAATCAGCATCGGGGACTGACTATCCGGCTGACAATCAAATTGAAATCAATTATCATTTAGGATCATATAGCAACACCGATTATTACCCTTACATTTTAGTGCTATCAACAAGAGTAGATCGAAACGATCCTAAATCAAATAGCTTGATAAATATATTTCCGAGTGTTGAATATCATGAACGTGAAACTTATGAAATGCTTGGGGTGTTTTTTTTGGGACACCCGCGCAATGAACGCTTTATTTTGCCTGAAGATTGGGCAGATATCCCACCTCTCAGAAAAGATTTTCGCATAAAAGGAAGATGATAGAGAAATGACAAGTCTGGAAGAAAAAATCGAGGAGGCAAAGAAATTATCGCTTCAAATAACAAAGGAGACTGAAGAAGATAGGTTAATGACTCTAAGTGTTGGTCCACAACATCCCGGTTCCGGCCATTTCAGATTTACTATTAAAGTTGATGGAGACTATATTGTATTTGTGGATCCTGACCCGGGGTATGTTCATCGGGGACATGAAAAGATGTGCGAATATCGGAATCACTTTCAAAACATACCTCATTTGGAACGTCCTGTAATTCATGATTCTTGTAACATTACATATTCTTATAGTTTGGCCGTCGAAGACCTTGTGGGTATTACCGTTCCCAGAAGGGGTCAATTTATTAGAGCACTTGCATCTGAGCTTAGTAGACTTTCTTACACCTTGTATTGGTTAGCAATTTATGGAATATTTTTAGGACATTCGACCATGTTTATGTGGCCTGCTGGAGATAGAGAGTTACTTATTGATCTATTGGAGCGGTTAAGTGGGGCAAGAGTAACTAATGCATTCAATATTCCTGGTGGAGTCAGAAATGATATTCCATATAATTTTAAAGAAAAATGTTTATCCCAAGTCAATTATTTTGAAACCCGGCTGAAAGAATACGAGGATATTTTTTATAACAATCCCCTTCTAAGACAAAGGACTGAGGGTGTAGGAATATTGACTAAAGAAGATGCGATTAAACTGGGGGTAACAGGATCTGTACTAAGGGCTTCAGGTGTACCATTTGATGTTAGGAAAGTAGAACCATATGACGTTTATGATGAAATTGATTTTAAGGTTCAATATATGAAAACATGTGATTCTTTTGCAAGAGCATACGTTCCTTTGCTTGACATGCGAGAGTCATGTCATATTATAAGACAATTGTTAGAAAAGATGCCAGATTCAGGAGATGTAAGAGAAAAATTGCAATTTAATCTCAAAAGCTCACCTGGCGAGACGTACAAGAGAGTGGAATCAGGAAGAGGCGCTCTGGGGTATCACATGGTTAGTGATGGTACACCGAGACCATATAGGGTAAAAGCATCGGTGGGTTCCTTTAGAAATTTGCTTGCCCTTCCTTTCTTGTTAACAGGATCGAAGTTAGGAGATATGCCTGCGATCTATTGGTCATTAAATTATTGGCCGGTGGAGGCTGACAGATAATGGCATCACTGACTCCAGATTTTAGATTCGGGAATTTCGTAGCAAGTATTATTTGGGTCTTATTTGTAGTCTTAGCTTTAGTTACAGTACTTATCCTCCCAATAATCTTTTTTACCCTATTTTATATTCCTCTGCCCGTAGTTGACGGGCAGGTCTTGACACCGTATCTGTTCTTTTCAATGATGGTAGATCCGTCTCGCACCCTCCCTATTCTTCAATTTTTTATGCATACGACTCTCTTTAAAGCAGCAGTTTTTCCCGGATTTGTATTTGCTGCACTGATAGCCGCTGTAACGATATTTGTCGAGCGAAAATTACTGGCTAAGATGCAGTTAAGAGTAGGACCACTATATGCTGGCAAGGTTGAAGGTATCTTCCAGTTACTGGCAGATGGACTCAAGCTGCTCACTAAGGAGATTATAGTACCTTCCGGAGCTGATAAGCCGATATTCTGGTTAGCTCCAATAATGTTCGTTGCTACTGCTGCAGCGGTAGTGGCATTGATTCCGGTCGCCCCAGGTTGGGTAGTTGCTGACGTTGATGTAGGGTTAATAGCTGTTTTTGCAATACTGGGCTTCTTTCCATTAATCGCATTATTGTTCTCATGGGCAAGTAACAGTAAATATCCATTCATTGGCGGATTAAGGGCCCTTCACCAAATGATCGCCTTTGAGATACCATTTTTCTTATCTGCCTTGCCAGTTGTTCTTTTATCGTCGTCTCTTAACCTCACTGAAATTGCCAGATCACAATATATGATATGGAATATATTTCTCCTGCCGATTAACGCTTTTGTATTTTTCATATCCTCTCTGGCTGAATTAGAAAGGATTCCATTTGACTTGCCCGAAGCTGAGAGTGAAATAGTTGCAGGCTGGTTAACCGAGACTACAGGGATGATTTACGGACTCATACAGCTTGGTAGCTATTTGAAACTATACGCTCTCGCAGGATTATTTGTGATTCTGTTTCTAGGCGGATGGTATGGGCCACAAATATTTCCTCAGGAATTAATCCCTGGAGCTCATGAAGCAACCTTGCCTTTGTTGAAAATGCTAGCCCTAGATGGAGTATATAATGCTGTAACAGTAAACTACGTCTTTTGGTTTTTGATAAAAACCATTTTTGTCATCTTTTTAATGTTAGTTATTAGAGGTATCAATCCAAGAATTAGAATTGATATTTTACTTCACACAGGATGGTACAAACTGATAGTTTTAACATTCATAAATCTGTTTGCTGTCTTGATGTTGATTTACGGTGGAATTATTGGACCGGAGGGT
>JBIOZE010000045.1:0-15336 GCA_044870745.1 Nitrososphaeraceae archaeon | reverse complement strand
ACATTTTAGATATTTTGGATTCTGCATAATTAATAAATATCGGACTACCCGACATTTAAGTAAAATATGTCGGATCAGAGTATTTCAAACTTAATCAAAATTCAGCAACTTAAGGGTCTGGAAATTGAAAAGAGAAAGTCACAGAAAAAGGATAATCAAGATGAGATTTTGAAAACTATTCTACAGTTTGAACCCAAAGGGATATCCACAAAGGAAATAGAGAACAAGACCGGCCTCAATCATGATACCGTTTGCATCCACTGTAAGTATTTAGCCTCAAGGGGTCTGATCACTAAAATAAATAAAAAGGGAATGTATCACTTAACTGACAAGGCATCTGGAGACAGAAATGTAAGGGCTTGGAAGTTCAAAAATCGACTCATGGAGGTTATTCATTCGTCGGACATACATTTTGATAAAGAGAACGAATTTTCGAACATAACTGAAAGTGATTTTACAAAAGAGAATTATGATAGAATAATCCTGTTCTCGTTTGCTAACAGAATAGGGGCGCTCATTAGTTATGTGATGATAGAAGCATTGAAACCAGGAGCCTTCGTACCTAGAATCAGGGGCAAGAAGATGACTGTTGATCTTGGCACCCGCAAGATGGATTCATGGATTTTGGAATGGATTAAGAATGTAATAGACCCAATTGATCTATTCAGAGAATTTTTAAAGTTGTCGATAGTTAGGAGTGGACAGCCAATCAATACTCCCAGATTTACAAATCTGACGAGATTGAAGAATCAAATGTCATCTGAAGCAACAAGAAAGTTCAACGATGATCCTGAATACAGGAAAAAGGTGATGAATTACATTGCGCAACATAACAAAGAACAAAGGGAGATAAGAAGATTTGAACCATCTGATATCAAAAAGTCATTTTATGAAATGGATAAAATAAACTTCGAGAATTTAGTCAATGTCTTCAGGGAGGTTTATCCGGCTCACCATAACAAATTAGAGGCTATTAGAAGAGACTTAAGATAATCCTATTCTTTTCTTCATCTCTTCAATCTGACTTAGAGCCAAGTCTACTTTGCTTTTCTCGATAGTAAGTAATTCCACTTTCCTCTTAAGTCTATTCTCTGGATTAATCGTTAATACATCAATCGCCTTTTCAAATTCCGCTAACATTTCATCCTCTGTGGGACGATAATAACTAGATGCAATTCCGATTCTGTGCCCGAGCAGCATTTCCCGTATTTCAGGATTTAATTTTGATTTCACAGCCTGATTCATCCAGAATTTTCTAAAACCATGCGACATAGGAACATCATTTCTGTGCCTTATTCCCTTCTTGTCTATGTCAGGCCTGTCGATTAATCCAGATTTTATCAAGCGAGTAAACATAATATTTCGTATAGTCCCAAGGGAAATGGGACGTGAATTCTTGCGGGTCTTTTCAATAGAAGACATATCGAAATCATTTCTAAATAAGGGAGAATTCGAACTCATTTGTTCAGAGGCCCGTTTTCTATAGTCTAAATACTGATCCAGCGCGTTAGTCGCTTCTGGTGTTGTAAAAACATAATACTCGTCTTTAGTGTTCTCATATATGGTAATCTTATAAACACCATTGTCTTTTTTCTCCAAGTGTCGCAGTTTAAGATCACATATTGAACCTATACGTACACCAGTAGATGCTAACAGCAGTACTAGAGCCTTAAATCGAAAGTCACCCATATCATACAGTTTCTTGATTTCTTCGTGTTCGTATGCCCTATCTTTGTTCATCTTCTTGTACTCACCCAAGAATTTCGATATCTTCCTCCTATTTAGCAAAACATCATTCATATCAAAAAAGTGTAGGATAGCAGATAGAACTAGATTAACGTAACCGCGAGACAATCCTCTGGCGTTCATATTTGTAATATAAGTCGTGATCATCTGTTCAATGTCTTTTGTCGGAAGCGTTAGAATCGTTTGCAAGGACAAATTGTATTTGGAAATGAACTTGGCTAACGCTGACGTATACTGATTCTTTGTCTCATCTGCCCTTAGTGAATTGATGAAGTTAAGATAAGGTTGACCTCCTTCCAGGACTAGGCTAGAACCTGAAGACGAGATAGACACACGAAAACAAAAGAGAGGATTGTATATTAGTCTTGATATCTAGACAGAAACATTCCTTTGTGTTTATGTGGGATGGTGAATTTGTCTCCTGGTTTCCACGACCAAATTTATATGTGCGCTAGGCTATAATTTATCCATACACCTTAGTATCCCATGTAGGTCGATTTGATAAATGAGCTCTAATAACAATAGTAATAAACAATTCGCCCTCAATCAGCTAATTTGGATAGGCATATCCATTGGAGTAAGCTTTGCAATTTCCAGGTTCTTGCCGTTTCCTATATCTCTAGTGGCTATTGTTGGAGTCTTTTTAGTGCTTGGTTACTTTATGAGAAGCAACACTATGCGAAAAATAGGAATGAGGTCTGGCGACGGATCCGGAATTTTTGGTTCAATAAACCCTACCGGTACGGGAGACAGGGCATTGAAATATTATTGTTTGAGCTGCGGAACTCAACACAATCAGGTAGAATGTCCAAAGTGCGGATCTAAAATGAAGAGGGTTGGAGCATGATGGGCTTCTTTAGACGTTGGAAACCGAAAGGAAAAATGTATAGCCTTAGATGCTCCACCTGTGGATCCGGTTTTCTTTCCAGCTTCGACCTTGAAGCACCAATCTGTGGTAAATGTATCCAAAAAACCAAATCACTGGATTCAACTATTGACAATGAGCATGCATGTATCAAGTGTGGCAATATGGGCGTAATATACGGAAAAGAAATGTGCCATTCATGCTACTTCGGTTTTGAGAAAAGTAAAGCTCTTTGATACCCAAGCTTTTCAACTTCTAAGAGAATACCAGTTCATACCTTACGCTAGGAAAAAACGTAAGGAATGCTTCATCTTATTCGGGCTCTCTAAACAGCAACCATTGGTTCTTTTATGCTATCTTAAGGATCCTTGGTGCGAAGAAAGTTAAAAACGAAAACGAAAGCATTGTGTTTGCAAATAAGTTCACTAGTAAATATCACTATAATCCTGTTAATCGTAACGCGATAATTCTCATCTAGTTTGTAAACGTTTGAAAATGCCGATTAATGGTGACTTAAAGTTTCAAATAGTGCTATTGTAATCAGTAAATCGTGTTACTGTCAGTATCCTTAACACAAATGGAATGCTCTCCTTCGAACGAAATGATCAGTTACTAAATTATTCTTCTCAAATTAGAATTATAATATCCATCCTGCGTTGGACAATAAAGTTTCATTGCGAAGAGTCTAGGCAAGATTATTTACAAATTTGTAGGCAGTCTTAAATGACAACAAAAAAGTAGATAGATTTCTTTTGAAATCTGAGAGATTATTGACATAGAGTACTAACTATTTTAGTAACATAACTAAATGCTTTTCATTCAACATATTACTGTATCCGATTTCTAACCTCTAAAAAAAATGAAGGGTAGTGCATAATATGCACCCTTTCAGAGAGAGAGAAGAAAACTTTTCTATTGTGAAATCTACTAATCGTATTCGTCAACACATTCTAAGATTTCATAATCTCCCAAATTGTCACCAAGGTGTTCAGCTTCTTCTACGCACTCTTGAATTTCGTCGTCAGCATTAGCAAATGCCTTAGACTTTTTAAAGTCACCCCAGTCAACACTGTCGTCATCTACTTCACCGTCATCGATATCCTTTGAGAGATCCTCTATATCATCATATTCGTCGACGTTCTTGTCTGCCCACGCGCTCATAATGTTTGAATTGCCACTTGTGATTCCTGAAATAGTCAGGATAACAAAAAGAGCAATGTTCCCTAAGATTAATCGTCTCATACTAGCCCTGGTATTTCAGATCTTTATATTTAGTATGCCTCAAGATATTGCATACTATGCACGGAAATAGTGGGATTACTAATTAATAATTATATTCATCTGTGAAATTTCCCCTCGATCTGCAAGTTTATTAAAAATAAAATCAATGTTTATCTCCCACATCATGAAGACAATCCTCATTTTTCCCTTTGTATTTAGCAAAATCTAGCTAGGCTAGTAATTATCCCAAATATTTCTAGGCAGTTTATTGGAAACATAAATGCGATTGAAAAGCTAAACTAAGCTTTCCGGGCCTCACACCGGTACATTCTTCTCAAAAGAAATCTACAAGAAAGGAGGATAAATGTTTGACACGGAAATATTGGTAGGCGGCTATTTTGCATGTATTTAATTAATGTAAACCAGACTCGAAGGTTCACGCACCCCTTCCAAAATAACCATCAAGTTTGGAGGCTGGAGACAACTGATTCACACAATTCCATGAATTTGCCAAACCTTCTTTTTGTTCTTCATTTAATTCCATGCCAAGAATTTGCTGAAACTGAAGCGCATTAATAACTGCCTTTGCACCATAGTGATTATTAAAATACGATCGTACAACTCCCGTTTGCGTTTGGATCTTTCGAATCTTTGACGCCCAGGGTTTTAATTCCTCATTTGAATATAGATAGTTATATCTGTGGATTGGATCTCTACCATGAAACCTAACGAAGGAATGGTTTGCAGTAACAGTAACATCAGATAAGAACCCGAGTTTATCGTTCACGGGTGCATCTACGAGAACGGTTGCAATGTTATAATGCTTGAGCATATCCCACGGCCCCTCTGTTTCCCAGGATGGATGTCTAAATTCAATTGCAAATTCATAGTCTGTTGGGAGCTTATCAAGAAATTGCTCAGTATTTTTGAATTCTTGTACGGTAAAACTTGGAGGTAGCTGAATTAAGATTACGCCCAGTTTTCTTGCGATCTTCAGTGGCATAATTTTTTCTAAAAATTCTTCCAAATCAATCATCACTCCTTTTGAAATATCGAGTCTTTTGTCGTGGGTGATGGTTTCAGGAAGCTTGACTGAGAACTCAAAGCCGTCTGGCGAAGATGATGCCATACCTCTAAAAGTGCTAGGAGTCATATATTTATAAAATCTTTTGTAAAATGTAGAATCCATCTCTACAGTCCTAAAGAATTTTGAATAATAAGGTAATTTCTTAGTACTTGCTGTAGGGTAAAATGCTCCAACCCATCCACCTTTGTCAGCTGGGTCACTGTATGACCAACCACAACAACCAACTAAGATTTGTTTACTGGTATTTGGAGACAAATTGGTTAACTAGTCACCTAATGCGGTCTTCTCAGCTAACTGTATTGAGGTTACAGCAGAATAATCCAATAATCCTCTAACTAGTGCGTGTGTGAAGTTCATTTCTTAAGCTACAAGAAAAATAATCTCATGTCAGCTATTTAGGTTTTAACAATGTCCTTGAACAACGCCATCTGAAAAGACACTATTGATTTAACTCCCTTGACTACGTCATTGTTTCCAGTTCAGAAGATTGAAGTATCGCCCAACTCAAATCTAAAAGCTGAAGACCAGGAAACAATGACCAACTAGAACCAGAATGAGAAATTAATAATTGCATTTCACTTCATCTATGCGGGACTTTAAAGTATGACTTAATGGAAAGAACTGATCCGATTACATCTTGCCCAAAAATGAATGTGAAGGTTGGCACTAATTTTCTGAGTGAGACATAATAAATATTACTAGGAATTACATTTCGAAAGTACTAAGCTAATTCCAGAGTCGCTTGTATCACCTACTTTATTTTGCAGATAGCCGGTTTTTCATGTTTGTGTTTATTCTTTTCTATAAGTTGTATTACTTTTGCAGCCTTTTTCCTCAAATCTGGTTCGCGTATTTTGATTTTATTATTCAGGTTCTCCAGGATCAAGTCGACTTCATCATAGCTCAAACCCAACTCTCCCTCTGCTGTATGCCCCCTCCACAACCTGGCGCTACTCTTTTTGTTGATAATATCGTCTGGAATTGAAAGGTATCGGGCTAAGGACCTCACCTGTGTCTTGTAAATATCAGCTATTGGTAGGAGATCGGCCGCACCGTCACCGTGCTTAGTGAAGTACCCTAAAGTTATCTCACTCTTATCTCCTGTTCCTAATACTAGACCATTCAGTATAGCTGCATAGTAATACAACAATAACATTCTTAGTCTAACCAATAGGTTACCTCCTGCCAACTTGTCCCTTGGGAGGTCAAGTAAGAGCTGTTTCTTAAATCCCTTCAACTCAATATTTCTGTATCTGATCCCGAGCCACTTCGCCAGGTCGATAGCATGTCTTATGTCAACTTTGGGGGTTACTGAAGAGTCTGGGAGTATTAAACCGAATACTTTATCATGCCCGAGAGCACGTACGGCCAGAGCCGTGGTAACAGCAGAATCAATTCCGCCGCTGATACCAATTACCACTACAGATGACTTCCGGTTACGTACTTCATCCCGTATGAACTTAGTTATACAGGAAACAATTATTTTATCTGAGCGTTTCAACGTGACAATGATATTGAGTACACCCAGTAATAATACACTTTCTATTGCAATCTTAATCATTAAATGCAATGTGATTACTAAAACTTATTTCCAAGGCGTCGAAAATGATTTGGAGTGTTTTAGTCTTGCTGTCAAGTTGATTTTCATGACTAGCCCATTTGAGTTAAACAAGTATTTACCTCATTTAGGAATCAAGTTCATTTATGATAATGTCTCGATATTTCGTATGTTATCAGATCCTTTACATTAGTTAAGAATTACTTGCAACTATCCAAAAACTGAACCTAAGCATCTAATTGTGTTCATTCACGGCTCCATTAAAAGACGAGCACATCTTATTTTCTTCGGCTCGGCTAATTATTTATTATGATCTTGACCTAGAAGATTGGGGACTAATCTTGTAGCGGTTATAATTTACCCCGCAATAAATACAACGGTATTTCCTTATTTTGTTACTGCGAACGCTTTGAGTTGTTGTTTCGTAGGTTAAATTGCGCTTGCAGTATGTGCAATTCATATTTATCTCTTGTCGAAGAAGAAAAACAGGTCTTATTAACATTAATATCAAATTTAGTAGATCAATCGAGGATAATAATTGACGCAAATAATTTCCTCCAATCATTGCTCGATTAATCAGGAAATTTTACTTTCAACTTCCATCTCTGCATTGGACATGTTTTGTGGGATAACTTTCATCATCTCCATCATTTCCTTTTCATGCATGGTTATACCTTCTGCCGTCATATTCAGTTGCATTAGCGCCCCTTTAACATCACCTTCATTCAAATCCATGATAGCTTGCGTTAAGTGCATTCGCGCATTATCAAGTGAAGATCCAAATGTCATATTCACTCCAAGCATCACTTCATTCATTCCACTGACGATACTCTTAGTGACGTTGGCAAACCCTCCCTCTGTACTATATACTCCATTTAGGAGAATGGTCATCATAGTAATACCAAGAGCTACCATCAATAAGTCAGGACATAACAAAAATGACATGTTCTTACGAACAGTATCTATAAGCAGAACCCATTATATAAACACTTTCAAAAAAATGAATGACAAGTAGTCAGCAAATCAAGAGATAACCACATATTTTTTAGCTTCAAAATATTGAATCTTAGTCCAATGCATTGTTCAGTAACATGGCGTTGCTAAGTTAGTATTTGTCCATCATGCACATGTGATCTGGTACATTCTTACGCTCACTCAGTTTACTTTCAATCCTTAATTTGATGCTATCCCGAGTGTGAATCATATCGTCTAAATAGTGTCCTGCGTTTACATCAAAATATGCTATGGTCACCTTCATCGTACGCATCAGTACGGACCAGCTACTCCAAATTACTTGATTCCACTAGAGTGAGATCTTGGCCAGAAACTATTAGCGTGGATGAGTCTATCGGACGAGTCATATGGTCGGATATCTTATCAAATGCCAATATCCCATCCAGCAATCGCTCTCACATGGATGGATTTGCTGTCAGATATGAAGATATTAAGAAGAGCTCTAGAACCCATCCAGTAACCCTGAATGTTGCAGCTGAAACCAGATTTGGGGGTAAAGATAATCACACACTTATTAGAGGACAATCTGTTAGAATTTCAACTGGTAAACCGTTACCTATAGGTGCTGACACCATCATTCCATTAGAATGCACGAAATTTGAACATAAGAATCGAACAATCAACATTCACACTTCTTTTCCTAGAGGATCCTTCATATCTGTTGCAGGTAATGAAATCAAACAGAATACACTATTATTGTGCAGACAACATATTCTCAGAGCACAAGATTTGGCATTGTTATCAACATTAGGAATTCGAAAAATAAAAGTGTTCAAAAGACCACGAGTAGCAATAATCCCTACTGGTAGTGAGCTTACTAATGAATTTGATAACGTCAAACTAGGAAAAATCTTGAATACCAACAGCAAAGTTTTGTCCAGATTGATCGAAGCTTCAGGGGGTATTTCCTTAGATCTTGGAATCACTCCTGATAATTTGAAAAGGATACAATCCAAAATCAAAATCGCCCTATCGGCTAGCGATATTATATTAACTACAGGCGGATCTTCAGTAGGGGATCGAGACCTTGTTGCTCAATCTGTAAACGCTATGGGAAAACCGGGAATTATAGTCCACGGGATCAAACTTGATCGAGGAAGAGTAACAGGTTTAGCTGCATTACGAAAGAAGCCGATTATTATTCTGCCCGGACCTGTACAAGGAGCTATTAATGCGTTCATTATGTTTGCCCAACCTCTTATCAGATCCATGTTAGGCCTTCCTTCTTTTAGTAAACCAGTGATAGCAGCTAAACTGATGCAGGATTGGAATGCTCGAAAAAAATATCAACGCTTCACCAAAATATTGTATGTCAAGATGGGGTTATCAAGATCTGGAGAAATTCGCGCCTTGCCTGTTACTGGTGAAACTAGCAATTTAACTGTTTTAACGAAATCTAACGGCTTTGTTTTAATACCAGAACATACAACTACCTTGGCCAAAGGACACAAAGTAAAAATAAGCATTCTTCCTGGATTGTCATTCTCATCGGGCAACCCAATAGACTATTTAAGATGGTCCGAAAATATATCTTCACGTTGATATTACGTTAGGTATAACCCAAATCGTACATCGAAGTTGACAATAAAAATAAATTTGGAATTTTACTCCTACCTGCAAGTGCCCAGTAATTCGTATTTTAAAGAAAATAGTACTCATGATCTGTAAGTAGATAATTAATGGCCATCTCCTTTCATCATTTTGAACGCATGCTCGATCCCTGGAAAAAGAAAATCCAGGTACTCAGATACAGCACTTAGACTTCCAGGCAAGTTGATTATTATTGTGTGGCCCCTTACTCCGGTCAGTCCTCTTGAAAGCATGGATAATGGTGTCCTTCGTTGCCCGTATGCTCTACCTGCCTCAGCGATCCCATTTACTTCCTTTTCTATTACATTTCGAGTCGCTTCCGGTGTCATGTCATGGAGTCCGATCCCGGTGCCTCCTGTTGTCAGTATCAAGTCCAAATGTAGATTATCTGAATAATGTTTTAGATGTTTCTCGATAAAGTACCTATCATCAGATAACACTTTGTAGTCTACTACTTCTATGCCTCTATCCTTCAAGTTTTTTGTTATAAATTTTCCAGATTTATCAGTTCTTTTTCCAGCTGCAACTGAATCGCTAATGACAATCACAGCCGCCCTGATCTTTTTTTCTTGTCTACTGCGAAAATCCCCCATGCCTCCAGACTTGTCAAGAATCTTTATAGATTCTATGTAAAGTGAGTTGTCAACAGGCTTTAGCATGTCGTAGATCGTTAAAGCACCAATACAAGCACCAGTAAGTGCTTCCATTTCTACCCCAGTTTTCCATATACTCTTCACCTCCACGTTAAGTTCTACTGTATGGGATTTGACTGATACATTAACAATTATGTGATCTAATGGTATAGGATGACAGTAAGGTATTAGATCTGGCGTTTTCTTAGCTCCGGAAGTCGCAGCAAATTTGGCTGCTTCAAAAATATTACCCTTAGGAGAATCTCCAGCAGCAATAAGAGTTGCCGTTTTTGGATGGATATTTAAAATGGCTTGTGCTCTTGCAATCCTATAAGTATCAGGTTTACTAGATACGTTAAACATGCCTTTGTCTTTCATATTTCTTGTCCTAGCGATACCCCATCAACCCAGTTTTGGCCACTTGCAAAAATTTCTTTTTTCCAAATAGGAACACGACGTTTCAAGCTGTCTATGGCATACTTACAGGCTTGAAAAGATTCCTCTCTGTGTTCTGAAGAGACCCCGATAATTACACTAGTTTCACCTACTTTTACAGTACCAATTCTATGAATCATTGCCATCCTATTTATGTTCCATTTGGAAAATACTTCCTTCTCAATATCCCTCATTGTTCCTTCAGCCATCTCCTTATAAACTTCATAATAGATTTCTAAAACGTTACCGTGTACGCTTCCTCTACGGACGTTGCCAATAAAGATCGATACTGCTCCCGAGGAATTGTCCTGCAGTTCGTCCAATACTCGTTGCAAGTTTAGACATTCAAGCGTTATGCAAATCATAGTTCATCCTCCACTAACTGGAGGCAATGCGGCAATTACATCCTTAGTCGATACAACAGTGTCTCCCGATACAGCTTCATGATTGACAGAAATTATAAACTGACCGTTGAATGAATTTAGCGAAGGATGCTCTTGTAGTATCTTATTCTTTAATGTTTTAACCGTACTACCTCTAGGTAAAGTTATTACAACCTCGTTCTTGCCTACAGCTTCCCTTAGGATGGCAAACATTCTAACTATTATTTTTTGGTCGTCTGAGATAGCAGTTGTCACATTTATCATATTTATCTTATCCACCAATCGTGTGCATCAGGTTTAACTTGGGCTTGAGACCATTTATTCGAATAAGGCTCACGATACCTTCTTGTTTCTTCTTCATGCAATCGATCAAATATTGACTTAATTCCTCATCTGATACTCCCTTACGTAATAGGCTTTTGATATCGTGTCCTGGATTTTGAAATAGACAGGTGAGAAATTTGCCATCAGATGTCAATCTAATTCTATCACATTGATCGCAGAATGGTTCAGTTATAGAAGGAATAAATCCAACTGTGCCAATCCCGTCAGCGAATGAGTAAAGTTTGACAGGGGCAGATTTCTCGCTCTCCTGCGTTGGATTCAACAGTCCTATGTTAGCCTCGATTCGGTCTATCATTTCCTTTTTACTAAAAACAAGTTCACTTTTCCAAATCCCTCTGCCATCCAATGGCATGAATTCTATAAACCTAACAATAATCCCTGTGTTTCTCGCAAAATTCGCAAATTGAAGGATCTCATCATCATTCCACCCTCTTATTATTACTGTATTTATTTTAACTTCCAATCTAGCTCGAATACATAGTTGTATTCCCGTAAGGACCTTATCTAATCCACTTATCCCGCCTAAAATCTTAAACATCGCTGGCTTAAAGGAATCAAGGCTTATATTCACGCTCGTCAATCCAAAATTGGCTAATGCCTCAGCTTTCTCTGGCAGCATGATACCATTTGTGGTCATGCTAACGGTTTTTATTCCCACAACTTGCGACACGAATCTTACAAGATCCTCAATACCGATTCTTAACAGAGGTTCCCCTCCCGTCAGTCTTATGTTTTCAATTCCTAGTCGAGCAAATATGACTGAAAGCCTTTTAATTTCATTGAACGACAAGATTTCTGTTTCATCAAACCAAGTAGAATTATTTTCTGGCATGCAGTAAATACATTTCATATTGCACTTATCGGTGACCGAGATCCTCAATTTTCTAGCGGTCCTTCCATAATTATCGTTCAGCTGAGCAGTCATTTACCCTTGTCAACTAGTTCATGAGATATTTTGTAACCTTCAGATGCTGGTACCTCAAATTGATTTTCAAAGTGTGATCTCCATCCTTCGGGCAGATACTTTATTCTTAAAGCTCGTCTAATAGTATTCCTTCTTTCCTCAGTGTCTGTCTTCACGTACAACCTTATAATATCCTTGACAGTAACCTCATTTTCGTCCTTTCTAATAAGCTCAATTGTATCACCCGGGCCAATTTCACCTTCATTTAAAACCTTAAAATAGATCCCAGGTCTACCACTGTCCATAAATTTCTTTACCATGTCCATGTTTCCAAACCTAATACCTAGCTTATAACAAGGCATTCTGGGTTGGGTTGCAACTAGCGTTGCAGATCCGATTCTGAATTCATCGCCAATGTTTACTTCATCCTCAAACATGTCCTCTGTTGTCAGATTTTCGCCAAATATACCAAAGGGAAGATCAATTCCTTCTAATTTGGCCCTCCAATACTCGTAATGCTCTGCAGGATAGGAATAAACAGCCTTAAACTCTCCTCCGTGAACTTTCAAGTCAGCCTGTTTATCGCCTTCAAAATTAAGTCTCCTTAGTTTTACCCTTCGGTGTACAGGGTCTTTAAAAATTCCCGTAGTAATAGTTCTTCTCTGGAACTTTACTTTGCGTGGAAGTCCAACATTCACAGAGAGGACCCTCATTCAGAATTAGTTAGATTATCACATAATTAAGCGTTAAACAAGATCTTCTACCCACAGTATTAAGAGCAGTCCGACTCTCCTAGATAACATATCAATTACATCAATTTGCCGAGTTCATAAAATAACTAGCCCGAAAGAGATAGACCCCATTTTCGCAATGCACTTGAATCAAATATCTGAAGGTTGAAGAAGGCATTTGAATTTGATATATCAACTTGGCATGGTTATAATTGGCTTAGATTGGTAAACCAAGGCACGTACTCAGATTTTAAATACTTAGTATGGTGCCTTAGTAGCTCATGGAAGCATCGATCAATTCGCGTCAATAGACTAAGAGATTTCTATCCTCATTAAGCCAATCTGGCGAATTCTGCCTCATAATAAATTAGTATTATGAATCTCTTAATAGAGGAATAGAATTAGAGTCTGATTTCTTCTTTCCGAAAAACAAATATACTATTACTTTTTTCAGCTATGCTGGATGATACATCGGTCTACAAGATCTTCTGATTTGGTATCTAGGACCGAAATACCTTCAGTGTCAGTGTTTCTAAATTTATTTACCATTGATGGTAATTTTGAATTGTTAGGGCTTCTATCTTCAAACACAGATAAAAGGGAAGGATTGAAACTATATGAGATTGCAGGTATTTGTAATATGACTAGAAACAAATGTCTCAAAAGATTAACAGAGCTTCAAGACATTGGGCTTGTATTTAAAGCAGAAAGTCGTTATTATTCAAGCAAGCTTGGTGCTCAAATCTTCGATCAGATTATAGCACTCAGAGACGCAATTTACATTCATTCGAAATTGAAAGCAGTTGACGCTATACAATCCAGTAATTCTCTGAATAACGATGAGGTCTCAGATTTAGTTCAAGCCTTGATTACAAATAATAGAATCAAATCTGACGTAACTAACATTATTCAATCACCAGTGTTGTCCAAGACTAGGAAAGCTCATTTCTCAAAGCTCAAGTAGCACCAAATATGTCGTGTCAGCTTCTGCACTTGTGCCAGAATGGTTCTGCGCTGGTCAAATTTGAATAACGCTGAAATAGCTTGTAGTTATTTGATGTTAAATATTTCATGTTACAGGCCCATTGTGCCATGTAATATTGGTGATTGCCGGATTATTGGTAGCTCGTATTTGTAAGTAAGGTATAACAATTTGAAAGATGGATGTTGTTAAAATTTTAATTCAGCAGAAAGATCTAGTAAATCTTCTGATAACTATATGATATAGGAAGACGTATCCTACGAGGCAATTTTTGACAGGGTTGCAATGCACTGATAATGACACAAGCTGATTCTAAAAACATAAAAATGAATCCGTTGTTCATTCTTTGTCGTTTGACATCCTCACTTGTACATTTTTTTGGGAGTTCTAATTATGAATTAATAC
Source organism: Nitrososphaeraceae archaeon (assembly GCA_044870745.1). GTDB lineage: Archaea > Thermoproteota > Nitrososphaeria > Nitrososphaerales > Nitrososphaeraceae > TA-21. The sequence continues at coordinate 1,438 of JBIOZE010000045.1, read as the reverse complement.
TATGATTGTGATCTTTATATTCGCACAATATTTTTATGACAATAATAACCACAAAAAGCTGTGAAATGCTATTATCTCAATGACAACAAGCCCGGAAACCTGGCTTTATTCGAGGGGTTTAATTGGCTCAAGATTCAGTCTGCTAAAACTGGAGGGCTAATTGCAGTCCCAACATTGTCTAACTTAGAGTATTATGCGAGCATATCTGGTCTAGAGAGCTTGAATGCATTTATCAGTTGTTTGAAATTGTTTGAAATTGTATTGCCTTCAAGAATGATACGGCATAGTATAAACCGACCAATATTGGTAATTCATCCCACAAAGGATTTCTTGGGCAAGGTGCTTCGGATCCGTGATGTATCTGAGATTTATGTTATTTCGCAAGACACAATTATCGATGACTTCAAAACTAATATGTAAGGATTTCACGTATGCCGGGCTATATGTATCAGTGGTAACGGAAAAAGGAAGCTAATTATTACTAGCGACGGTACTATTACTATGAACGATTCATGTTTTCCCTACAAGCAAGTATCTATTGGAGTTAATTTCTTTATAGCTTAACTTCCACTCAATGCTGCGAAATAATTAACACGTATTCGTGTTACAAGGGTTTTTTGTCATTATACAAATTTTTTCAATATTATCCAACTTATTGTTGTCCAAATTCAGCTAGATCTCATTCCCTGAGCCCTTTTCTTCCACCTTTGGCCCTTCTAAAGTAATTCATACCTAAATTGTAATTATTATATAGATTTTCCAGGTATTCAATCTCTTGGTTTAATCTTTTAACTTCCTCTTCACGTACTTCTGTTTTTCCCTTGAGTGATTCCAACATTCGTCTCTTTTCTGAAATCAAACCACCTACATTCTGCTCATATTCGCTGGACACAGATTATTTCTTACTTGTTGGGAATTTTAATCTTTTCCAGAACAACCGAGGATGAAACCTTAAGACGCCATAGTAAAGATTATCAAAATCGTTGAATTCTCTTGATCTGTTATTGGACTGGAAGATTTGAGAGTACATTAAAGAAAATACCCATTTGATTGGCCAGTAACGTGGACAAGGGTTACTCAGAAGATGCCAAGATTATTCTTTATCAAATTAGAAATTGTGTGGTTAGTAATAGTATCTACCTTCATTCTTTATTGGATAACTAGGATTCTATCTTCTTGACACTAAATTATCATTAGAACTTTTAACTTTTTGCATAATTTTGTCCGAGCATTCCAAAATATGTATCGAGCATCATTTTATACATCCCAATCATCATATCATTGCCTGCACTAAGAGCTGATTTCATTTGATTTTGCAGAACTTCTATTTGGCCAGTCAAATATGCTCTATACTGCTCCTGGCCTCTCTTAAGAAATTCATCCAAATCTTGTTTCGATCTTTCCATATATGCACTTAGTTGGCTCTCTAGCTCTCCCT
>JBIOZE010000044.1:0-27368 GCA_044870745.1 Nitrososphaeraceae archaeon | reverse complement strand
AAGATAAATTACCCTCCTTATACTAGAAGCAGAAACTGCTCGAGAAAAATTTTCTGCAGCAACTCTGTCCCGTTCTGCGAATTTTTTCCATTCCTTTGAAGAGCCTTCCATTGAGTGTATAAGATAGAATGCAATATCAACATCCTTCATTACTTTGATCAAATCAGAGTAGTTCTGAACATCAGCATTAACAATCTCCAAACGATCATTAGTTTCACCAAAAAAATGAGAGAGTGATTTTGGATTCCTTGTCATGCATCTTATTTTGCAGTTAGTATTGGCAGCAAGTAATCTTTTTACTACTCGGCTGCCAATAAAACCGCTCGCACCAGTTACCAAGACCGTAGTCCTTGGATGTTCCGTGGTGGAGCTTAATTCCGTATTTTGCATGTCCTATTGGATCATTCTTTTACAGCATTCATTTTATTCATTCAACTATTCTGTTACCGATGACATCGGACGAGAGGAGTCTGAGTTCTGTCATTCTTCCGGCCAAGAATCCCAAGATTGCTCCATAAAATATGTGGAATAGTAACGATCCTCCCACTATCAATGGATATAATCCGGCGAAATGACTGGCAATGTTTTCCACATAGGCATTGGGGGCAGAGGCTAATAATGCATCTAATCTCGGCTGTATTCCAAACGTAGCGAGTGGTAGGAACAATACTGCCCATAACGTTACTCCGACTATAAGCCCAAGTGAAATTCCTTTCTTGATGTCATAAGGAATCAATTTGCGCCAAAATAATGCTATTTGGCCCAATATGTTACCTGCAACAGTACCAGTTAATATGTGCAGTCCTAATCCAATGTATTGCGCAGAGACTGGATCGTTAAATCCCAGTGATAACCCTATTACGGCAAAGAAAGTTCCTGGAGGTGTTTCTGATGCACTGTCTACCATTACTAAAAGTCCAGAGATTCCCCATGCTGATATCAATCCTGCGAGTGTGCAGTATACCATGATCATTTTTGGTGTATTTTGCCATTCCATGCAAGGAAGATTCAGAATGAACTATATAAACTAGAGCCAACTTTTAATCCTAGTGCTAACTTTCTCCAGGCTGAGAGCATATTAGTTATCTTAAGGAGTCACGTCAACAATAACCCATGACAACTCAACCTGTCGCTGGCAAATCTATACCAATACGCAGTTTCTCTTCAGGTATGGTATATCTGTTCTAGAAAATGACCGGGTCCATTTGCGATTCAATAATGATTATTGTGTTCCCCAAGGGTTTTCTATTACCATTAGCCAACTCCCGTCAGCCTGCTGACGGAACACCACGGTACCTCTGCCGTTAAGATTAATAGAATTACCGTTAGGTTCAGTTCCTTTGACTGACCATTTAGTAATCAAAAGGGCTAGATCGCTTGCATAAATTATCCTCTGGGCTTTGGCATCTAATTTGGCTCCCATGTCAATCAAACCTTGGAGATTTCTACGTATACTCTCTAAATCCCTGTCAACCTGTCCTGGACGAGGAGCAAGGCATGCATTATTTTCATATAGTGACATCAGGAAATTTATGTTACCTTTGTTGAATTCTTGTACCTGCAAATTGAGCAGTTCCTCTGGTGTCAAAATTGTCAAACTCAATTTAATAATTATTATGTTTATTTTAAACTTGCGCGTTCAATTAAGATAGGATGAAAATCGTATCTCCTAGTGTCAGGGTAGGAGAGTCAAAAAGACTGATGAGCTTTGTTATGGTATCCCCATTTGTACTTTGTCAATTTTTATTTCTCTGTGTTGTCCCAATCTTCGCCAAATACTGAATCCTATTATTAGTAAATTGAATACATTTATTTGTAGAGTAAGGAGTTGTAATGTGCCATGAGACGTGACGGGAATAATAATATACAAGTTGTAAAGCAAGCATTTCATGCCATAAATACTGGTGACATTTCTAAAGCTTCAGAATTTATCAGCCCTAGATATTTTAATCATGAATCACAAATGGATCCAGTTAGATCTAAGATGCGTGGCCCTGAAGAATTTATGGATACTGTAAGAAATCTTAGAGAAGCAATTTCCGAAATTCACTATGAAGAACTAGAAACAATACCTTCTGATAGTAAGGTCGTTTCTATCGTTAAAGTGACAGGCAAACATACAGGAAGCTTTTTTGGTTTTATTCCACCATCAGGGAACAAAATATCTTACCAAGCAGTACATGTCCATACAATTGGAGATGACGGAAAGATAGTTGAACACAAAGCCATTCGAGATGATCTGGCATTGATGTTTCAATTTGGAGTAGTCAAGGCTTCAGCCCCTCAATATGACAAGTTCTTGCAAGCATGGAAAGGGGCTGATTAGCTAGAGAACTATTGATGCTTTGGAGAGGGTTGTTGTACCTGGGATTTGACTTGGGTACGCCTCTTATGTTCATTGAGTCATGAATTGAGGTATAAATACAAACTTGGCACTGGATACGAAAGCTTTCTTGGTACAGATAATTATTCCCTAAAAGTTAATTTAGATGCAATGTGTTACTGGAATTATGAATCGTGACTTTCTTTACTTGTTCTTAATGACTTCAACCGCTCTCATGGGCATTGCTGGGATGCTTACTACAGGCTTTGCCGTTGCTGTTTTTGTTGAAGACTATTCTAGTTTTCCTAGCGAAGATGCAATTGATGATATTTTAGAGTACTGTGAATCAAATCCGAATGGGGATATTACCGCTGGTCTTGTAGATTCTGAAGAAATTAGTGAATTTTACACAGACTATACCTGTGAGCAGGCAGCTGGTGAAAAGGAGTGGCTCGATAATGATCGTGACCCCGATGCTAACACTGCTAGTGATGATGAATAATCATTAATGCATACTTAAAATTGCGGACATACCATATTGGGTAGGTAATGTTTCCATCATAGTTATTTATTAGCTAAAAGGTAAAACCTCAGCTAGCTCCATATGATAGTTCGAGTGATGCGCAAGGTATTAGGTCACGACGAATTATAACATTAAAAGACTAGGAGATCATTCTTGTTACTATTCCGTATACTGATTGATCACCAAAATGGCCTTCAGTATCTTCATCATCTGGGTCTATCGTGATAGTATTGCCATTTATTATTTGTATCAATATGCCTACATCTTGCCAAACAGTAACACCATTTATTTTGATGTCAGCATTTCCCTTAATCGATATACTATTGTTCTTTAACAACAGGGGCGAATCTTCGTCATATGATTCAAGATTGATTATTTGATGAGTATGCGGCTTTGAACCATCCATGGGAGAAGCAAGAAAATTGGCTGCAAAGTTTGTAATTTTTCCCCCATCTACATTCAGATTCCACTCTCCAGTCAAAATTACATTAAATGCGCGGGTAATATCAAAGTCCTCTTCAGGGATAGTAATGATCAGAGAACTTATTTCGCCAGTAGCGGTAAATGAACCTCTTTTACTGCTAGAGTCTGAGCTATTGCTTAGAGTCATCATATCATGGCTTTGTGCATATACCATTTCGAGAGTTATTATGCCTACGTCATGGTTTACAGTACCCATCATTCCAATCATGATAATAATCATCAAGAGACTTATAATAACTGGAAAATCAGAGTACTTGACCAAAGGATATCAAATTGTTATTTTTTCATCTCTTATTATGCATTTCTTTTTAGTGTATGATAGAGCCTGCAAACTTTTTCGTGCAGAAACTTTGTCAATTGCTCTCATGTGTAACACTTCACAAGTTACGGATAATTTCTGGAAAAATTCAAATCCTAAATAAGTCCATAAAATTGCACAGGTTTTTTCAATCGATGTGAAGACGTGGAGTCCAGACGTTAGCAATGATTGATAATTTTAAATGAATAAATTCGAGGCCTTTCCAATACGATTGTGCCTAAGTACTCGTGGATTAAAGTTCCATTAATACTTGTGAGCGTATTCTTGCTAATGCAGATAGCTGGATCGATAAATGCCAATTCGGCAGATTTTGGACTTTATACGACCATAAAATATATCGAAAATGATGATGTGAAGAACAGTTTGATCGCAGTATACAATAGTACAAAGCCTGATTATTACGTAAAACTCACTGATAACCAAATAAACGAGGCTTTGGTGGATTTGCCAGGTTGGAACGTGGTTGATGGCAAGTTAAGCAAGACTTTTGTATTTGAAGACTTTCCTACGCTCTTTAATTTTATGTTCAAAGTTGCCAATGTTTCACAGATTTTGAATCACCATCCCAACATGTCTTCAACATTTAATACCTTAACATTGGATTATGACACTTGGAGTATAGGGCATGCCATATCTGATATGGATATCAAGGCAGCGAATCGTGTAGAGAAGATATATGGTAATGGAAACTATACAGGATGAATAACGTAGTGCCATGCTCCTGAAAGTTTTCTAATTGCTCAGGTTTGTTATTTTCTCTACATTGACATTAGGAAGGAAGTACTATCGAAATAGTGGAGCTGGTCGTATCGATGTGTATCTTGTCTGAAAAACTGTCATGATATAATTCGGATACCAGAGTTTTTATGTAAAGGGACCAGTTTTTTCCAAGTTCATGTCGGATCGTAAAGTAATAATTGCCATCATCTCTAAGCTCCAAACTGTGTTGCATCCATGACACAGACAACCAAGTACGTAAAATTCTAACAAACTCCCCTTTACTGCGTTCACGTTTCATAAAAACAAGAATACTCTTAAAAGTTTCTTTTTCGATTTTCTCTGCCAAATTCATTATCTCCTGATCCGTCATTTTCTCTATTACATTTTCCAAGAAAGATTTTGTCATTGGCAGCAAGCCAACTTTTCTTTCATATTTTTCCCACAACAAATGATTGGAGAAAACCCGAATGGCAAGAGTATTAGCGCTAACGCCCTCAAATTGAGCATCCCTCTTTAAGCCTTTGATTATCGAAATAGGTAAGCGAAAAGTTATTGTTTCAGTTTTTTCCGGGGTATCAGCTTGCAAATCAGAGTAACTCTCAATAATCCATCCTGAGTTAAAAGAATTTTCAATTTCAGGAATTTTAGATGTATATGTGGGGTAAGCTAAGCTGAAGTAACCTATAACAAAGATGCAAACAATGGAGCTTGCATCTAGTATGTGCTATTATTATTGCGGTAAGATAAGATAATTCAGTGTCCAAAATTGCGCAACCTGAATATTATTTCATTAGATGTCTACTGGTATATCGGGTTATGAAGAAGAAGAGTAAGAAGGAATAATTGAATCATGATGATGACCGCCAACTTTGTTCCGCCAGATCAATTAGAACCCACAAATGTGTAATTGACAGCAACACCAACCAATATTGCCTATCGTCAGCACAATATTGAATCTATAGTTGTATACATGATATTCAATTCTTGCTCTAGCGAACTTTTGTGCATATGAATACAAAGATAGAAAGTTTGCTCCTGCGCTAATGAGGCAACGATCAAACTGGTGCCGCGGAATCGAGATAATGCAAAGTGAACTTTATTACAAGCTTGGAAACAGCTAGCATCACAACCTGTGTTCTGAATAATATCAACTAGCCAAGACGAAAAAAATCCATAAAGTACGGCGTTTTGACAATAAGAACAGTTTTTCGTAGGCATTGAGTAGCTACTACTTTCACCCACCAATAGCTTTCCGCTAGCATCAACAACACCAACAAATATTATTTCTTCACTGACCTTCAGTACTGAACGGCACAAATTTCTAAGATTGTATTCTTTTTTTGGTATCGTTTTACCATCGCCACCTTAGGTAATAACCCAAGCAATTAGCCAAGATCTTGTTCCACAATTTTTTATCAAATATGTTTTGCGTTCTGGATTCAATTCATGCGCTCATACTGTATTCATTGTAATTTTGTTAAAGTCCTTTCTAATAACTGCCCTGCCGTAGTGACCACCTTTTATTTTAACAACACATTTGCAATCACATAACATTTTGAGCTTTTCAATATTTAACTTTGAATTAAAATGATATCTATTGCCAGTATTGCTGCGATAAACATCATTTGAAAGTGATGAGATTAGGTTTTCCAAATCTGTGCTAGAAGAACCTCTTTTGAGAAATACTTCTATAGAGAATATACGACGACTATCATCCAAAGCTGATTGCTGTTGTTTGAAAACTTGCTTTATTAGCTCTGGATCGGCTTTCGACAAGGAATAAAGGTCAGTAGTTGTTTGATTTTTTTCATAATACAAATCATACATACTCTCTCTACAGTCTATTTAAGAAACAAGTATACTATGTAATGCAGTGTATACCTCATCTAATTAATACAGTCACGATTACTTACCTTGCAAGAACACAAACAAGGAATGTTCATTTATTGTTTACATTTTTTTGACGAATAACAATTGTTATTAGACTCCTATATAAGGTCAAATTCATAGCGTTAGTATAGTACAATATTCTAGTTGTAATTTCAGATTTAACTTTGGATTGAACACTCTATTTGTTTCTTAGCAATTTTCCTTTAGCACTCTACTTATGCTTTGTTTAGAATCAATGTTGAATACAACCATGTATACAAAGAACATGTTATTGTTTGTAGCCTTGTCTGCAGCAATGTTGACAGGACTAACGACAGCGGCAACATCACTAGTAGCACCAGTTTTTGCAAATGATGGAAAGACATGTAAGAACAACGACGACAACAACTGCAATGACACTCATAAAACTCAGAAAATAAAAGCAAAGAATGATTGTAGTATAGAGAACACTAATAAGGACCATAGTAGCGACAACGAAAACCTTAACGAACTTGCTTGTGTCAATGAAGCACAAAATCTGAAAGATGTGTTTCAAGAGTTCGTAGAAGAAAATAATGATGTAGAAGAAGAGCCTGTAGAATAAAAACCTCCTTCACAAATAAATAAGATAGCAAAAATAAAAATAAATCGCATGAATAGACAATAGGTAGTTATGTAAGGTAACTACTCACAATTTTTTTTCTAGTGAGCCTTCAAAAATTTTATGTACGTAATCTGAAAAATCATTTTTATATCGAAAGTAGTTGATCTAACAAGTAAATACTTGACAGCTCTTGATTCAAAACAATACAAGGAAGCACAGCGTCAGGGCTATGATAGTGTGGCTGCTGCTTGGCAAAAGTGGTGGAAGACGATCGAAAGAGGTACTGAAAAAATCAGTAAACGGATAGTAGAACTTGCTGAGATAAAATCAGGTTCCAAAGTTTTGGACATTGCAACAGGTATAGGAGAACCGGCTCTTACTGCAGCAAACCAGGTTGGTAAGGGAGGCCATATACTAGCCACAGATATTTCACCACAGATGTTATCCTTCGCAAAACAAAGAGCTATTTCTTTAGGTCTACAAGATGTGATCGAATTTAAAGAGGGTGACGCAGAAACAATTGACTTACCACCCTCAACATTTGATGCAGCAGTCTGCAGATGGGGATTGATGTTTATGCCAGATCCAAAGGCAGCTTTATCTAATATTTACGAGTCATTAGTAAATGGTGGTCATTTTGCAGCTGCTGTTTGGGCTTCACCAGACAAAGTTCCTTTCATTTTCGTACCTATGAACACCGTACTGAAAGAAACTAACAGCCAGCCACCTCCACCAGGAACACCTGGACCATTTAGCATGTCAGACCAAAATAACCTTATGAATTTCTATGTATCATCAGGATTCAAAGAACCTGCAATCGAAAGGATGAATGTGGTTTATGAATTTGAATCATCTGATGAATTCACGACCTTTACAATTGAGCATGCTGGTCATGTTCTTCAAAAAATGCTAGCAGCTGAGACAAATGAAAGAAGAGGGGAAATATTCAAAGCAATTAGTAAAGCAGCAGAAAAATATGCTGACAGGACCACTGGAAATGTCAGGTTTGAAAATGAAGCTATACTCATTGTTGGTAGAAAATGAGATGCAATTCGAAGCGATCTGGCAATGATGTTTCAATTTGTGGTAGTCAAGGCTTCAGCGCCTCAATATGACAAGTTCTTGCAAGCATGGAAAGGAGCCGGATAGATAAAGGAATGATGAGCCTTTGAGAGTTGTTATGACAGCTACAAAATTTAGTTCACTGCCCACCAAATTGAAATATCAGATAGAAAATTAGTATAATATGGCTTCTATTAATAAGGAAACTGAAAGCTTTGGGATGCCCTGGGAGACAGAGTATGGTTACTCTCAGGCAGTAAGGGTCGGAGATACCATCTATATTTCTGGACAAGTTAGCCATGATGACAAGGGCAAAATTGTTGGACGAGGAGATATGGAAGCTCAAATGCGAGCTGCATATTCCAACATAGAGAAAGTATTGTTACATTATGGGGCGAAAATGGAAAATGTAGTCGAAGAGACACTCTTTGTGACCGACATGGATAAAGCATTTGCCGCAGCGGCCAAATGTAGACGTGAGGTCTTTTCGGGTAAACCTGTCGTTGCAAGTACTATAGTACAGATTCAGCGACTTGCTTTCCCGGATCTTATGATCGAAATTAGATGTATTGCCAGGGTATAGATTTAACAGAAATAAAAATAAACCTGGACTTTTGATCATTGTCACCATAACCAATTCTGCTGCAAATTATATAGGTAAAGTCACGTTTTCCTGTAACGGATAAAATAGATATTGTACATTCTATTGTATGAGTATGGAAAATAGGAATCCACGTAAACGTGATCAAGCATTGAATGACGCTACTAGTGGACAGCTTGGAGAAGAACCGTCAGACATACCCGAATTCTATTCCAAGCAACAAGAAAGCGAAAACCCTCGCAAAAAGGTTGCCAGGAAAATGTCGAAGAGTATCAGTTAGTCATGAATTGAAATCTCATGGAGGACCATTTACGGCATGTTGTCTTGATTGTCAGTGGACATGATAGCGAATGACACTGAACATCAATTTAATCGATTCTCTATAGTCGCTTGAGCAAAGAAGGATTATTCTTCAGAATATTTATGAATTCCTCAAGTTTTCTTATTGTCTCAGGGTGCAGATGATGCTCTATACCCTCAGCATCATTGTTCGCGGATTCTTCGTCAACCCCGATAATTCGAAAGAATTCAGCTAAAAGACCATGTCTACTTCGAATATTTTGGGCTATACGTATCCCTTCTTCAGTCAGTCGTATGCCTCTGTATTTTTCATATTTGAGGTAGCCTGTTTCATCTAGCCTTTGCATCATTTTTGTAACACTTGACGAGCTTACATTGAGAAAATTGGAAATATCGACAGTTGTGGCATATCCCTTCTGTTCTACTAATTCATAAATTACCTCAAGATAATCCTCCATCCTATCAGTCCTGTCCTCTTTCTTTACACTATTTGCTTCTCGAATAGCATCTAAGCGGTTGCGCTGCCGGACTCCCGCAACTCCATCGAGTTTATTTATCAAATAGTTCCCTCCTTGGTATGCAGTATTCTAATTAAATTTATAATTTCCATATTTATCATCTTCAGATCAGCAACCCCGTGAGGTACATTATTAACATCCCAGTTGCGAACCCTGCTATAATAGATGCATTAGTTAACAATCCCCGACTTCCGTTCGTATGATACATCCAAGATCCAATCCCATAAACAACTTGGAATATTGCCCCTGCCCCTATGGATAGAAAAATTATAGTTGCAATTGGAGAGTACAAGAATCCCCCTAACCATGTTCCAATAATTGTAGGCACTCCAGCAATCAAGCCCATAATCAACAGTTTCGCTATCGGAATCCGTCTAGTTTTAGCCATAGGTGCTACAATTGCTAGGCCCTCGGTGGTATTGTGCAACGCAAATCCTAAAATTAAAAATGTACTTAGCGCTACTTCGCCCAACAAGACTGCTGCACCAATTGCTAGGCCCTCTCCAAAATTGTGTAGTCCTATTCCGATTGCTATCATCATAGATATCGCAACTGGTCTTATCAGTAACTGTTGCTGAGAAGAGGAAATCACAGGTCTAGAATTATTTAGCCCTCCTGGTTCTAACTTGGAATTATCAATATAATCAATATCAGACTTGGAAGCTCTAGATGCTCTGACAACTAACTTTTGTGAAACATACAATAAGGAAAGAAATGAAACTCCCGCAACAATAATAATTAGAATCTGTCCGTTAAAGGTAGCTGCAAGTGAATTTATTGCAATCTCGTTACTCTCCAATAGTGCATCGATCCCCAGAAAAACTAGTAGTCCTACGGTAAGGCTAAGGAAAAAATTATACTTATTGGCACTTAATCTTCTAATGAATGGGTACCACAATAGGCCCATCATGACAGGGATTACACCTACATATGTCCCTATGAGAGCAAACGTTGAAGCCTGCCCAAATGTTGGGACCGGTGCTTGAGCTGCAGAATCTATTGCTTTACTGAATCGAGTTCCATCATCAGTAGTTATTCCTATTTCATATGGCTCTCCGGCGTTCCAAACGAAAGGTATCACTACTTTTGCGCCTGCAAGTCTAGCTAATGTTCGCCCTGGCTCTATTGCTGCAGGATGTATTCTGTCATTCACATCTGCCTGGGCAATGGTAATTTCTGACGGCCCAGTATTTCTTATAAAGACATCCATGCGACCATCAGATAACTCGACCTTTTCAATAGAGACTTCAGGTAACGGTTTTATCGAATTTGGGAAGAGCGTCTCTGGTGAATTTAACAAAAATATGATCATTGCACCTAGAACTACAAAGGGAATAATTCCTAAAAGTATAGTTCTAGATGTAATTTTGCTTGTCTTTGTTGCATTACTTCCTTCTTCTCTTTCCATTACTCTATGCCTCCTGGTGGCTTTAGGCTAGTTGTATTACTATTATTATTGAGTTGGGTCAAATAATCTGGTGTGCTCAAAGATGAAGGGTTGTTTGAAGATTCGTTGATAGACTTGTCTCCTATTGCCATATCCTTTACGAGAAATGTCCCCATCCATCCTTTTTCAGCAAATTCAGTCTTGTGAGCGTGGAACATGTATGTGCCAGGGTATTTGTAGCTAAATTCCATTATTCCTCTTTCACCTTGATTCATGGTAGCAACATCAGTATAGTCTGATGGAGTTTGCAGTGTTCCGCTTGGATAAAAATGAAACATGTTAGCGTGAAGATGAAAGTTGTTTAGAGGATCAAATTCAAGCATGTTCAAAAGGTAGATCCGAACAAGTTTGTTCTTCTCTATCTGGATAGGATGATGCATATAATAATAAGGAATAGTATTAACGGCGTAGAAATTATTCTCAGTATCAAAGTCAGTATCAAATCCGTTCATAATCATTACCAATTCATCAGCACTTGGTCTAGGCTCTTTGGGATCGATTATTAAGGCCCCGTACAAACCATGTGAAATGTGCTCTTCTAAAGGTTGAATATGACAGTGATAGGGAAATACGCCGAATGGCTCTGCTATAAATTCATAGGTAAATTTGCCCCCTGGTGCAATTCCTTCAAAGACACCATCCATTTCAGCTGGATGTATACCATGAAAATGCAGTGTATGAAAGTGCGTCCCGTTGTTTATGAAATTAATTCTGATTAAATCTCCTTCAGTAGCTCTCAAAGTAGGAGCCGGCACTGTTCCGTTGAAAGTCCACACATTATAAAATACTCCTGGCGAAATTTCTTTAGTATCTTGATCTGATGCTATTAGTGTGAACTCTCTAATGGTTGTTCCATTAGCTGCTTCTGAGATCCGACCATAATTAAATTCTCTAAGATATTTCGCAGGGTCAAGCGCAGCATTCTTTGGTTCAATTGGAAGAGAAGTAGGATCCAATACATCACCGGTCGTCTTTACTGTAGGGTAACCGGGAGTATGGCCGCCTAGTTGCTCAGTTCTTGACAAATCTTGCGCATTGATGGGGCTTCTATAAAGACTTGCAAAAATAGTACCTGTAACAACGGCGGCTGCAATGCCAATAAGGGTCAGCATTGTATAATTCATAATTAGTTAACTAGATATAAATTGTTTAGTTTCACTAATAAATGTTTCCTTAGGCTAACAATTATGATAGCGGTTCAAAAAAGAATAGACGCTGAAAGAAATGTAATGGAAAATGTTAGCCTCGTCTCAAGAAAAATTGCACATACATTCCAAGATGGTAATTTGTAATTGCAGGCTAAGTCAAGACAAGGCAAATTGTGCTTTGGCGTCTGCAATAGTTAATGAATAATTGGACGCTATGAGTTTTCCCAATGGCATATGGGAATCAGCAAATACATCGACTTGAAATCCAAGTAAATCAAGTACTTTCCAAATACTGCTGATTTACCCCCGTTAATCGCCGACTAATAACTTATTACTTCCACTTTCTTCCTCCATTGATGTGTAAGAATAATATGTCAAAGATTCATGGCTTTCATCACATGCCCCTCGTAGGGGTTAGGTTGGGCAGCCGCCATAAGGCAAAGATAATAAGAATAATAAAGATAATTAAAGATAATTAAAGATAATTAAAGATAATTAAAGATAATTAAGAATAAAGTGTGGCGACCTAGCTAGATAATAATAACAGGTTCAACCTGAAAAGAAATTACATGAGGAAAAGGACTCGTAAGCGAAAGTCTGCTCCTGTGGACAATGGAGTTTGGACTTCTTTGTCACCAGAAGAAGAAGAGAAAAAAATCATTGAAATGTTAGATGCTCATGTTCCTCAAGCCGAAATTGCTCGTATATTTAAAAGGAATATAAACTTCATAACCGAGAAAAACAAGAAGCGACAACAATCCCTTAAACTAAGGGTTAAATCCTCGGCCTCTCAGGCTTTTAAACTATTCAAAGAAGATAAGAATGTTCTAGACGTAGCAATTGAACTTGGTATAGACGCACCTGAAGCGGAAGACTATTTAGCCCAGTACTGGCGCCTCCGCGCTTTGGACGACTTTTACGCGGTCTATAAAGACTTGGGTCCAAGGCTCGGAGAATTCATAGCTGCCTTTAAGGAGATGAGTTCGAAGGGAATTACAGTAGATCAAGCAATAGAGATTAGGAATTTGTCGTCAAAAGTTCATGAACTTAGAAGTCACTATAGCTCTTTGACTAACGAAAATGCACGGCTTTCTACAGAAATTCCTCAAATGCGTGAACAAAGAGTTGATTTAACTAACCAACTTGCCAATTTGAATTCTGAACTAAACAACAGGATGGCAATTAATAAGCAACTAAAACACGAATATGATGATCTAAATTCTATCTTGAAGAATACCAAGCAAAGAGACCCTACATTCCAAAAAATCAAACAAATAGTTAAGGAAGAGGGGAGATCAATTATGTCCTCTAGGCAAGAACAAATCCTTACCTCATTAATTTCCGTTGTTACTGTACTCAAGAATGATTCTAAGTTGGTTACCCTCCTTATCGCTCCTGGACCCGGACTTGGTGATCCCCGTTTACGAGCTGAAGTTGTCTCCTTGGTTAATAATACATGGGATGAAATATCTAGCACTGTAGAGAAACAGGTAATGGAAAAAATTTTCGACATCGCAAAGGGTGCGGTTGATGACCTCCACAGGACTGGGTCATGATACATGATGGCCAGATGAGAAGGACAATTGGATTCCTTAGAACTGGAAATTAGCTTGTAGCTTAGTTAGCTCGTGTAGGGACAATTTTGGAGTTTCTATATTTATCCGACACTGGCTACAGTACAAGTGCATGCAAACCAATGTTATACTGTTGAAGGATAGCATCAAATATGTGAGATTTTGACTGACTGGAATGTAAAATTCCTATCTTTTAGAAAGTAACTCGTAATTGATCAGCACTTATATAACATGATTGAAGTATTTCTTTAGTAATCGTGGTAAAAGAACATAGTCATGATGCTGCTGATGGAAATTCCGATGATACAAGTAAAAAGGAATTTTCAGGTAATTTAGAAAATGTCAAAGCATTTAGAGAAAAACAAACTATTGCCATAGTATCTGTACTTGCTTCAGCTGGTTTAGCTGTAACAAAACTCGTTATTGGATATTCCACAAACAGTCTTGGAATTTTGTCGGAAGCAATGCACTCTGGCCTCGATGTCATTGCAGCATTGATGACGCTTTATGCCATAAGAATTGTAATAAGACCTCCAGATGTAAAATACACATACGGCTATGCCAAAGTCGAAAGCCTTTCTAGCCTTATTGAGATAATACTTCTTTTCACAGTTGCTGGGTGGATCTTTTATGAAGGTTTAGAGAGAATACTTTACAAAAATATTGAACCGGAAATTACAATATTCTCATTTGCAGTAATGGGTGTTTCAATTGTTGTGGATTTATGGCGTTCAAGAGTGCTATACAGAGCAGCAAGAAGGTATGGAAGTCAAGCAATGGAAGCAGATGCTCTCCACTTTAAAGCAGACATGTTTTCCTCTTCGATAGTTATTGTAGGACTGATTCTTGTATCAGTTTTTCATATTCCTAACGCTGACGCTTTTGCAGCTGTAATAATAGCGGTACTGATCATTTATACAAGTCTAGGCCTTGGAAGAAGAACTATTGATGTTTTGCTTGATAAAGCTCCAAAGGGTATGAATCATTTTGTATTGGAGTCGATATCAGGATTAGATGGAGTTGACAAAGCGCACGATATTCGAATTAGGAACATGGGATCCAAAATGTCTGTGGATCTACATATAGAAGTTCCACGCACATCAACTCATGATAAGGCTCATAGAATTGCTACGAATGTTGAAAATAGAATAAGGGAAGTCATGCCAAATTGTGATGTACTAGTACATGTTGATGCAATAGAAACATCTACAGAGACTCTGACTGATAGAATTAGATTAATTGCGGCAGAGACAGATGGAATAAAGAATATCCATTCAATATACCTCTCAAAGATTGTAGAGCCTCGTTTGGAAAAAAGGGCAAGCGATAAAACATCTAAAAAGAAAACGAAAGATCATGAAACAGAGTCCTCGGATGATTCACTAACTCATCATCATCTTCATGCTTTCAATTCCAATGAAAATTCATACCATCTTCATTTGTATCTTGACCTTCAAGTCGATAGGAATTTAGATCTGAAATCTGCACATGATATTACAGAATCATTTGAACATAGAATAAAAACAGAAATACCTCAAGTGAAAGATATTACAACTCATATAGAGACCGAAATTACGGATGATGCAGCCCTGATCGGGGTTGAGAAAAAAGCAAGCGACTATTATACTGAAAAAATTCGCAATTTATCATTACAGGTAAACGGAGTTATAGATTGTAAGGATATAGGTATTGTTGAAGTTAACAAAGAGCAACATGTAACACTTACAATAATTATCAAAGCCATTAAAGGGGGAGATGTTACTTCAATAGAAGATGCCCATAAGATCTCTACAGCTGTTCAGGAAATCATAATAAAGGAAACTGGGGCTTCACGAGTTGTTGTTCATACAGAACCTCTTTGACAGTAAAGATCTGGTGGGCTAATTCCTATTGTGCGTATTCCCCTTAGTCAGAAATTGGGAAGAATAGTTTTAGTTTCCAAGACTACATTATAACTTGAATATCGAGACCTTTACTTACTCTTCTCATTCCATTAGGTCTAGAAATACGGTCAAAAAAAAGAAGGTTGGTTAAACAGGTATTATATTTTTCAGTCTACATTGATCTAGCCAGTGGCCGTTCCATTTGAAGTATCTATTAGTTCAGATATATCCAAGTCGCCTGGTTGTATTTGCCCTCTGATTTCTCCATCAGGGTGGGCTTGCGTATGGACATTTACGTAGGTATCCCCATTGTTCATGGCGGAAATCAGATCTGTCAATGTTTTTCCTTGCATGGGCCCAGTCAAGGATGACTCAGTGATATTTCCTCTTATCGCCATCCCGAGTTTTGTGGGGTTCTTCTTTTTATCGGTCAAGAGATCGACTATTACGTCGCCATTAGCGCCAACCTTTCCCATATGAATATGCGCTGCAGTAGCATCTGATAGCCCTGTAATATTTGCCTTGTAGTCTATCCAAGTGTCATTACTTTTAGTTCTGAAAATAGTCTTGCCAACTGCAGTTGCATCTATGGGAGGCACTTCCTGTTTACCCGACATAAGAGCTGTAAATGGCTCTCCGAATGCGAATGTGATGAGGCCAGGTACTGCAGCTAAAAGCAATGCAGATAGTATTGACCCTGCTAGTACTGCATGCATCTTGCGATTATTGCTTGGTATTTGCAAATTCATTGAATTCTAATCCAGATTTAGATATATTAGATTAGATGTAACTTTGTTATACACCTGAAGATTGTAAGTAGATTGCTATGGTTCAAAATACACACATTTTGGTTCGAAGTCTGATTCGCTGCCCGCATGGTAGAATAAGGGTTTTGTCAATCTTTTTTTCCATCAAATTATTATATAGACCGACTGAGGATCCAGAGGCAGTATTAGCGTTTGAGTGACTTTTCATATTAGGCGGATACGGGATTCTGGTTCAAAATCTTGTCACCGTCATTGAATAAAACAAGAATTGTCATATTATACCACGACGGTTATTTGAGTGTCTAAATTAGTTTCATGATTTGTGGCATTACTTTAGTATGGTAACCGTCATGAATAACCTTAACCATACAATAAATCATTCGATCATCAGTCTGGCTTGTGAACAAAATTTACATGCATACACCAGTACTATTCAATGTCCTGATTTTTTGAGGTCCTCAGTATCATTCGAAGAGAGCTAGCTATCTGACCATAACTTTACCAGTCATATGGGGATGTAATGTGCACCAATAATCAAAACTTCCAGCAGTATTAAAGGTATGTTGAAACAAGCTTCCAGCGGCAAGATAGCCCGAATCGAAATCTTTTCCTGAAGGTTCTCCAGGTAATCCAGAAGTTACGGTATGCAAAGTGTCGTCATCATTATTCCAAGTAACAGTTGATCCTGCAGGAATAGTAATAGTACTTGGAGAATAGAACTGACCGATACCGGGATCTGAGGATCCTTTAACAATTTTCACGTTTGAGGCATTTGTTTCAGTACTTAGATTAGAGTTGTCATCAACGGATCTAGTGGCATTCTCTTGGTCGACAGGCTGATTAGTCTGTGGCAAGGGAGTAACCGTAATTCTTGATTGCCCCGACTCAGTTTCTTTCGTTTCAGACGCATTTGAAACTCTGGACGGCTGTAGGTTTAAACCCGGGTTCTTGTCTAGAATTTGGACCTTTCCTTTCATAAAAGGGTGTATCACACAGAAAAAATCATATTGACCAGGAGAAAGTTTCGAGGTATAAATGTCAGAAGACTTTCCTGCCTCTATTAAGAGACTATCAAAAAACTTGCCACTGGTCATGTCTTGGGGACCTGTGCCACTAGTAACAGAATGTGGTACCAGATCCATGTTCATTACAGTAATTTTATCTCCCGCATTCAATCTTAGAATTTGAGGCTCAAACGGTATACGTCCTTGTTCAGATGCCCCCATGGGCACTGTCAACTTCACATTTGCATTTGCAGTTGCAGAAGGGGCATCTTTGTTAGAATTAGGCAAGGGAATATCTGATTTGGAGTTTGGGGCTTCTTTTGAAGAAGTTAAATTTACAGACGGGGTAAATGCGACAGACGGATTTGACAAAGTTGTTACCGAAAACGTAAGGCTAAATACTAAGGAAGAAATTAACAAAAATAAAGTTAGGCCCCTCAAGATATTTAAAAATGGTCAGGTTAGAACACATAATTAAACCTATGATAAAATATTTATCAGCTCAATCTGGGGGGCTAAGTAAATTTCACGATACTAATTGATTACTTGGTAGTTATGACAAGAGCGGGATAAAATGTAAAAGTAGTGTTAGTCCAATTTGCGAAGGTACAGACCAGCTATGAGAGAATTGTATATTGTAAAAAACATATATAAAACTTAAAAGGCGGGTTTTAATTCTATCTTACAATTGGCGTCTATGCGATCCAATTTTGGTACGGAGTGTGATCTCGGTTACTTTTGGACACTTACACATGGCAGAGGAGATTTGTGCTAGATAGTTGGCTACCTCCTTTAGTCATACTCGTCATGTGTGGATGGGTGAACAACTTGAAGGAACCCATGATGAGAGGACTGTTAATTTGGCTTACGACAAAATTGAGAAAGTATTAATGGACTTTTCAATCGATCTGGGAGGATCAAAAGATGGTGCGTTGGACCCCTCAAGGCCAATAAAAATTAATGGCGCACCAGTTCCCATTCCTGACCTACCAAAGGATGCTTATTCACTAAAGTACGTAGAGAAATCCGACATAGACGTAACAGAACTTGTCAAATACAGTACCGTGGGCGTAAATAACCTCTTTGAAGTTTTTTACAGAGGCGGGGAAGCGTCAAAGGGAAAATTTGGAATTTCGTTAGGCAATAAGGCTCAGTCCGTTGGAACGCTAAAGCTATCCCTGAAGGTGTTTGTCCCCTCAGAAGAAGTTGCGGCGCCAGTTGTTGCTGCGCAGAAAACAAAATTTTGTATGTTTTGTCAAAGGAACATTCCTGATGACTCTGTTTGCTGTCCTTATTGCTGCCAAAGACAACCTAGTGGTGGTGTTGCAGGCCAAACCAAGAAATGTGTGAACTGTGGTGTTATGCTTCCACCCAGTGCTCGTTTCTGCAAGAGTTGTGGTAGAGAGCAGCCAAAATAATCAACGAATCGTGGGTTCCACTGGTAAATCATATTTTTATTGAGTAGATTTTAGCTCATTGGAAACGTCAAATTAGAATTATGAAATAGTTAAGTGGAACCTTATTATAATATGGTCATATGCCACCGGCAGCACGTATAGGAGACATGACCAGTCATGGAACTCCACTAGCCCCTGGTCCAGGAAGTGTGAATGTTTTAATAGGCGGTCGCCCTGCATGGAGGGCAGTTTCTGATATGCATACATGTCCACTGGTTGATGTCCTGAAACCTCACGTTGGGGGAGTGATTCCTGTAGCAAGCACAACGGTCCTAATTAACAATCTGCCAGCGGCACGTGTAGGCGATTTAATTGTAGAGGCAGGGGCACCCAACGCCATCGTTATGGGAGCGCCTGATGTAATAATAGGCGGTTAGTATTAGTACGTTACCTATTAGAGAGAGGTAGCTTTAACATCAATACAATATGATATTGGAGAGAGCTCCGAAAGAGTATCCCTTTCAAAGGTTTGCAAAATCAACTAGCACCTCAGTTGACCCTATTCTGGGTATATTTGTGCCTCTTAACTCTAACACATGCGAAATAAGATCTCGCTAATTTATGTTGACGATCGCACCCTTTATCGTCATTGGACCTGTAGATTCTACGTTTGCAATTGCGTCTGATTGTAAAGACAATGACGTTAATGCTTGAACTCGAGTATCTTTAGTGCTCTTAATTGTTATATCCTTCCCGGCCGTCAAAGTAAGATCTCCCTTAGCCGCCAAGGACAAATCCGTACACTCGATTTGAATATTTGCCTTAGTTTTTATTCGAATATCAGAATCGGTAGATATTTCAATTCCTCCTGTGCTCAGTGTTATAGCTGATACAACACCGGATTGATCATCATTCGTAGATTTCATAATTATTTCTCCTTCACTGTTTACATTCACTGAAGACTTTCCTACAGTCAGGCTAATTCTATCATCGTAAAAATTTAGATTCAAGGTACTTTCTGGAAGAACAATATTGATTCTGCGTAGCTTTTCATCCTTTGTATACGGAGGGGCATAGACAATTTCTTCCATTTTGCTCAAAGGGGGTCGATCTTCATCATTGTACAACCTTCCAAGTATTACAGGAGAATTAATGTCACCATTGATAAAAGAAAGCAAGACAAGATCCCCGACATGAGGAATGTTTGCAAGACCAATATGTGAAATAAGGACTGGCACTTTTCTCAACTCAACGTCCTTGTCTCTCAGTTTAACATTGCACTCGTAATTATCCTTATCACCGTCGGAGGAATGTGGAAAGACGGAAGTCACCTTTCCTATTTCGTTTGTATGTAACTTACGAATTTCAGCTTCGGCTATTTTTCTTATACTGTCAACTATACTCATGGTAATAGTCCATTGAAAATGAAGTAAAGTATAAAGGAATTTCGAAGCATTCAGATTTTCTTTAAAGAATAAGAATGAATTGACACAAATTTTATTTACCTAATTTTTGTGCCAAATTTGCGCTTGTCCAATTCCTTTTCCGTGATTTCAATTTTGCGAATTTGTGGCACTTTTGATTCAAACTTGACGTCTGTTTCCGCTAGATAAACAAGTCTCCTGCCACTCAAATCCCATTTCTTTTGATCAGATCTCTCCATAATAACAGACAGATTCATTCCATTCAGGGGTTTCAGGTGTATATTCTTAGCAGAAAAGGCATCCTCGGCAAATAACATTGATTTTATTATATCTAGTGCTATCGAATCGCACTGAGCAGAACTTTTTGCCCATATGTCAAGGTTGCAAACTAGTTTTAATCTTATACCCTTAGTCTCCCCTGCACTCTCGGCAACAAAGTAAGTAATAGATATATTGTTTTTACCTTTCTGAGCTTTGGGTGGAGGTGACTTTAAAGTTACTTCATTTTTCAAATAATCAACAGTATAATCATCAGTTTCTAGTAGCTTGTTGCCAAGAGGTACTTCGACGGAAGTCAACGGCCTTATTGCACTATTTTTAAGTTTAAATTTTGATTTAGCTCCGTCCCCACTGAACTCCTCCTGAGTCTCTTCCTGAGTAATGCCCATACCCTCGCCTATACCAATTTTCTCAAAAGTAAATCCTGTATCGTAAATAGCAACGACAGGAAGAGTACTTAGCTTACTAGGTTCAACCTTTTGAGAAATAATACTTTGTTTTCCAAGTCCATCAACTTCCTTCTGGACTTTTGCTTTTATTTCGTCTAGAATATCTAGCATTTTACATTGTGCCCAACTTGTCACGGATTAAGTAAGTTACTAGGCCTTGTCTTTTCTTTTTATCTGTCATGCACAGATTCCCCAATCTATACGAAGAATAATACTTCCCGTTCCAGGTGGACAATACAAATCTCCAGCAAAAGACAGTAACCATCAAATGCTTAATAGCCAATAATAATTTCCGTATCTGAGCCATAAATGATCTCCTGTAAACGAACAAAGATTCAGGCAATTGTGTCTTGTTAAAGTATTGGATGTACATTGTTTGTGAGCCGCCTAAAAACAAGTTCATCCCATCTTTATCCCTGCAGGAGAATTTTTGTGAAATATTATTCTCCAAATGCAGAAGGAAGCAGCTGCACAATTGGTGCTATTGTCAAGCAATCTGGTGGACCTTTGTCTTTAATTGTATAGTGTTCCCAATTCTAGGATTGGCATCTGCCTTTGTATTTCTAAACCGTATATATCTAACTTCATTTTCTGGGTGTGGATTTTTGACTTGATATTTATACCAAATCCCGAAATCCGAATAGAGAAATTCAATGTAGGGATTTTCTTCTACAGACTCACTAAGCGCATTTTTGTCATTAACGTATCCGTTCTCTGTTATCTTTGCGACCGAATCATCTGAATATTCAAGCTCAATGTCAAGCATTCCCTGATTTCCATTTTCGGCTCCTGCCCAATAATATAACAAGTCAAAATTATCAGTTATGCCAAAGTGGCAAACATCTCCTTCTCCTATTATAGCTGTCACCCACTGTCTGGTTATCATCCCCATCGACTTTACCCGGTAATGAGAACTTTCTCCTGGAACTTCTTCGTCGAGCGCATAAGAGCGGCCAGCCATACTTTCTAACCCAGTAAGAGTAATCCTCTCGGACATGTTATCAACGTAATTTTTCAAAGTGGAAAGCTTCTGCTCTAGCTTTGCAATTTCTGCTAACAGACCTTCTTGAATCGCATTCCACTCCTCCGACCTTATCACCTCTCCAGGCTTTCTCAAAATCGGTTCAAATTCAGCCATTCTTATTTTGTCACCTTTTTCCCACCTGTGTCAGACTTAAAGCTATTAGCTATTGTAATAATCGATTTAACCCCCGCAGACTTTACCCGGTTGATCAATCCTTGCAATTCCTCTTTCGTGACTGCCGAACGCTCAAGCGCTGCATTCAACACTTGTAACTCAAACGCGGATATAAGGCGTGCTGTCCACTCAATCTTGAGGAATACTGAGGCGACAGCAGTCTCAAATACGTGGGTATCAAAGACGCCTTCATCGAACTTGCCTATATTAGGGGAAGTTGACTCTTGGAAAGTCCATAAGGATCCCTTCCTTAAAATTTTCAGTCCACTGTTAGTAATCTTGGCAGAAACATCTTTATCATCTATTCTGGCGTGTCCGTCGCTGTCTATTGTTAAGGTCTGTCCTGACTTTACTACGCCATTGTACACTATAGATTGATGTGTTTCACTATCAACTATGGCTGGACTCAAAAGATCTTGCTTGTCTTTTTCGACCTCGAATATTACGGAAAAAACTTCATCATTTATACTATTACTCTTCATCAGCCAAGAATCACCGTTCTTGACTGGCCTTTCAACCATTTGTTTAGTGGGCGGGTTCTCTATCAATTCTACTTCGTGATCTTCTTGCCGCGATCCAATGAAAAGCATAGTTTGAGCCAGTATTGCTTCTCTTGTTCCTCCCCCCATAAACTCCGCTACAAAATATTTAATTCGAGTTCTGAAACTATCATCAACTTCATTTTTTCTTCTTCTAAGTCTGAATATTGCTCCTATGAGATCTAAATCATTTGAAAATGCAGAATCAACCCAGTGAGATCTCATTATGCCGAACAGATCCTTATTTTGCTCCTTTAGAAGATTTCCAGCCGAAGTTGTAATTGAAGCCATGTTCGACCTATAATCCCAGGCCCTGTAGAAACCTGGTAGTCTATCGACTATTTTCTGGTAAACATCAGTCACAGTGCTTGTTTCACTACCTTTACTTTAATATCGCGTGGATAAGGCCTTTCATCCGGCATAATTAGTATGTTGTCATTTTTTTGTATGTCCTTGTCCTCTGAACCGGTCACAGACTCCATGTCTTTACTTTTCTCCCTCGCTGTATGTATATCCAAGCTGCGAACATCCAAAACTCCCGAAGTCGCAAGCAATAGAGAAACTAGCTGATTAATTATTAAAGATTCACCGATGTTTAACGATGAGATAAAGTTTCTGATAATTAGTTCTGAAGCTGCAATAATTTTGGCGATATCTTCAACATCCTTTGAAGTAAGAAGCGTGGCTGTAACATCAGTCATCACCATTCTAGGTCTTGAGTATTCCACTTTTATTCCCGCAGCTCTCGTCTCTTCAATTACTTTTTCGATAGCTTTTTCGTCGCCGCCATCGATAATTGCCCGGACTACACCCTGTACGCCCTCGGGCATATCGATCAAAACCGGAGTGGTTTGAATCCCTTCAATTCCTTCAAGTGCAGTCCTGAGTGATTCAAGTGTAGCCTTTCCTTTAACGTCAAGTATCTTCTTCGCCCTTGTTCGCAGCGAGTCATCATCTTCTTGGCTGGCACCACCAGCTATATTTGTCCTATTGATTACTTTGTCAATGCCCACTACTGGAGAAGGCATCACTTTGATTGTTCCTGGCAGAATATTACCTCTAGTGCCAGCAAGCATTGAGATTATCTCCGCGTTCCCTTCCCATTTGCCATCTCCGACTTTTTGGAGCACACATTCCTGGGTTGTTTGAAAGAGGAGTTCAGTCTCATTCCTTTGAGGAAGTGTAGACACAACCGTTCCTTTGGCCACGGTTATAAGCTGAAAGGAAGTGTATTCGACTGTGAACTCTTTCTTCAGATCGGGTTTCTCTCCTTCTTGGAGCCACTTTATCGAATCTGATTCAAGCTGGTAATCCTTATCCTTTACAAAGGCATACCTTTTTCCATCTTTGTCTCCAGTCACTGAAGAGATTTTTATGATGGGCTTAACCTTCAAATCATACACATCTCTTCCGTCGTACAAAATAACGTCACTGTTAGTAGTTTCTGCTGGCGGTGTATCTCTAATAAAGGTAACTTCGCCCATAGCCCTTGTTGGCTCCTTTCTTTTTATTCCAAGAATGGACACAACGAGATCTAACGCATCTGCCTTGGCAGTATCAATAAAAGCTGAATCATACACACCTTCCATTTCTTCGTAAAGGAACTCAATTTCTCTGCTAACTGATTCTACTAACGTCCTGAGTACGCTTCCTACATTTATGTCACTGAGGGCTGTCTGATTAGTGAAGGAGTAAGTAACTTCAAAAACTGACTTGTCATCAGGTAACACCGAGTCTTTATTTGTCCACTCAAGCGCGTCATCTTTGAGGACGAAATCAGAACTACGATCGAATTTATGTGGTTGGGCTTTCAAAAAACCATCCACTTGAAAGATTTCTTTTATAGGCCTAAATTCAGGTCTACACTCAAATTCATATCTTGACTTTGATTTGTTGAATGTAATTTTTTCCTTTGTTATACCTTTAATCATGTGGTCAAGTATAGAACCTACAATCTCAGTATACGGCTTTCTAAAATACATCCTCATGCGACCTCGAGGTAAAAAGGAAATACAATATTCAACGGTACATTACTTTCTATTGGTATTACAGTTATATCTATGTCAACAGAAGTAGCGAGCGATCTCCTATCTTCCATATACGAACCAGACGTGGATTTTGCTTCCACCCCCTCTTTGCCCCGCTGCAAATCCACTTTAGTAGTCTTGAACAATGTATTCGAATCTCTCACTCCCTGTTTTTGCTCAAGGATCGCCAAGCGACTTTTGACTTCAATTTTGACAATTTCTTTTATTCGAGGCTCTTCCATTACAGTGGTTCTCACTATACTCTTTAATCGATCTCTAGTAGTCTGATTATTTGGTTCACCTATCATGTCATACAGATTGGAGCCATAGTCGGGATGGCCAATATCTACGAGTTCTCCTCTAATTGTTCTTAACCTATGCAGAATAGCTTGCGCAAGGTTCATTTCTTCGGAAATTTGTTCTAAATCACCTTGGGTTGAATTTGAAAGATCAGAGCCCATGTGAGTTTCTGCCAATGCCAAGTCTGTCCCAAGTATCATTTTTCCTTCATTCATTTCCATTTTGCTCTCAGCACAAGCTCCTAGATTATGAGCAATAATTAATCTACTAGTTAATATTTATTGCCAGAATATTTGTACAATAACAGTATCCGTCAATTTGACATATTTGATAAATTATCATTGCTCATTTCTCTTACTCTCCTTTGCATTTCAGCGTTGTTAAGAATCCTTCCTTCTTGGAAAAATGATGGTCTACCGATCTGACTTGATATTCTCCGTCCATCTTTTTATTTGGAACTCCCCCCACAATAATTGCGTCGCCTAACTTGATTTTTGGATCACCTACCAATTCTAATATTGTGGTAGCCTGAAATTTCATTGAGTCAAGGTTGTCTTCAGCAATTCTCTTAGCTGTTTGTTCATCCCGAATTACCCTATTTGCAATGTATAAAGCCTTGTCTTGATTTCCCACAAATGACCTCATGGATTCTTTTTTAATCCAATGAGACGTTTCAGGACCGTCGACGCTCGCAGGACTCTCGCCTATTACTGTTACTCCTTCGTAAGCATTCGTATGATCGGATCTAGATATTCGAATAATATTTTTGCCATAATCTAATGCATGTTTGGTTTCTGGTTTGTATTTTTTGAATATAAGCTTGTCATAATTATTACAATAGATATCAAAGCCGCAAATCCTAGACAAGTCTTTCAAATGTTCATAAGCATTCTTGTTACTGTCAATAGTATAATATGGAAATCTTACGCCATCTTCTGCATCCTGGATCTGAATTGAGCCCATCGCCGCGATATCACTTACAATTTGTCCTGCTGTTCTTTGTTCGTAAAACTTATCCTTTCTTATGTTGCAGAGTGTAAATATGCTGTCATATGCTGTAATGGACATACCGAACGTATTTAGAGTAACATTAATAACTTTACCTTGAAATACCTGTGATATCCCATCTTCATATCCAAGTGAAATTTTCACGGGATCATCTTTCTTGACGGCTAAAGACTTCCCCTCTCCTCTAAATGTTCCTTCAAAGGTATCAGAAGGTGCATCCATACTTGCTGAAACAGTAGTAGAAATGCATTCATTTGGAGTTCCTGGTTTGAAAGTGACTGGTCCAATTAACGTTTCATACTTTGGATGCAGCATAGGCTCATCGCGCTGTAGCGTTAAGAGGCGGCCTATTCATAATTAAGAATAAGGTAAAGTCTGGAATACTTTGATAAATAGTATGAGAGATTATGAGAAAACTCGTCATTTACTGTGTTCAACAAATTCATGTAATTTCACCATGTATCTATACTTGTTTGGATGCGCAGCGTTTTGTTCGATATAGAGCTCTTCAATAAGGACCTTGTCAATATCCGCAAGGGTGGCAATGCTTGAGGAAAATTCTGTTGGCTTGTTCTTTTCATATTTATCCCTCAATTTTGCAATTGCGTCTCGCGAATCTTTCCCTGTCATCTCTCCTGAAAAAATAATCTTTGCCGAATCGCTACCCATATCTTGTAATATATTACCGCTCGAACCGGGAACATCCAGCTCAACAAGATTCCTGTGATCAATAATCCTCATAGCATTTACACTTCTAATTTCTTCGACTACACCCATCTGAGATCTTTTAATAAGTTCCACCCCTCCTATGGTTATGCTCAAATTGTCCCTCTAAAATGATGTTTGGCGTGTACTATAAAGATTTACTTCAATTTTTATGCCCTTTACACGGACGATGAAAAAGTAATTCAGCTATTTTGCCATAACATCATGCAATCTGGAACAGGCCCGTGAAAGGACTAACCTATTTCATCAAGCATAGAATTTATTCATAAAGGCAAGGAGACTAGCCTTAGGTCAAAATGGTAGCACAAAATATCCTATCCATTGGATCTAACGTTGCAAAATATCTCAGAGAAAATTAAGTCTGACGTTAGTTAAGGAATGAAGAGATATTACTTAACCGTCGCCACGATCTTATTTCGAAAACATTATCTATCCTAGTGCAATTCCTATGGCTAATTGCTTATGAAGCCATTAATCAAAATCATATTGTTGGTAATTTGTACCGTACCGTTACTTTTGGCCAGTTTTACAATGTCCTCATCTTTTCTATTGTACAATAATGCCAAGTACGTTTACGCTCAAGAATTGCTTACAAGTCCTGGAAATGAAAATTTAGTCTGCAGTGACGGTTTACCCCCTTTTTCCAATAATACATGTCCAGACGGTAACACTCCACAAATGACTGCCGCAGATCAAATATCACAGAATGAGTCTTTTCAACTTCAGCCTTTAAGTCAAGATAGTAATATGTCACAAACTCCACAAATTCCAGAAGAAATCCAAATGGATCTAAATGGTGATGGAGTAGTAGACGAGTTCGAGAGCCAGAATCAAGCTGACATTGCCGGACAAACAGCTGGTAGTAATTTGTCACAA
>JBIOZE010000043.1:0-119235 GCA_044870745.1 Nitrososphaeraceae archaeon | reverse complement strand
TATGAGTGGTTGGATACCCCTGGACATCCTGCATCAGAAAAAAAACCGTTCATGATAAGAGAAAAGGATTGCATATTTTGTATGGCATGTGAAAATGTTTGTCCTCCTCAGTGCGTAAAAATATTCCAGAAAGGCCAGTAACCTAAAACTCGTACGTTGACTATAAATAGTTACTGTACATTTTATTGAGAGGATATTAGTTAATGTCGGAAATAGGGGGAATCTTATTCTTAGTGTTTGTAGCTATAGCCTGGATTATGACAGCTTACACCTTAAACTTTCACTACCTTAGTTTTAGGTCAACTAGAAACAATTATCATGAAAAGATTCGAATTCAGAACAATAAAGCTAGCCCAATTTCTCATTTTCCTAGAGTAACAATCCAACTTCCTATCTACAATGAGAAATACGTCGCACAAAGACTAATAGACGCTGTGTGCAAAATGGAATATCCAAAGGACAAAATAGAAATCCAAGTATTAGATGATTCCGATGATGAAACATCAGAACTGGTCCAACTGGTAGTTCAACGTTACCGTCATGAAGGCTATGATATCAACATTCTTCGTAGAGAATATAGAATTGGCTATAAGGCAGGTGCCCTGCAAAATGGGTTAAAGTCAGCAAAAGGGGAATTCATAGCAATTTTCGATGCTGACTTTATTCCGCCCACGAATTTCCTAAAAAAAGCCCTTCCATACTTTGCGAATTCCAAAATAGGTCTAGTTCAGTGTCGCTGGGGGCATATTAACGAGACCTATTCTGTTTTAACTGGTGCTCAAGCTGTGTCTTTAGACCTTCACTTCCTGGTTGAACAAAAGGCTAAAAGTATCTCACATCTTTTTATGAATTTTAACGGAACCGCAGGTATGTGGAGAGCTTCCTGCATTGTAGATTCCGGAGGTTGGCACACGCGCACACTAGTAGAGGATCTTGATCTGAGCTATCGAGCTCAAATGAGGGGTTGGAAGTGCATCTTTGTAGAGGACATTATTGTCCGCGGTGAGCTCCCAGTACAAATGAATGCTGCCAAGAGACAACAGTTTAGGTGGGCAAAAGGATCTGTACAGGTCGCATCAAAGTTATTAGTGAAAATTATTGGTCAAGGAGGGATTCCATTGGACACGAAAATTCAAGTGTTTGTTCAGCTCACAAAGCATATCATAAATCCGCTATTCTTGATTCAATTCCTAATTTTTCCTGTGCTTCTGGCCTTGAATTATGAAATTCAAGCAACAGCCTGGTCTGCAGTACTGGGCATCATAATATATCTAATTCTAGGTCCTGTTACTTACGTTTTCATGATACGAAAGATTTGGGGAAAAAATTGGAAAAATAAGACCCAGCAATACCTATTCTTGATCTTATTTGCTTCAGGAATATCCATCAATAATTCTGTAGCCGTAGTTGATGGCATGATTGGCAAGAAAAGTGAATTCTTAAGGACCCCCAAATTTGGGGTTGTAGAGAAAAAGCAAAAATGGGAATCTCAATCTTACGTACTTCCATTTACGAAGACTACTATGATAGAAATATTTTTCTCCGTATACGGCTGCGTTGCGCTGGTCATTTCATTCATGTCAGGTCATCCATTATTTATGCCTCTAATTGCTCTGCAAACTTTCGGATTCATGTACGTAGCTTACCTTAGTATCGTCCAGTCCTTTACCAAGAATAATAAAAGCATAACTGTTGAACCTCCAAATTCGAATAGACCCTTTGTTGATCTACCCACTAGAAATTTTGAACCCGCGTACTTCGGAAAGGAGGGTATTTTAAATACAAGAAGTCATTTAAAATCGATAATTCATACTTCAGTAGCAAGGAAGGATGATCCACAAATGTATAGAAGGCAATCAAAAGTCATAGGATTTGGACTTCTGTTCTTTCTCTTTCTAAGCGGAATAATTGCATATCTTGGATATCAAAGCACCATATATCCGCTAGACAAAGCGGTTGCCTATCTTGAAAGAGCGGAAACTAGTCAGACCCCCGACATTCTAGTAGATTTCGTGAACCTCGCAAAGGAGAACCTGCCAACTGAAGGTAACCCAGTATGGCCGTTTGCCACAGCTAGGACTGACTTTGACTCAATCCATAGTGAATTAGACGCCCTGATTTTGCGAGGGAGACTAGTTTCATATCTTGAACCAAACAGTGATTCCTATAATACAGCTCTAATAGATATGCATAATTCAGTTCAAAAAATTTCAAAAAATCTTGAAGAAGCTATTCCCTTCCTCTTTGCTAGCTTTACAAATATTGCGCTGGCCTCAGTATGGATACTTTTAATAGTGATACTTTACAAGGTGGTAACGCGCAGAAATGAAAGGGTAAGGGAATATAAAACTTAAAGATCATCTATTCCAATGCTTAGCAAAGTTAACCACCGCTCTGTTTTGAATATAATAACCCCAATCGTCGTAACCAAATTGGGAAATTAATTCATCACTAGATTACTCCAGCCTCTCTCAACTTATTTGGTAGATATGTTTCGGCCAGATACTTGAAACCGTGCTTGAAGAACGCATCTAATTCACACTTCTCTTTACGTTCTAAAAACAAATTTAGTTCCTTTTTCCATTTTCGATCCTGTAGCCATGGCTTCTTTTTCATATCATGAGCTCTATTCACGTCTTCTTCAGTTGCAGCCAACCTGGCTACTTCTGGTATGTTATATTCATAAATATCAGAGAACATCATTCCTAGAACTTTAGCATCAGGAGTCACTAATCTGTCGCTATCGTAACTGAGCGACTCACTTCCGATTTTATATCGAAGAGCGATTCCTAACCCCCAGGGATCAGCATCAGCAAATATTACTACCGGTTTTTTCCACTTTTCATTCAATGTCTTAACCATCATTCTAGTCGCTCTGTCAGGTTCCCCAGAGCCAGTCAATAGGATGGCATTGTATTTCTGTATGAAACCCGATTTCCTTATGTTGTTGAGTACCGTGTCCTTTTCGACTACCATCACTAAATCAGCTTTAACATCAACTATTTCTAGGTCCCGTATATTAGTCGGAATAAGCTGCGATGTAGCCCGACTACCCAAATTACAATCAATCAAGTCACCGCCAACTAGCAGTGTGATTGGGCCGGAGATCATTCCTTTCGGCTTGGATGTGACAGAAAATTCCTCGCGTGGAACATTCGTGATAAGCTCTATAGCCTTAATTGCATTGTCAGAATCCTCTTGACTATTCCAAAACTTTTGTTTATTTTTTTCATCACCTACAGTACTCAATGTCGCATAATACAAGCCACGTATAGTGCTTTCCATTTCCTCATCTAGTAACCTTCTTATCGCGTTTGCCATTACTAGATACTGTGAAAAGGTGGGAATTTTTTTGGCACTGTGAGGGCCTATTAGGACAGTCTTGTTACCAATTGTAAGCATTCGTTTGTCATCGGACCAAACAGTATTGTCATACCCTATTTTTGGAACCTCAAAGGAAGGCATTATTTGTTTTAAAATCACATCGTCGGATATTGTTTTCATTATCGATTTAATTTTCCTTATTACGTCTTGATGTCCCTTGTCTCTTGTTGGCATGGTTATCTCTTCTTAGCTTTGGTTTGCTTGAAGTTATCCAATGTTACTTGAATGTCAGATTGTCGGATCTTCTGTGTATTTAACGCTTTAGTCTTTCTAGTATGTCTGACGTTTGAAATTGTTTTACTGTTCACATTGGTCCTTTCATGTGTTTCAGCGGTAGGCAAAGCCGTAGAAATATCTTCGGCAGATGTAGCGTTGTTTTCGCTAGGGCGTTCAGGTAGGGATGACATTTCATTTCTTATATACTTTTCAGCTAACAAATTGAAGGCTGACGTTAGTTTTTTTACATCAATTTTGATTGATTCTGATATAGCATCTACAATGAAAGGAATGTAGTGCCGATAAAGTTTCAATTTATTCTCATTTTCCTTGATCTTTAGTTC
The DNA here is from genome assembly GCA_044870745.1 of Nitrososphaeraceae archaeon. Classification (GTDB taxonomy): domain Archaea; phylum Thermoproteota; class Nitrososphaeria; order Nitrososphaerales; family Nitrososphaeraceae; genus TA-21. The sequence goes on along the minus strand of JBIOZE010000043.1, from coordinate 115,291 downwards.
CCTCCTGATTTGAGCACTTACCTTCCTATAAAGGTCAGATAGGCATGATTTCATGTACCGCTTTAAGTCGCCCTCTGCAGCGATACTTTCCTTTCCCGCCGTTTTATACGGAATTTTCGTTGAACAGATGTGGAAGAATATGTGCATAGGCAAATAATCTATTGCTCGGTCCGATCTAGTTTCTACATTTCGGAATTGCTCCTTGACTTCCTTTTTGGAAATTCCCATTTTGTTTATCTCAACTTCAGAAATTACTTCCTTTGCTACATCAGACCCCTCATCGTACAGAAGAGGAATCTTGTTGGCAAATCTAAACAATTTGAATGATCCTATGTCGCCACCATATGCAATTCCGCATTCTACCACAGTAGGACGATTATTTATGACACATGTCCTAGATGAATATGCTGTCAAAGATGGCTTCAATAGTCTTACAGAAAGATGTGTTTGAGGAGCTGAATTCTGATTATTTTCCTTGTTCATAATTACTGCGTACTCTGAAGTCATTCCCGCGGTTAAAATTTTCTCGCCTATGGGGCTCAGATGATCTGTATTGGGTGACTGAAATTTAGTGTGTTTACACACATTGACAACTCGAATCAATTCATGCTCGTTGTACTTATCAGCTAGCCTCAAATCTAAGCCTGCTTTAACTACAATTTCTCTTGCTTTTTCACCAGACATTTTTTGGAATGAGTTGCACAGAACCCCATGAAGTGTTGTTTTCTGACTTACGTGATTGAGTATGGCCTTCCTTAGAGTTTTAAGATCCATGTCCGCAGGATGCGGAAGCACTTCCTTCGCGGGAACCGGCATCACCGATGTCCTTCTCTCAAAAGTTACGGTTCCTTCGTCAGAATCAAACGTGAGAACAGCATAAGGGTTTACAACGCTTGTCTGACTGATATAATCGTAAATCTTATTCCTAGTAACAGGAGATAGTCTTGCTCGTAAGACAGCTTCCACTTTGAACCCAAATTCTCCCTCAATTTCACGCTCAGCCTCCTTTACAACTCTCTTTTCAAGTACAATTGGCTTATTAGTTCCAATATCCGTTCTAAGATCAAAATAATACTCGGGTTCATCGATTGACTTGGACCACACGCGAAGAGGGTGATCTGTATCTTTCGTAGAAAAGGCAGCTATCATCTTCAGACCAACTCCAAAAAGACCCCGTTGTTGTTTTTCTACGTATTTGCCTGAAGTTAGAAATGAGCAGACTGCAACTGGAAGTTTATCAGAGGGAATTCCTATGCCGTTATCTTTACAAGAAATGATCCACAAGTCGTTTTCAGGATCGAGAACCCTGAGTCGCAAATCAATATCAGGAAGAACATGATTGATCTCGCAGGAATCCAATGCATTCTCCAAAAGCTCTCTCACTGCCATGTACAATATTCTTTCTCCTGTAAATCCGGCAAGTGCTGAATTGTCGACAAAAAATTCTGATTCGGCCTTCCTATGATAGTGAACTTTATTTCTATGAATGATGTTTTCCTGATTTCCGGCCTTTGTGCCGTTGGATCGATTTATGACTTCGATAGTAGCTTTATTTTTCAAACTATGAAGATTGTCTAACATCTAAATTTAACTTTTTTCACTACCAAAATTCTATACTTTCCTAATTTTAGATTTTTAGCAATCAGATCCGTATGGAGTTGTATCTTTTCTGAGTTCTACTAGTCTAAATGATTCCAAATGCATGAGAATTCTTTTTTTGTCTTTCAATACAACCACAAAATCTGATCCCGTTCCTACAATTTTTCCGTCTATTAGATCACGAAGTCTCATTATGTAATTACTTCAAGTCTCAAGCCATAAATTTTTATTGTTAATTTGCCGCAGAATTCATTTGGAACTATAGAATTTTGAAAGAATCAGTAACGATCTTATTATGCAGATACCACAAATCAAATCGTTCTCCTTATGAGATAGCGATGGGAACAATTTTCTCAATTACCTTACATTAACTTGAGAGTAGGGTATTGGTATATTGATGGCAAATGTATGGTAGACATTGTTTAATTCGTACCTCATTATACCTTAAATGCATGCTTATTAGATCAATACTATTGCACTTTAGCTCACTGCTAAATTCACGACAATACCAAAGATCATTTGATATGCAAATTCAGCATTCATCCAATATTTAACACTTGCAATTCAGAGATAAATTCAGAGGAAGTCATCAAAGTCAATAGAAGTTGTAGATTTACATATCGGTTCGTTGGCATAGTCGATCCAGCGTCCTACTTAGAATTTACTGGATTATGATGCTATTGATTAACGAAATGGGTAAGCGTTGATTCTAATTCATATTTCATTGTGAGTATTACCTAGCTTATGCCCAAACGCTGTAAGTCCGATGCAACATGGTAAATTAGATTAAAGATCCTCACAAACATGCCTTGAGTGAAGCAAACTAGTTACTGACTTAATTAGATGCCATCTGCATGAAATCAAGGTAAAGGTTATAGTTGCCACTATAGTTGTTTAGCTGAATCATGGATCTCGAAAGCAGGATGCGTCTGGTTAGCAGACCACCGACAGAAGAAATAGTACAACCTCAAGAGCTCGAGAGAATATTTGAAAATATAAGCAAACCTAAGCATTATATAGGCTTAGAAATTTCTGGGAAACTTCATCTTGGAAGTTTGATTCTAACGGGTTACAAAATTAATGATTTCTTGAAAGCACAAATAGAGTGCAATGTGTTTCTTGCAGATTGGCATACTTATATTAATAACAAATTAGAAGGTAACTGGGAAAAAATAACCGAAGTTTCAAACTACTATTCAGAAGCCTTCAAGTTTTTTTGTCCAGGAATAAATGTGATTTTGGGATCAGCAATGTATGATTCCTCTCATGACTACTGGAAAAATCTCATCAAGTATTCAAAATATATGACGTTACCGAGGACCTTACGTGCACTTACAATAATGGGAAGGTCAGAAAAAGATAGTCTTGACTTGTCTCAGTTACTATATCCTTCCATGCAATCGGTAGACATCCGAACTCTGGATCTGGATATAGTTCACGCAGGCATGGATCAACGTAAGATCCACATGCTTGTAAGGGAAATATTCCCAAGATTGAGCTGGAAGGTCCCGGTATCTGTTCACCACCATCTATTACCTGGTCTTGAAAAGCCTTTGAACTTGGGTCCAATTGATACAGATGAAAATTTTCACATTTCGAGCAAAATGAGCAAGAGTAAACCCAATTCAAGTATCTCTATTCACGATGATGAGCAACTCATAAGGGATAAGATATCGCAGGCATACTGTCCGCCGGGGATATTACTTTACAACCCTGTTTTGGAAATTGTTCGTTACGTCATCTTTCACGAATTTGGAGAATTTCAAATCGAAAGATCTAGCAAATATGGAGGTGATATCTGCTACAACGATTATGTCGAGCTTGAGCGTGATTACAAATTACAAAGAATTCATCCCGTAGATTTGAAAAATGCTGCTTCTCGACACCTCAACAAAATTATTGACCCTGTACGTAGACATTTTTCCAAATGGGATATTATGAATACAATATGACTCACTAAGTGAAGGCAAATGATTCGCATAACAAAAGAATTAAAGTGTATACTCAATCTAGTATAGAATATTTTGGAGAATTCGTGCGACATACTGATTACAAATGCTTCAACTATCATACCTCTCGTCGGCAAGCTTGATACCAATATCCTTATTGAGGACGGTAAAATTAAAGCACTCCGGAAATCAATAGAGAATGTCCAAGCTTCCAGAGTAATCAACGCATCGAAAAAATACGTATTACCAGGGATAATAGATCCACATGTCCATTATGGTGTTTTTACTCCAATTGAAAGTTCAGCCGTGACTGAATCTCGCTCTGCAGCAGTTGGTGGAATTTGTACTATTATGAGAATGTTGAGAATGCACGGAACCTTCAAGAACATTTGGAAACACTTAGAGGCGAGCAGGAAAAGACACTTAGTTGATTACCAAATCCATGCGTCAATTCTTAACAATTTGCAACTTAAGGAAATGCAATCTCTTTCAAAATTAGGAATTAAATCCTATAAGCTATACATGAATCTTGGCTCAGATATGAAGCAGATTCTTGCTGACTTAGAACCAGGAAAATATGATCTAGATGAAATTGAGGTTAATATGACTGACAAACTAGCTTTTGATATCGTACGAAAAACTGCACTTTTGAATTCCTTGTTGCTGGTTCATTCTGAGGATCATCAAGAATGTTCTAAATTCATGAGGGATAATAATCAGATGGGTAAGACCAGAAGAAATAGGTTACTGGAATTGTGGTCAAACTGTAGACCAACATCATCCGAAGTCGTTTCGATACAAAAGGTAACAAGCATGGCTTCAATGTGTGGAACGGACCTATATTTTGTTCATATTGGCTCCTCAGATGCTCTACAGGCAATAGTCAATAGTAGGAGTATATACAAGAACAGATCATTTTGGATAGAAACTTGCCCACATTATCTGACGCATACGAGTGAATATGATAATTTAAGAGGAAAAGTTGCTCCCCCACTAAGATCCAAGGAGGATGTAAGTACGCTTTGGAATGCAATAAGTATGGGATTACTTGATACTATAGGCACAGACCATGTTGCCAATACTCTTGAAACAAAAATAGTACAGGATGATTTGTGGAAATCACGTTCAGGATTTCCTGGACTTGCTACAATGTTGCCAGTCTTATTAAGTGAAGGTGTAAATAAAAACAGAATCTCTCTTGAAAAGTTAACTGAGATTTGCAGCTTAAATCCATCAAAAATATTTGGAATGTTCCCAAAGAAAGGGACAATCCAATGCGGTTCAGATGCAGATTTGACTATAGTTGATTTAGATAAAGAACAAATAGTAACGCAAGAAATATTGCAATCTTATTCAGATTACACAATATATGAAGGATGGAATCTACGCGGCTGGCCTGTAATGACTATTGTAAGAGGCAAGCCAATAATGGAAAATGGATATGTTGATGATCAGGCTATTGGACACGGCGAATTTGTACGCCATGAAGGATCTGAGCTGAGCACTATTTGACTTTACGCCCATTAGCTCACTGTCCTTTGAAATGCACAAGTGTTCCACCGAACTACAAAATTCTTTATATCCCGATCGGGTATAGTATAGAACATACGGTTTGAGGAATATTGTCGAAGTTAACCATATAAAGAAATATTTCACAATTTCAGACGGAATACTTTCATCTTTGAAGCTTGAGAAAAAAAAATACAAGAAAGCCGTAGATGATGTCACACTTACATTGCCTCGGGGAAAAGCACTCGTAATCGTTGGCGAATCAGGCTCGGGAAAGACTACCCTTGCACGGCTAATACTTAGGTCTTTAGACGCGGACTCTGGAAGCATATTATTTAATGGGATTGATATTACTCGCAAGTCAGGGAAGGATCTCCGAAATTTCCGAAGTAAAGTACAGATGATCCACCAAGATCCTTATACTTCAATGGATCCGAGGATGACTGTCCTAGATATTGTAAAGGAACCCTTGGACATATTCTGTAACTACTACTCTAAGCAAGAACGGATTGAAATTACACTAAAGACTATGGAGGCCGTGTTTTTGGATCCTGTTGTCGAAACGTCGATGAAGCTTCCTTACATGCTATCAGGTGGACAAAGACAAAGGGTAGCCCTGGCCAGAGCTTTAGTCCTAATGCCTGAGCTAATTATCGCTGACGAAGCAGTCTCTATGTTAGATGTATCAATAAGGGCTGAAATATTACAACTTATGAAAAAGCTAAGTATCCAAAGACGCATAACCTATTTGTACATTACTCACGATTTGGCAACATCGAAATATATAGGTGATGACCTCGCAGTAATGTATTCGGGGAAGCTTGTAGAAATAGGTTCAGTAAAAAGTGTATTGTCTAATCCTCTTCATCCATACACACAAGCATTGATCCAAGCAGTTTCTGAGCCAGAGCCTTCGAATCAAGTTTCTCAAAAATTAATTTCTATCAAGTCCACAGAAAAAAGTTCCCCAGACAAGGGATGTAATTTTTATAACAAATGTAAATTTTCAATGGATATTTGTAAGGTCGAACCACCAAATAAGGATATTGAATATAATCACTTTGCCTCATGTTATCTACATTAGTGAATAAAGGAAACTAGCGGGCTTAGAGACGTCTATTTACTCGACAGTCTACTAATCTAGATAGTCTAATACAACCTGTTTTGTAATGTTTGCTAGTGTTTCAGCAATCTTCTAATATTATTATCGTTACTATGAACACATGAAAGATGGATTAGCGATGCAGAGTTTCGAAAAATTACAGAGCCTCGCTGACATTTCGCCCAAATGGAATTCCAGGTTGTTTCAGCATGAATTGCCAAGACTCTTTTCAGCTACATGGTTGAAATGGTATTTTGAGCTTAAGATGGCTTCAAAATGCGTTGTGGGAGAAGCTTACGGCTATGATCCCTCTTATTTGATCCACTGTTCTGATTGTGATAACTTCGGGTGGAAATTTATGGTATATTTCACACTTCGGTCAAGATCACGCCTTAATGAGAATAAGAAAAATTTCATGGAACATTGGATACGAGAACATTCAACTGCGATTTAATTTTGAAAAATATCGAATTGAGTTGTACTCAATTATGAATGTCAGGCAAAATTTCGGGGTTAGTCAAAGTTTGAGCTCAAGATCTATCTATACACTATAGTCGGTTATTTCCTAATGATGTTAATATGCGCCATCTTGATCATATATTGGCACTACCAATGTATAGTAAATACTGAAAAATAGAAAGTAGTTAACCTATGCTAGTTAAGGGCAACCTTCCATCTTCTGGATGAAGTATCCCCTTTCTCTGATCCCCTTGTCGACCATACTTGGCGCCTCTTGTATGTGGCAGAACTGACATTCCTCCTGAGTCATTTTTTGTCCTCCCTCACCGACACTATTTAGATACTCCTTTCCGTACTCTATAGCCTTATCATGCGGTGTAGCCGATTCCACAATTACATCAAAATGCATAGTTCTTCCATCTTTCCTTTTAACATATGTATCATATACTGCACATTCCATATTATTCCTGCATAATTACTCTATTTATGCCATTTCCTTACGCGTAGAAAGCTTGCGCCCCGTAATTTAAAAACAATGGACAAAATTAGTTTAATAAGCTACTCGTAAGACCCAAGATTATTCTTATCCTATTTTGAAGACAGAGTTATAATATATACGTCTATTCCATTATACATCAAGTGTATCTTTCCAAGAAAGAGGAGAATGCGCTTGACGGCAAAAATGGAAGTCATCTTTCTACTGCATTCAAAATACTGATAGCAATAGGCGAGGCAACTGAAGCTGAACGGTTGATTCCCATCAAATGGGCTCATGTTTCAGGGGTTAATTACAATACTCTAGGTGACGCTGGGCTTGACTTCATAACCAAGTTTAGTAAAGCCAAGGTATCAGTGTTCACAACACTTAATCCTATGGGATATGACCGATCCAAAGAAACAAGAATCTCTGATCACTTTAAGAGAAAACAATTGTCGATTACAGAATCGTATCTACAGATGGGCATATCGCCATCTTTTTCATGCATTCCATATGAGATATACAGACTTCCTAGAAAGGGCACGCGAGTAAGCTTCGCAGAAAGCAACGCAGCAATTATGGCTAACTCGGTCTACGGCTTGTTAACCAATAAAGAAAGTGGCCTGAGTGCATTAGCTAGCGCTATTACTGGGAGAACGCCTTATTCGGACCTCCTTGATACCAAATTTCGTCACCCCAAAACTCGCGTGAAACTCGATTTAGAGCTCAGAAATGAATTAGAATATGGAATGTTGGGTTACCATACCGGCAAAACTGTGAATAAGAGCTGTGTATCTTTTGGTTCTCAGGCGAAGAGACTAAATATCATGGAAGCAAAATCGCTATCATCAGCACTTGGGACTTCTGGTGCCTGTGGAATGTTTACTGATGAAGATTCTGGTCTTGAAGTGATAAACTTTGGAAAAAAAGAAATTGAATCGGTTAAAGCAGAATTAAATACGTCAGAAAATGGAGATGTAATAGCCCTTGGAAGCCCTCAGCTTGGGTTCAAGGAGTTAGAACTCGTGTCAACAACTCTGAAGGGTAAGAAATTCTCAAAACCATGTATGATATTCTGTCCCCGTGCAATATATGACAAAGCTTCGAAATCAGGAATTGTCCAGCAAATTGAGAGGGCTGGTGGGAATATTTTTTGTGATTCATGCACTTGTCTAACTCCAATGATAACCCGTGCAGAGTACGATGGTGTAATTACAAACAGCATAAAGGGCTCGTACTATTTCAATAAATTTAACCGACTTCCAGTATGCTTAAAGGATCTAAAAACCATTATGCAAGATCATTTGAAGTAGTTTGACAAAATATATCAAATGCAGGAGGATAATAGGCGGAATCGGAACGGGTAAAATACTATACACCAACGTACCGATAAACTTTCTGTCAGACGTTAACTTGAAAACCGGAGTAGTATCTGATCCACTGCACGACTTAGTTGGGCTCTCAATCAAAGAGACCATTTTGGTATTTCCTCACGCTGTAGGAAGTAGTGTTGGTGTGTATTCTATTTTTGCATTGGGTGTGAATGGTGTGGCACCCTCTGGAGTAATTTGTACAAGCAAAGTTGACATCATCACCGCTTCAGGTTGTGCCATTGCGGGAATACCCTTAGTCCAAGTTACGGATAAAGGTCACATGTGGAATACTTTTAATGGGATTCAAGGCACAATTGACGCAAATAACTGTATACTGGAGATCAAAAAATTTAAGTGATGAAAGCCATATTATCAAGGAGGTGTATGGCATTTGACGGGCGAACGGATTGCCATTTGGGTGGCAGGATGAAGAGAAAAGTCCATTACACCAAATCCCTAAGTCTTCTTAACTCTAAGCCTAGTAACCAATTTGATCCATCCAAAAATTACTGTTACTCACAATGGAAACACTATGATTGACTCGATCTTTTTGTCATCGGGAGTTCTAGTTGTAGTAACAACTTGTCTAATTATGAAAACTCAAGAGCATAACAATAACAAAATGAGTCACGACGGAAGTTCCAGAGACGTATGTCGCTGAGTAATCTGACAGTCGCAATCACAAGCAGTAGGAGAGGGATAGAGCTTTGTCATATTGTTAAAAGTTTTGGGGGCATTCCGTATTTGGTACCTACAGTAGGTATTATTGACGCTGGAATTAGCATGAGAGAAGTTGAACTTTTCATTAATAATGTCATAAATCAACCAGTCGAGTATTTCGTATTCATGACAGGGTTAAGCGTTCATTATCTTTTCAGGGCTGCTTCAATTCTGAAATTGAGAGATGAACTAGTTAGAGGAATTAGCAGATCTAAGGTAATATCTAGAGGAAATAAGCCGTCATCCATACTGCGAAGCTTGGGTATTCTAACTACTATAGAGCCAGGTCCTAGTACAGCAGGAGGGATATTGAAGGTATTGAAATCCCGAGATATAAAAGGCAAGCGCATCGCCGTAATAAGTAATGGGAACGGCAGTGGAAGCTTTAAGGACGAATTAGAATTGGAAGGGTCAAAGATTTTCGATTTGCAGCTATACTCATATTCTTCATTGCTTGATAAGAAGGCTGACAGCATATTGAAAGAAATGGGATATAAACAACAAGTGAAACCAACGATTCAGTCTACCTCAAAATTGATATATGACATAATGAACGGTGCTGTGCATGTCATAACTTTTACAAGTCCACCTTCTGTGTTCGAACTATTCAAGGTCTCGGACATGAACAACAATATTCTTCGTTTACGCTCAGCATTAAATGAACAGGTAATTGTCGCATCTGTTGGCCCATCAACTTCGGAGGCACTTAGACAGAATGCAATAGGCGTTGACGTTATGCCCGAAATAAACAAGATGGGTCCAATGATTAAAGCTCTTTCAGATTATGTTTCACTGTCTATGAATACGTCTGAAGTGACTTCAAAGGTCGCAAGAATTTTGAAGAGTTTGAACAGGAAAGATAAGGAGCAAAAGGGACCAAGCTAGACCCAGGATTCATGTTTTCAAGTAATGATGCTAAAAGCGAAGTAATATGTAGAGGAGAAACATTACTTTTTATTACGAACTATTTAATAAAAGCATATTGGCAAAATTTTGTCCAGAGTGTGGCGGGGAATTAAAATTTGATATATCAACTAAGAATTTTATTTGTAGGAGCTGCGGCATCTATGCTTCGCGTGAAAAACTGGATGAATTGAGAGATAAGGCACAGCAAAGCTCTAGTTTCGATGACAAAAGGAAACTTCACAACGACTACCTAGATTGGTGGCAATCGTCGAAAAAGGATAAGCAGAAGCGATAGTTCCAAAGGACACTCAAAACTTGGAATCTTGTACAAGTATTGCTAGCGTTACCTTTCTCGCTCTCCATCATTTACCTCATGAACTTCTTTCTTCAAGGATACAATTTGGTCCTCTTTTCTGGTTTTAAGTACCGTCATTAATTCCGTTTCCAAGATCCTTGGTAATTTGCGAATCTTATTAACCACTATATCTCGCATTTGATCTAAATCTTTTGCTCGTATCTTCAAAATAAGATCGAATCTTCCATGCATTTCGTGAATCTCTAAGACTTCATCTAGCTTGAGCAATCCTTCTGTTACTTCATCGGCAAAACCTGGTTCAATGTTTATTGCCATGTAAGCAAGATGGTCATAACCGAGTATATTATTATCTACTGAAATTGTAAATTTCTTTATGACCCCAGCGGCTATTAGCCTTCTAACCCTGATGTGAACGGTTGCATCAGATATTCCAATATGTTTTGCAACTTCAACAAACGGCATCGAAGAATCCTTGCTCAGCATATAAATAATCTTGAGATTAACATCGTCTAGTAAGTCACGGTTAAAATGCAAAGCGACAAAGTAATGTAATCCGTGTGATTTAAATGCTTTTGGAATTATGTGGACGTATTATTTTGGGTTTTTTGCAAAATAATGTCTATATATTCAATATCTTTAATATAGGATCTTGATAACGCCAGCTTTCAATTTAGAAGACTGTAACAAGTGTAAAACTAATGTCGCGGTATATAAGCGAAATTACTCAGGTGAGATCTTATGCAAATCCTGTTTTGCGAAATCAATAGAAGAGAAAGTAAAAAAAACCATGAGCAAATTCTCGATGGTTCGACATGGGGAAAATGTAGCAGTTGCAGTGTCGGGAGGCAAAGACAGCCTTACCCTGCTCTATATTCTGAATAAAATTTTTGATGATAATAGTCGCGGTAAATTGATAGCTATAACAGTAGATGAGGGCATTGATGGATATCGCGACGAATCACTTCAGATTGTCAAGGACTTTTGTTCAAGATTGAATATCGAAAACAGAGTACTAGACTTTAGAGAATTATTTGGATTGGACATGGACAACGCAATCTTGCTGCGGAATTCACCAAAAATTTCTTCATGTTCGATTTGTGGTACGTTTAGACGCCGTGCAATTGACTTGCTCGCAGAATCATGTGGGGTAGATGTTGTAGCGACAGCACACAATCTTGATGATCATATTCAAAGCTTTTTGATAAACACATTCTCTGGGGATATAGCAAGAATTGGGTGGAGTTATCCAGAGCCAATCGAGTATGGCTTACATGGTATTAAGAAGATAAAGCCTTTCATTGGTTTGTATGAGCAAGAGATAATTTTTTATGCACTGCATCAAGAAATTCCATTTCAGTCAGAAGAGTGCCCTTATATGCACGAAAGTATTAGGACCGAGTTAAGGCAATTTCTAAATAGGCTAGAAGACTCTCATCCTGGAATAAAGTATAATATGTACAATTCTGTTCTCAAAATTTCGGAAGGTTTGAGAAATCAGAGAAGCGTAAAACGATCTACTAAATGCTTAGTTTGTGAACGACAGTCTACTAGCGAAATTTGCTCAGTGTGTCAGACTCTACAAATTCTATTGAAGAAGGGAAATAATTAGTTCAGAATCCAAATGCACATACGTTCCTTTGTTTTTGTCAGTGATAGACAAATATAGTGAGCACGTAAATGATCAATGCGGCAGCAGGGAGGATCGGGGTGTCAGCCGTACCCCAAATCAGAAATCGGCTTTATGCTGGGATCAGTAACTGCTGGGTAAATCTTCGAGAGGAATGTTCCTACTTACCTTGCTGATGTGATATCACGCCGTGTCGGATGGGTGTGAACAGCGACCTGTACGAAGGTACAGTATTGACTGCGAAACGTCGAAATGGGTGAGGTCCGGGAGGGAGCAACCCTAAGGCGACATATCCATGCTAGCACGTCTACGTGTTTGATCTTGTGGGGTTTGGGACTGGGCATTTCACTTGAATTGGTACCAGCAGTCTGCTGCCGCATACCGTAAGCACTTTTCTGAACGTAACCTCTAGGTACTTGCATATATCTCATTCCAACCAATATTAGAAATATTACAGCCAATGGTTAGTGAGCATGAAGTTTTCAACAGGTTCGTGTTTAAGCAACTTTATGAGCGTCAATGCCTGCGGCGTAGATAACATTGGTTTACTGAAGTGATTGTCTATGCTAATACGAGGACATGCTACTTGAATAAAGACATCAATCCCACCAAAAATCTTGATCCTATCTTCAGTAATTTCACTCATGGCAATTAGTTGAACTGACTTTCCCAAATTTTCAAATTCGCTTTTGAATTCTAAGGCCTTCTTTCTTGCAAACTGACCTTCTTTGAGACCGATAATGATGCCAATTGAATTACAATCGATCGACTTGTATACCGATAAAATTGCTTTTTTCTTAAGAGTGCTTGCAAATTCACTTACGTCTGAATATTCTTCAAAGTACGGGTCAAGCATGAATGTAGGTTTCTCTGTAGCAATCGCAATTCCTGCTGAATGGAAAACACTCTGCCCAAGGAAGAGAAATGCATCAACTTCATCCTTAATATTGCTGGCCGGATAAAACTCACAACCAAAAACTTGTGCATCTCTCAACTGACCCTTGCCTTTGCCAATAATAACTCTATAGCCATTTCCTTCAAAAATCTGCTTGACAGTGTCTAACGCACAAAGGTGCTGGCTGTTAGTAACTATAGAAACAGTTTTGAAATTCTTCTTCTTCAATCCTTTTGCACATAGATTTGCAACTCGGTCAAAATTAATGTCATCTAGTGCATCGATCATTATTACTTTATCGCAAAAAGAGTCTATTGAGATAGTGTGGCCTATATTAAACAAAATATCAGTTGCTAAGATCTCAGCCGCATGACTGTTTAGGTCACAAGAACCCCAAGACGTATCACCGATGATATAGACAGGTATATTAAAAATACCAGTAATCTTTTGTGCACAATTTTGAATCTTGTGCATGAGTGCATCAGGACCAGATAAGCTAACAGAGCGTGGCAACCTATCTCTAATTGTTGAGATAATTCTTTCTTCATCTATCTTGATCATATCTAATTATATCTCTAAGATATTTCATCCAACTCGATTATCTTGCCTTACTTTTGAGATAACATAGGTCTTCAAATATCCCATGTTGATGAAGCCTTATAATATAATTCATACTTATTGGAATAGCATGCAAAGTTGCCAATTCAGACACTAGATAATTCGCACTGAGAAGCACATACATCATTCTACGCTCACGGAATAATGGGTACTTCTGAATTCTGGAAGAACATTAGACTGCCCGTTTGAATATACTGTTATTCTTTCATTTTCGGGTTGAACCTGAATCTTAACCTTAGTCCTTCCGTCGCCAGTATAAATAAGCTCTTCAAAATTAATATCTGTCATGCTAGGCTTCAATGAATCTGGAATTTTGGGGTTCAAATCTACCTTTTTTTCAACCATATCTATCCTTGCCCCAAGCATGAGTTCTCTAAGTGCATAGACATACATTGCAACCGACCATGCTTGAAGAATACAAGAATTAAATGGTTCTGGTCTATCTCCTCTATAAGTTTCAGCAAACATCCCATTTTCCGAAAGAATTCTGTCTGCCATTGAAGACAGATAGTGGAGAGCGTTTTCAGATCTTGAATGCATAGTTTCGCAAATTGCAGCCCACCCGGTAACAAGGGGCCAAACTGCTCCATCATGATATAAAGATGGATGATACTTGGGGTCAAGGGAGCTTAATGTTCTTACTCCCCATGGAGTTGTTACATCTTCCTTTTCAACTCTATCAAGAATTGACATTGCTTTGCTTCTATCGGATACGGCACCCGTAATTAGCAATATTAATGGATTTGGACGAATGCTGTCATCCTTCGATCCGTCACTTCTTATTGTATCGTAATAATATTCCGTTTTCGGTTCCCAATATTCCTTATCTATCTTTAATTTTAGTTTGTCTGCAGCACTGTTCCATTTTTTCTCACTATCAATATCGCCAGCCAATCTAGCTAATTCACTTCCAGTAACTAAACTCTCATAGAAGAGCCCCTGAACATCATTTGCATTTTTCCTTCTGTCGATATGATCCATCCAGGTAGAATCCTGGATTGGAAGTTTTTCAGCCGTCCCAAAAAAACCATGTTCAACTAATCCATCGTGATCGGTATCCTTTAAGAAACCCCAGTTTATTAGATCTTTGATGGATTTCCATCTCCTTTCTAAGTACGGCAAATCCCCAGTACCATGAACGTATTGTCTTATTGCCCATGGAAACAAGAATGTCGAATCCGCAGACCCATAAGTGGTGCTATGGAGAAACGATTTACCGCTTATAATCATGGGAAGCTCGCCCCGTAGCGCATGTCTAGAACTTGGTTTTGCTTGATGCTTTAAAAAATTCTCAATAACTTGTAAGGCAAAATTGTATTCTCCGAGCGATAGATATCCTCTTAAAGACCAACCAGTGTCTCTAGCCCAATAATTTGGAAATCTAGGCAATCCTGCACTAATTCCAGCCCCAAGTTTATCGTAATCTGCTTTCAAATATTCCAAACTAATTTTTGCCTTCTCAAAAGCCCTCAAGAGCTTATTTATGGATGGATCTGAACTTGATCTACAACTGATACCTAATGTGCCCGATGAAAATTGAACGAAATGGTTCTTCGTGTCCTCCAATAAGCTCTGATAATTCTCACGCATAAACTTAAACTCGTGTAAACAATCTCGAGGACTCGTAAAACTTCCTGCACCCACTAGAGCTATTTCCTTTGTCAAATTTTCTTCTAATATGAGATCGTATGATAGCTCCAAATCATTATCAAATGAATCAGTAAGTACTCTTGTAGGTTTCAGACTTCCGGGTGCAACTCCAATAGTACCAAAATAGTGAGCGACTTCTTTTTTAGCCAACGTCCTAATTTGCAGACAATTTTCTGATTTGTAGTATTTGGATACATTACTCTGAGAAATCGCCGCTAATCCATAACTTGTAATATTCCCATCAATCATAAAATGTACTCGGATTTTTCGTTTAGATAATGATTTGTTGTCTGGAACGAAACCTCCAAGATCTCCTGTAGTCTTATCAAAGTCGAATTCAAGTTTCATAATGAAGCCTTTATTGTTTATGGGAACGAATAAGGTTCGTTTTACTTGTATTCCAGCCACCTCAGAACGTGTATAAAGTATTCCGCCTTCATGTCTTGAAGCAACAACAAAGTTTGGTAGTCTTTTACGGACACCATCATCCACGGACACCTCGACAATTATTCTACCAAATGCCCTGGCTGGTGGCACGTATAGACCCCCATTGTCATATCTCGCTCCCATCCAAGTCCAGTTGGCAGAAAGGGATGCATTCGAAGAACAAACAATGTACGCCTTTCGACCAGATAGAATAAGAGGTATCGTGAAATTCTTGAATATGGTGTCTTCACCATTTGCGAATTCATCTTCCTCGTCCTGCATACTAGTAGGGATGAATACTCGTTCCTTCTTATTTCGGACAGTATCTGTGAAGGTGAAAGGTATTATTATTTGCTCAAAACCTTCGAGTTTACTCAAAATTACAACCTTGTGTTTTTTCCCCTCGGCAAGGTCAACCCCTGTTATAAGAAATCTTGCACTCTGAAATGGTTTAAACGAAATTGGTCTAATCTCAGATAATAAGGCAGCGTTGACAACATCATCAGATGTTGCTACTAAGATCGATTTCTTTTGAATTGGTAGCTCATCTACATAAATATCTAATGCTACTATGTTTCCCCCTAAAGGAACAGGCGGATTTAGAAGTGAAAAAATGAATCCACATTCTTTATTATTCCCATCAATCACTGTAGCATTCTTGAGACTTCCCTCTACATAGGACAGTACTGTATGAGTTCTATCAAGTGTTCGAGTCATCAAATTTCGACCTCTGGACGTCGACGAGCAATACTAATATCTGCGAAAAAATGTGTATTAAAAGTGTTCTGTTCAAACTATTACATCCAGGAATTAATACCACTCTACAAGTCATCGCTATTTCTTGCAAACTTTCAATATTCATTATTTGCATACGACATTATTTATGATCTCTTAGCTAAGAGTCCAATCCAATTGAGACGTAATAATACTTCACCAACCAATTTTCGGAACAAAAATAATCCGAATTAGCAATGATTTAAAAAGAATATTCTAGTTCTTAGAGTGTTGAATGTTAGGAAAAATTGATGAGAGGCGTAGCAAGTCTATCTTATTAATGGGTGTCATAAATGCAAGCCCTGATTCATATTATAAACATTCGATTGCCACGGACTATCAATCAGTTGCGAAACGTGCAAAAGACTTGGAAAATGAAGGAGCTGACATTGTTGACATAGGGGCAATGTCCACCGCTCCAAATCTAGAATCTACCGTAAATCTTAGTATAGAAAAACAGAGAATGCGTATGGCAATTGAAGCTGTAAAGGAGACTACTAGCTTACCCATTTCTGTCGATACACCAAGATCAGAGATAGCAAAGCTTTCAGTTGATCTTGGCGCTGTTATTATTAATGACATCACAGGCCTCAACTTTGATAAAAATATGGCGAAAGTAGTTTATGAATCAGGACTTACACTTATAATGGGTGCCTTCAACGGCAATGACTCCAATTGCGAATCAGGAAATATCCCTGAAACTCTAGACATCTTAAAGAGAAGTATTGAAATAGCGCACGATAATATGATTTCTGACGAAAACTTAATAATTGATCCTTCGATAGGATTCTTCAGAAAGCATTGTACTAACCAATTTTTCACAAGAATCAGGAAGTATCAATGGTATGAGAGAGATTTGAATATAATTTCTAATCTGGAAGAACTTTGTATCCTTTTGAAACCTGTTTGCATTTCAGTCTCAAATAAATCATTTATAGGTCATACATATGGCCTCGACGTAAACGATAGGCTTGTTCCATCTCTGATTTTTGAGTTATTGTGCTTCTTGAAAGGCGCAAAAATTATTCGCACCCACAACGTTAAACAAATAAGACTGGCACTTAAAACTCTTGATGCATTACCAACAGAAGTAATGGACAGAATGAAGTTCTTTGAAAGTGATGGTCTATCTGCGACAATTGATTCTCACTTTTTACAAGTACTGAAGCGTATACGACGTAAACGCTTATAATCCCTAAAAATGCCTACAAATCAAGGAAACATTGTTGTTGAGAGAAGGGTTAACTTTCGATGATGTTCTTCTTATTCCTAAACGATCTCGCATTATTTCTAGGTCCCAAACGGAACTTAGAACGCGATTATCAAGAAATATCACCTTGAATATTCCCCTTGTCAGTGCTAATATGGACACTGTGACTGAATCAAACATGGCCATAACATTAGCGCGAGAAGGAGGCATTGGGATTATTCACAGATTTATGACAATTGAAGAACAAGTTGATGAAGTGCTCAAAGTCAAGAGATCCGAGTCAGTCATGATTGAGCAGCCATATACAATATCTCCGTCGCTGAGCGCTTTAGACGCTAGCAAGATGATGCAGCAGCATGGTGTTTCAGGGCTAATCGTAGTCAAAGAAAATGATGATAAACTAATGGGGATTATAACACGTAGAGACATTACCTTTTTGGAGAACATGAATACTAAGATTAGTGAGGTAATGACAAAAGATGTTGTAACCGTTAAAGCAGGAATAACTATCCAGGAAGCTAAACAGATTCTGCATGAACATCGGATTGAAAAACTTCCCGTTCTAGATAATTCTAGAAAGATAGTAGGACTAATTACAAGTAAAGATATTCTAAAAATGGAGCGATTTCCATCGGCGTCTAAGGATAAGAAAGGCCGCTTATTAGTCGGTGCGGCTGTCGGGGTGAAGGGTGATTTTCTTGATAGGACGGAAGCATTGCTGGAAGGCGGTGCAGATGCGATCGTAGTTGATATCGCACATGGACACAGTGACAACGCTATTGACTCTGTCAAGATGATAAAAAAAGCATTTCCTAATTCAGAACTGATTGCAGGCAATGTCGCTACAGGCGAAGGTACGAAAGATTTGATCAGTGCAGGTGTGGACGCAGTTAAAGTGGGAGTGGGCTCTGGGTCTATATGTATAACAAGGGTCGTTACAGGATCAGGTGTTCCGCAACTAACTGCTGTTATTGACAGTGTCAAGGTGGCTAAGGAGTTTGATATTCCAATAATTTCGGACGGAGGGATAAGAACGTCTGGAGATACAATTAAAGCTCTTGCTGCAGGAGCATCATCTGTCATGGTAGGAAGTATTTTTGGAGGAACAGATGAGAGCCCAGGAAAAACGATAGTAAGACACGGCAAAAAATTTAAGATGTATCGAGGCATGGCATCCTTTTACGCATCACTGGGAAGAAAATATAGAGAGGAAGGAGCAGAAGTTGTAGAGCTAGAAGATCCAAATGACTACGTACCAGAAGGTGTGGAAGCTATGATTCCATACAAAGGAAGCGTTGTTGAAATTATAAAGCAGCTAGTGGGAGGATTAAGATCTGGTCTAAGTTATTGCGGTGCTCACGATATATCAGAAATGCAAAATAGGGCTGAATTTATAAAGATTACACCAGCTGGTTATATTGAGAGTCAACCGCATGATGTTGATCTATTGTAAGCAAGCAATTCAATCACGATGACACATCAAAAAATGGGTTAATATCATCTCTTTAATAGGTAAGATCTAACCCGTGTCAACACGAAACCTAGAAATGGACATTCTATAAAATTCTTAGGAGTTAGTCATTTTCAAAATCTAGAAAACCACGGACCTTAGCCACCCGGGCCTTTGCAATAATTACTAAAGGTGATTGCAAATCTCCGTCACGTTCGATCATCTCGAAATAGTTCTGCCTAAAATTTTCTGCTCGATAGTCTAAATTATTCTTCGAATCATTTACCTGAAAACATATTATGCGAAAATAATAAAATATTCGGTCCATGATCATCAAAATAAAATAGACAAGCAAGAATTTACAGGACAGCATATACCATCTTCAATTGAGAAGTCCATTCTCGGTTGGGTAAATATCCAAGTTAGGTGATTTTACTTTAGTTCAGGCCAAATTTGGATAACCTATCCATAAATATGGATTTTTTGCAGAACCAATAGCCGAATGATTGCACGATTGACAGAATTAGAAATACTTAACTCCATTTCCGATAAATTATCACTAGAGATATTTTGCTCAATTGCAAAGGGAATATCTGAAGGTAATAGATTGAAAACAACCCTGGGTCTAAGTAGAAAACAGTACTATTCGCGAACCGAGCGTATGTTAAAAGCGGGACTTATAAGGAGAAAAAAAGGCCGGTTTTCTCTAACTTCATTAGGGATTATTGCATATCATACTCAAATACAATTAGAAAGTGCACTCAAGAATTATTGGAATCTCAAAGCAATAGATTCGATTCAAGATTTGCATACGATGAATAGGGAAGAGCGACTAAAGATAATCAAGAAACTTGTAACTGACAAGACCATTCAAAATATCTTAGAGGCTCGTGTCGAATGTTTTGAAATACAGTAACTGTTGTATTCATATCTTTGATCATGGCCTAGTTTTTTTCATAATTCAAGAGTCAGCGTTGCGACTCGTGTTATAGATCAGTGTATACGTCTATTATGTTTCTAATTGCTAGAAGCGCTTTGCCTAGGATCTTGGTAGTATTATGAAAAAGAAAAACTAGATGAAATAATTGAATGTTTCCCATAAGATTACTTCAGACGGTACAATCAGTATGACAAATGCCATTACAAGCAAGAATCACCTATTATCATTTTCTAATTCAGAAATATGATTTGAATCTTAAATCGGTAAGGCATTACAGCTCCAGCCTATATTATCGCCCAGAATTTTTTACGCTTTAGATCTTACTTATCAAATTGCGGATATTAAATCTTGAAATTAATCATCGTTTGGTTCCACATCTTTAATTATCATGGACTGTTTACGTTGGAAAAAAAGATAAAATAAATATGTACTTTTTATTGTTGTCAAATTGAAACTAAAAAGAGTAATGCCGATTGGTTAAAATATAATAGGCACATATTCAAAACGTTGAATATATTACCCTTAGTGAAATGGAGTTATGTCTTCTAAGTTAATTTTCTATGTCTTAGTTCTTTCGGGTCTTGTGTTTATCATAATAGGAACAATTTCGATATATGATTCGAATATAGCAAAACCAGTATCAATAAATGGAACTATTAAAGTAGGTGATAAAGACATATTGACACCCATTATGGACGTGGGCAGCAAAGCAAAAATTACCATAAACGGTTCAATTTTTGATTTTACAATTTATGACCCTGATAAGGAGATCATTCTATCAGTAAAAAATAGGACAAATCTAAACTACTCTCTAGTCGCGAACAAATCTGGTGAGTTCAGGTTGGAAACCGAAAATATGGGAAAAAATTTGTTAAATATTTATGGAACGGCAGAAACAAAAGCCATTCCGTTAGCATTCGGTGCCCAAATGATGTTGATAATAACAGGAATTATACTTACTGGACTAGGGATTAGATCTAAATTGAGATGATCGAATCCTATGCAAGGCAATTCTACTAACGAATTAACGAACTCCTTGCCTGTATGAACCTAGAATTTTTAGAAACGTAGTTTTGCTTAGCATTGAGTTTATTACCTCATCGACAATCTTGTCCTTGCGATGACCTTCGATATCAACATAAAAATTGTATTCCCATAGTTTTTCCTTTGTTGGGCGAGATTCTATTTTTGTAAGATTAATTTTTCGAGCCGCAAATTCTTGTAGGATAAAAAACAGCGAACTTGGCTTATTATGTAGTCCAAAGATTAATGACGTCCTGTCATTACCGGATGGCTCAGTTTCAAAGTCCGACAAGATTAAGAATCTAGTGTAATTATTCTTCTTGTCTTCTATGCCCTCATCAAGAATTTTCATTTGATAAATCTCAGCCGCCCTTCTGCTCGCTATCGCGGCACCATCTTCAATCTTCTTATCTTTAATTAGTCTCACTGCTCCAGCAGTATCGTAGGTTGGTATAGCTTCAAATTTATTTGATCTTATATAGTTCCTGCATTGAGCAATTGCTTGAGGGTGTGAATAGATACTTTTGATGGTATCGCAATGATGAGGATTGGTTATTAGGCAGTGATTAATACGAAGAAAGAATTCACCAGAAACAATCTTTTTAGAATCTAACAATAAGTCATAAATTTCATTAACACTACCTTCTATAGAATTTTCAACTGGAACAACACCGTATTTAGCAGTGCCATCGTTTAAGGCTTCAAATACATCCTGAAACATTTTTTTTGAGATTATCTCTGAGTCTGGGAATAATTTCAGCGCAACAATCTCACTATACGCTCCCGGTTCACCCTGAAAAACCACCTTTTTTCTCAGAAATATTTCCTCCAAATCTATTATATATCGTGACAAGGCATTATATGTATGTCCTGAAATTTCAGAATTCGCAAAGACAAATTATCGGGAAATTTAAATTCCATAATTTTCGAACCCACTTGATCTATGAAAAGAGTAAAAATTGAATAGGATAAGTATTTAACGCGTGTGGATGTATCAATTTTCAGCTTCAATGCAGATAGAGCAAGATAGAATTGATTTTTTAGATAAGGCATTATTGAACGAAATACAATGGGAATTTCCGTTGGTGCAACGACCATTTCTTGAAATTGGTTTGCGCCACAGACTCTCTGAGCAACAAGTGATGGATAGAATTTCTCACATGAAGAAGAATGGATTAGTCAGACAAATCAATGCTATATTTGATACCCGAAACTTGGGCTATAAGAGCGCGCTGATTGCCTTTGCAGTCATTCCAGAAATGCTAGATTTAGTTGCTCATGAAGTAAACAAGCACCCAGGGGTGAGTCACAATTATGAAAGAAATCATGAATATAACATGTGGTTCACTTTGGCAATCCCGCCATATGACGAAATGAAACCACATTTAGATAAGCTGGCCAGTCTGAAAGGAGTTACAAAGTATCGACTTTTGCCTACTTTAAAGCTCTATAAGATAGGTGTTAAACTAGATATGGTGAATAAAGACCCTGAGAAACTTGTACCGAAAGATTCTATTATTCAGAGTAAGAAAAGAACTATTGATCTTACTCAAAGAGATAAGGCATTCATAAGGGAACTCCAAACTGACTTGGATATAATTTCAGAACCATTTAATGAGCAGGCCGCAAGGCTTGGGGTATCGGTAAATGAGCTCTTTAGAGTGGCAAAAGGTTATCAAGAAGTAGGAATAATGAGGAGATTCGCAGCAATCCTACGGCATAGAGAAGCAGGTTTCACAGCAAATGGAATGGTTGTGTGGAAGGTGCCAGAAAACAGAATCGACGAGGTGGGCTACAAACTAGCATCATTTTCTGAAGTAAGTCACTGTTATAGAAGACCAGTCTATCCCGATTGGCAATTTAATTTGTTCAGCATGATTCATGCAAGAACTTTCGAAGGCGCTGAGAAAATGGCTTTTGAAATGTCAGCAGCTATAGGAATAAGAGATTATAGAATACTTTTTAGTTCTAGAGAATTCAAGAAAGTTAGAGTAAAGTATTTTCTTGAATAATAGTCATCATTTTCGAAAGTTGCTCGAACCCAGAAGATAAATATTTAGTATTGATTCAAGTAACAACACTTTTATTTATTGACTCAGTTTTGTTCCATTCGTGCGAAGTTAGCCCAGCCTGGTTAAGGTACGAGCTTCCCAAGCTCGGGATCGCGGGTTCAAATCCCGCACTTCGCAATATACCCAAGTTAATAGGTTGAGATTACAAGGCGAATTGCGAAAAAATATTATATTATTAGTATTACCTTTGAGGAGAAGTAGGGATTGGACCAGATAGCAAAGAACTGTTACTCATTGTGAGTCTATCATGACCACATTATTTATTGAACATTAAAGGTCATGGATTTGCTTGCAGAACCAACGTCAGACTGTGCATTTGCCGTTATTGTTAAAGGGCCCAATGTACTCTCATCTATGTCAAACGATCGGGTAAGATCTCCATCATCAGTATCGAACTGTTTCACTATTGCTCCTGATGGATCAACTATTGTCACATTAATTTCAGCGTCACTCACCTTTTCGCCATTACTTGGGTCGATGGCTTCAACATTAAGAGTTTGCTCTGACCCAGCAGCTATTGGATTATCGCTTACAGCAACATTAAGTTGGATTTGATTAACGCTCCCGTCCGTAGATTGAGGCGGTGCAACAGGTACTGAATTTTCATCACTGTCCTCATCAAGTGGTTGTGTCGGAAGAGGAAGATCTAGAGCGTTGGTCCCTTGCGAATTGTCTCCCGTCACGTTAATGCTATACCATTTATCCATAGATAGTGGATTCATGGGAGTGCCAGCACATGTCAGCTTAGAAGTTAGATCATTTATTCCTTCATTTATTACATGATAGCTTGAATTGTAAGTAAATGTCCAATTTGAAAAGTCATTGGCTCCTCCAAGGCCAGTTGCTATGACCCTCTGATAAGGCTTTTGATTATTCCAATCAACGTATGCCTGACAATCCGAGGTTGCATTATCGGAAGAAGTTCCCTTAATTGTGAGTTCTCCTAAATCAACCCTATCACCTGCGTGGGGAAAGGTAATTTTGATCCATATTGCTGATGCTACATCAACTTCATAATATGCAAGAAATAAAAATATGGAAAAAATGAACATACCAAAATGAATCAGAACTGCTCTTTTAGAACAATATACTTTCAATTTCAATTATTAGAATTTGAGGAACGGAATTATAAAGGTATCTTGTTCCCAATCGCAAAAACAAATATCGTTCCTATCTCAATTTGTTTAGCCATATTCAGACACAAGTTACAATCATGCCTATTACCTAGCTGCCATACAGTCTATAAATTCCACCAGTATTATCACTGACATAACTCCATATTTCAGGGTTAACACGAATTTCCTTAAAATGCTCCTTTTGACGATCGTCCAAAGCATTGTAAACAAGCTCGCCAATAATCATCTGGTCAGGACGTGCAAATGAAGTCATTTTACTTGCAATACTTATAGTGTATCCGAGTATGTCAAGATGTGGTATTCTGACAATGTGATCATTGATGTTTGACGAATTATGACCCTTGTGGGAGTAGGTATCGTATCCAAATTGAACTACCACATTATCTCCGAAGTCTATCCCAATCCTGGAATTTATTTCTGGGTATCCATATTGATTCAATATTGGATTTATTCCATTTTTTATGACCTGGATCATAGACTGAGCACACGAAATTGCGTTAATGCAAGGAATGTTAAAATCATTTTTGTTTCTTACTAAAAAGAATGCCAAAATAGCATCACCCACATATTTGAGTATAAAACCTCCATACGTATCGATAATAACACTCATCTCATGTGTAAAAGTCTGTATAATGACAGCAAGTTTGTCTGCAGGAAGTCCCATAGAAAGTTTCGTGGACCCAACAATGTCAATATGCAAGATGACCAATGTTACCTTTGACCCAACAAATTGTTCTAAAACGTCATATGTCTTTTTGAATGAAATATTGAATTCTGGAATTGCATTGAGTGCCTTCCAAGTACGAGATTGTGCCAATTCTATCGCGGTATCGAGATCAAACACCGCATCTAAGTAAAATGAATCTAATGAAGGAGTTTCCGAAATTTTTGCGATAGCATGAACTTTCATTTTATCGGCAATTGCTTCCTCTTCAATCACTTTTTCCACCTCGCTTTGTGGTAAATCAAGTTGTAGTGATATGATTTCTAGAGGGATGCCAGAACTATGCAAATTCAGTATAGTCTGCTTATGATAAGCTCCTGAATCCCTGTTTTCGCTTGTTTCCGAGCCTGTTATGGGGAAGTTCTATCACCAATTTCGCAAATATATGAGCACCAGTTTAGATTCATTACAATTGATTAGAGCAATTTCCCGATTATATTATTTCCTGTCGTAGCCACATTTTATTCTCATGCTAATGAATAACTTAATAGGCAATTCGAATTTAGTTTTTCCTTCTTATCCAGCAACTCCATATTAATTCAAAACTCTCCATATTTTCAATCTCTTTAAGTTGATCTCTGAATCTGCCAACGCACACTATCCTTATTGCACTCCAAATTTGTGTTAATTGAAATTCTATTCTGACGATTTCCGTAAATACTGATAAACGCATTCTCCTTGCAAACCTTAGTCCTCTTCAAATGGGCCCTTGAACCGCTTAGTCGAGGGGATTAACTTGATAATGAAAGAAACGAGTGTGATTGATGAAGTAACATAATGCAATACTATGGTTGGGGTATTAAAGGGAGTAAGTGATCTCGAGTATTTTTAGATTTGGAATTTTTCTATAATTTAGTCAAACTTGATTCATTGTCTATATCATTTGCTTTATGAATGGAGTGCAGCTATACGTAATCGCATAATTAGCCTGCTTTGGACTGGTACGCATGTCACCAAAGGTATGTTGAATATGTTTAAAGACGTTGAATCACGTCTTCACAATTGTTTGCATTAGTATCGCCTTTCTGAGGATCGAATCCTATTACTATGTCAAACCCGCTCCCGCAGTCGAAATAATCGGCGCCAGAGCCACCTTGTAACACATCATCTCCATCTCCTCCGTACATTTCATCGTTACCCTGTCCGGCTACCAAAAAGTCGTCCTCGAATCCACCAAAGATAATATCATCTCCTGAATCACCATAAAGCTGGTCTAGGCCTGGGCCACCTTGCATATTATCATTACCTGAATTTCCGTAGGTTTTATCATCATCTGCGCCGGCTTGTAAAACGTCATCATCTGAAGCACCTCTCACCAAGTCGTCCCCTGCAAGGCCTATGATAATATCTGGCGACCTGCTTCCATCAATATGATCATTCAATTCAGTTCCTATGCAAAGGTGAATGCCTTCAGATCGTTGCCAAACCGTTGGACATCTATTTCCAATCGCCATTGCGTTAGTCACTGGAATCATGACCAATAAAGTCAAACTCAGTATCAATAAGATCAAGTATCTTTTCGTTTGCATCCAATTCAATAACCATATGGGAGGTTAATAAGGAATGTGGGTAAAATTTCCTAATAATGTTTCATAACTAGTTTCTTATTGTTCTATCAATAGTAATAAACTTTGCAAAGGTCGGGCAGATCTTCTAAAAGGAGGAGATGTTTTTAGATAATAGCAACTTCTGTTTTCTTGTCATATACTAGCTCCACAATCGCAAATTGAACAACATCCGATGAAGGGATTATCACTTACTGTCAGTAATACCTAACTATGTTTCGCTAAAAAATTAGGCACCTGGGGATAATGCTAACAAGAAAAGTTCAATTGTTATAACAAAGATAATCTTGATCCTAGAACGGGATGATAAAATACATACTATGTAGAATATTATCAAAACCACTTTACTTCCATCTTTTGAAGCATTAATATTTCCACAAGTGGATCTACCATTTTCTATTTGGGGCTTAGCAGTTTAGGGACGATGTTCTACGGAGTAGTAGAGTTATGCTCCTGTTCATCTGTAATTTCATTGAAAGTAGATAGGTACTGCCAATGGAAATAGTGTAATTATGTTTTGCTGTCTCGTTTCAAAACAAATTCAATTTTACATATGGAAGGTAAAATTTAGTTGAATTCAAAGATGATCAAAAAATTTCTAGTTAGAAGGTCGACAAGAGATATGGTATCCACATTACAATTTACTTGAAGTTGACTGATTCGCATAAAAATTATTTGAATACATATCGAAGATATTCTTCAAGTCCAAGCTAGTAAGATAATTACCATCAGAGAAGTTTGCAAACATTTCAATCTCTTCTACGCTGGTCATCGTAGGCAGTATGACCGAAATCTGCTTCTGAGAAAGTATGAATTTGATGGCCAGCTCTGTTAGGCTCCAACCTTTTGCATCTGCAATTGACATCAAATTTTTGACTTTTTCTAGTGCTTCAATAATCCAATCCCTCTTTCTACTGCTTCGATGGTCGTCCTTGTCGAACACTGTATTTTGGTTAACTTTTCCTGTAAGTACACCCGACGCATCAGGAACTCTGGCCAATATACCTACATCATGTTTCTCGCCATCTCGAAGGAAGGTATTGCCTGGGTCCTGCTCTAAAATATTATACACTGTTTGTAGACAAGTAACATTTCGGTCTTTCATAGACAGTCTCCCTTCCTCCTCCCACCCAATGGCAGGTCCTAAAGCTACACCGTAACTTCGAAATTTACCAGCATTTTGCAGATAATCCATCGATGCAAATAATGACGCATCTTGAATTGCGGCCATTTTTGGGTTGTGAAGGCTATACACGTCTAAGTAATCGGTCTGAAGGCGATCTAGGCTCTGATCAAGTGCATAACAAAGAAAGGATTTGTTATGCTTCTGAGGTAATTCGCTGTGCCCTACTTGTTCTCCGTTGTAAATGTCATAACCCCACTTTGAAGAATAGATTACTTCATTCCTATTATTTTTAAAAGTTTCACCTATTAGTTTCTCGCTTTTTCCCTTGCCGTAGATATCAGCAGTATCATAAAATGTAATTCCCAGATCGTACGCCTTGTTTAACATCTTTATCGCTTCTTGGTCTTCAATTTTTTTCCCCCACCAGTTTAGTCCAATTGTCCATGCTCCGAATCCTATCTCGCTGACTAGAATATCACTCTTGCCAAGTTTTCTATATTTCATTATTCCAAATCTTTCTCCAACCGGTAGCGGATATTTTGAAATTCAGAATCAATAATGACTGGTTGAAGCAAATCTAATTTATTGATATCTGTGCAGGTGTCAAGACTTTCATTTCCAGGTATATTTATGTCAACCCATGATTTGCATCCAGCCCAGTGAGGCAGTATTTCGATATTAAGCTGTTGTACAAGTTTATAAACTCGAACTACCAAAAGGTATAGTGGTTTTGATGAATTGTAATTTAGTCGCATTTGAAGATACTTGTCACTCCATATGTGATAATCTCTGATCTTCAAAAGTTCATCCATGTTTCTAATCTTGTGAATTTGTTTTACCTCCCCCCAGGATCTAATTATCACTACTTTCTCGTTTTCATCAAACTTGGCAGAGCTCAGTGGCCCATCCATCTTTCCCCAATACTCTGACTTTAAATATTCCCGCGACTGGTGTTCAAATGTAGGATACAGATAAAAACAATTGTGTGTTACTTGGAATCCGTGCTTGTATTCCAATATGCCACCCTTCCGCAAAAGAATAGTTTGACTTCCATCTTCAAGTGCATTGCATACAATTGCCCATTCTTTAAGAGCAGTCAATACCTGTCTACCCTAGGCTCCTGACAATGTTTTTGATATTCTCGTAAACACAAACTATCATGGGTGTATCCTTTACTACGTATCTACTTACTTGTGTCTCTCTCAACTTTACGATCAAATCCTGAAAATCCCTCAAGTCTTCAGTTTCGAAAGCCAGCATAAAATCCTGGTCTCCAAGACCAAAAGAATATGAAGTATTAAGTCTGATTCCAGGAAATTTTCTTCCTATAGCAATATGCTCATCCATCATTTTCTTACGATCTTCAAATGGCAATAAGTACCAATCTCTAGATTTGATGAAAGGATACACAATACTGTATTTCATGGGCTCATCATCGGTCATGAAACCCGGTGTTACACTATTTGCATATTTAGAGTCTCTTGCAGCAGATAAATATAGGTCAGAAATTTCGATATATTTTCCGAAGACAGTGGAATAGATCTTCGATGTCAAAATCTGCATGTTTTTAATCGTGTCACTAATCATCCATACCATAAAGTCAGAATTTCTTCTGAGTCCTACCGTTGAATAGGTTCTGACCTTCATCTTAGTATTTGCAATAGTTATTAAATTCCCAAACTCTTCTGCAGCTTCCTCTTTACCTAGGTCATTAAGCCATCGCCATTTAGGATCTACTTTATAGAATGAAAAATTAAGATACACAGGGGGTATAATCTCCGAGGGCCTTTTCGAATCATTACTTGTACTATCTGCAGAATATCTATGCAAATCACGCCCCTGCATTGTGAATAGGACAGGGATTACATATTTAACATTAAAAAGTATATCTAATTTGAATAAGACTTTGACACATGGTTGTCAGCACCTTCCGCTAAAGCGAAATACCGCGATATGAACTTAGCATACGTCAAGGATCACTGAATTCAGAAAATACAGGAAGGCTTAACTGGAGAGAAGTTGTCGATCATCCAGTGTGTTATCAGAGCTGTATTGTTTATCTTTCATTTGTCTGAACTTTCTATAGGCTTGATCTGCCTCAATAGCTGCCAGTAGAATCTTACTCTTTACACTTTTGGAAGAATCCAGAAACATCTTGGTGTCCTTTGGGACACAATGGCCACCAATACCTTCCCTAGGTTCCAAGATATGCACATTCCATTTCGTATTCAAGGCATCTTTCAATTCTGAGAAATTGATATGATTTGCTTGACAGTAAAGGTAAAGTTCTTCTGCAAAAGCTATTTGCAAATATCTGTCAGCATTTTCAACAATCTTCGTCAATTCAGCGAGCTCGACATTCGATACTGGATGCATTGATATACCAACAGTTTTCGTCATCGCTTTTCTACCGACTTCTCTATTAGAATTAGATTGAATCTTGCCTTCTAAGTAGGACTCGGTGCTGTCATAGAATTTAAGTCCATTATGCAGACAACACTCACAAACGCCACCGATAACTCGCAATTGATTCACCCCATGTACATCTTCTTCCAACGCATACCATCTGTGAGGTGCATGAACTACATGAAGCCTATGGTCCAACATTTCAAAGACCTTCTTTGATGTTCCACATGAAATAGTGCTTTCTATTGAAAGAAGGGTACCGTTTCTTGCTTCATTTGATATTTTGTGGACTACAGAATACAATCCATCTAGATAAGGAGCAAATATATCATCTGGCTTGTGAGTAGAAACACAAATAACAAAAACATCCATATCAGAAAAATCATTACTTTTCTTAATACCGTGTTCTTTCTCTGCACGGTCCATGGTAAAAGCGTTTATATCGTATCCGAAAACCTCAAATCCTCTTTCCTTAATGTATTTTGCAACTGGTAAACCCAGTTGACCTAGACCTATAACTACCACCTTATTGAAAATAGCGATTTTTTGATCCAAATGTCCTGACATTATCTTATTATCCGCGAGTGATAGCTTCATGGCATACCTTATTGTATTAATAGGTATCTAATGATATTGTGTGATCGTTATGGAATAATCTTGTATTATAAAACTATCGATATAATGTTAGTACATAACGTAACCTAAATTCATATCTAAGTATTTACTATGAAATATTGATTATATGCTTCTAAAAATGACCTCTATCCTAAATTGGGACTACTTTTCTTATCGTACATACTTGAGCTCCTCACAATTTGGTTCAACAAATTTTTGAAGACACACTTAATTGGTCTAGGATGTTTTTCAGCTGGCTAGTAGAGTTGTACAGGATTACTCCGTTACCAATCAAATAGATATAATTATAAGAATAACGCAATTTAGGTCAAGATTATTGAGATTCATTCTTATTCTAATAAAAATGATACCTTTAGAAATAACGAAATGACCTTAAGAACGATGATATTATCTGATTATTCCTTAATTTTGACGTCGCGTTTTATAAATTACCAAGTCATTCGATGTTACAGTAGGTGATTAGAGGAAGACGAACGGTACAAATTAGAATTTTAACCATACGTAAAAATGACACCCCTTTCTCCCCTAGGATGCCTCCACTCGGTGACCTTCGCGCATGAGCCACATTCTATACAACCCTCATGTTGGATCATGATATTTTCCCGTTCCTGATAATAACACCTTGTCGGACAAAGAATGATTAGCTTTTTTAAGAATTCACTTTTGGATTCGGGTACAATGATGTGTGATACTGGGTCATCATTGAATCTTAAATGTGCAACTCTATCTTCTACAGAAGGTGGCGATGGAACGTAGGATCCTGTAATTTCATGCCCTAGTTTATTAGCTAACTCAATTGGTACTTGCACGTAAGTTTCTTCAGATTCAACCAATGGTAAGATTTTATCATACCCCAAGATGTTAGCGATCCCCACTGCAATTCCTCTTAGCTTCCCACTGGACATTAGCCTAAAAACAAAGCCATAACGAGAGCCTACAATCTCTTTCGGTATAGATTTTGTAGAGTCAAGGAATATCTTAAGATAATCTTTGTCAATCTCCTTCATATCGGAAGTGTACGGGCTTTCCTCGAGTAAAGAGGAATAATATTCTCCCATATAATTACCACTAAAGTCGCTTTTATCAATTGATTTAGATACAGCCTCTGCCGCCCTTACCGCATCATCAATTCCTACGTTCAAGCCTTCAATTCTAGGCCCTACAAATATACCCCTACCAGCTGCGTCACCAATAAAGAGAACGTTCTTACTATAGGGTTTTTTCATTCTGCACCTTTTTCCATCAGGTACTATCTTTGCACTATATTCTAGCTCTATATAATTACTGGAAAAACTTGCACCATATTTCTCGATAAGTTGTTGTTTAATCGATTCTAATTTGTTCTTGATATCTTCGATACCCTTGTATTTTCCCCCGTCAATTAGACCAGCTCTACGAGATGGAGAAAAATATGAGTATCTAAGATCCTCATAATTTTTCAATAGTTTTGTCGCAGTAAGCCACTTCTTGAATTGTTCTTCCTTAGAAAGTTCTTTGTCTATTTCAACTTTGGCTACATCGTCTTTGATCAATTCGCTCACAAAGGGATTTCTTATTATGGTATCAACCAAGACGGATGGTTCAGCTGGATTTGAAATCAAGGAATCGTAGTGATAAACAGCACCAAGTGAAAGTGTATCTCGATTAGTATAGAGAAACCCTCCTCCTATGTGATTCAAGGTTATGTCTCCAGCAAATAAATGAGCTGCTCCTTCTGAGGAGTTAATACCAAATCTTTGATCAATTATATCTTCGGGTAATTTTACTACAACTTTGACACCCTGATACACATCATTCGGAGAAAATTTTTCACGCGCACCTGTGAAGTATGCGATTTCCGAATTCACGCCATCGGCAGCAATTATTGCCTTAACTTGAAATTCATCCAACTCATCTGTTTGTACTATTGTCTTGTCGTCGGGAGTCCATATAATATCTTTGACATGCACACCACAAACTATCCCCCCGCCTTGCCTCTCAGCACTTTCCGACGCTAAAGCCCCAAACCACGAAGTCAGCTTATTCATTAATACAGAATAAGCAAAATTTGTATTATATTCATGTAAATTTGTAAGATCAATTCCAAAAATCCTGTTTCGAGAAGTTGTATGTAGTACATATTTTGTGATACGTCGTTCTAATGGAGCTGAAGTTTCAAAGTCAGACCCATAGATATCTTCAACATTATAGATCCTCTTATTTTTTGATCTTTTTGAATAGAGAAGTCCTCCAGAAACGTTCTTGGACCCTATGCGTGGACCTGCTTCTATCAATACTGCTTGCTTGCCAAGGTCAGACAAATGTTTAAGTGCTGCAAGTCCTGCCGACCCACCTCCAACAATAGCTACATCAAAGTTTTCCAAACCGAACTATCCCTTGTGAGAATTTCTCTCCTTTAACTTATGCAACTCTTGTATGATTAGTGGAAGAACATCTTCTATTCGGCCGTTAATAAATACATCAGATTCGTCCTTCATAGGGGCGTTATCGTCAGGATTTATTGAAAGCACGAATTCCGCACCTTTCATTCCCGCTATATGTTGTACTGCTCCCCTTATTCCCAAAGCGATATATATTAAAGGAGTCACAATACTACCGCTCGTACCTATTACTCTTTCAGGGATCATGAATTTAGAATTGACCGATTCACTTAGCTGATACGGTCTCTTCGATAAGGGTAAGGTTATCCCGACTTCTGCATCCAACAGTTCTGAAAGCTGTTCAATTACCTTGATATTTTGTTCAGGATCATCCTTAATTCCCCGTCCAAAGCTTACAATGGCTCTGTGGCCTTCAAAATCGATTTTCTTTTTTAGTATCTCCCTTTTCAATACTCTCGTCTTCATGTCATCAGCGTCAATTACCGGCTGATAACGCAAAACTTGCCCCTTTCTCGTCGTATCTTGCTCTATCGCTTCAAACACTCCGGGGATTATGCTACAGGCTTGTGGGTGATAATCACGCATTATCTCAGGATTTTTGTTATCAAGACAAAGTATCGTTGTCCAAAGGAACCCAGAGAAATCTGGTCTATACATTTCGAGAGTCTTTTCGTATCTTACTGTGGCTCCCTTAGTCTTATGCTCATGTCGAATTTCAAGATCACTTATCACAAGTTTATTTATGTCAGACGCAAGCCCTGATTCAAGATCTGCAAGAACAGTTGAAGACAAGTGTCTTCCAACACTATCAGCTGCAAAGAACATGTACCTTGGTTTAATGTAAGGGGGAATATATTGTGGCGATATTTGTCTTGCAAGGCTGGGATCTTTAGAAATTTGAGAAATAACCTTCGTATCGATAGTATTCGTTGAGAATTCAAGTTCTTTATCTTCTGCGTAAACTACCACATCGGCCCCAGATGATATTAGTTCTTGACACAGATTTTCAATATTGTAGCCTAATAAAATTGCAACAACTTGCTCGGCTTCATTATATCTTGAATTGAAATCGTCCATTAGTCTTCTGGCTTCTCCAATCATTTCCAAGCTGACAGGGACTATCCTACCATTAATGTGCTCTACAACTACGTACAGATTTCTGTACTTTCCCCCGCTCGAACCAGAAAGACTCCCTGTAGTCATATTTATCTAAGAGTTTAACCTCTGGGCCAAATCAAGGGTAATTGATTTGATACCTTCTACATCACTACTATCTACTTGGACTGTTCTCCTACTTGCTCTTGCTTTTGGAATTTTTTCAACTCTATAGACTATTGTTGGTGAGCCTGGGAGACCAACAAATTTAGGATCTAATTGCAGTGATTTCCCATCATAAACCTTCAACCACTCCTTATAATTTTGAGCACGTCGTGTAGCTTCCTTTCTATAATTTGTATATGCAAGACGTTGAGATAATTTAGGGTAAAGCGATTTATATGAAGGATCTACTGTTATGAAAACCGGGAGGGGTGCTTCAACGTCTTCAATTATGTCATCAAATCCTTGTAACGAAATCAGTCTTTTAGCTACAACATAATTCCTATTAATATCAACAACAAATTGGACTACATTTCCCAAGAAATTATACCCTAGCTTCCAGGCAGTTTGTGGTCCTGTTTGTCCAGTTTCTCCGTCGGATGCCCTGTGACCAGAAAATACTATATCTTTTTTACTTCCCTCAAGCATCTTAATGACACCGCTCTTCAGGACTTCTGCTGTTGCCAAAGTATCTGCGCCAGCAAATGCCCTGTCGCTATACAAATTCAGTTCGTCTGCATCCGATATCAATTGAGCTTGCTTTAATGCCGAATCTGCAATTGGAGGACCCATCGTCCCTATTGCTATTCGGGCACCAATGGTTACTTTGGCATAAAAGGCTGCATCACACGCAATTGCACTGTGAGGTCCTAGAATATTCTTTGTTTCAGCCCTGTTCAAAGTCCCGTCCGCATTGTAACTTACATTCCCTTCAGAAAAATCCGGCTCCAATTTCACAATTACTGCAACGTTCAACAATCTAAGCTCAGCTTCTGCATCAAGATATTTCCTTTAAATGGTTTACGAATTACGCATAAATATAAGTTATGAACTCTAGCGCAACCTAGCATGTAAATTAAGCTTTGTATCAGATCATACAATCTTTAGATTATCGTATGAAGCTCTTAATCGCTGGTAGAAATCTTCCATACTAGGCGGTAATAATGCGTATGCCAAATAGAAATCTTCGGCTTCTCTAAGGTATCTTCGAATTTTGAACTGGATCGGCTGATCTTTTAGATCACTTAACGAGTAAACAAAATTCATGTTATTGATTCTATCAGCTAGTTTTATGGCCTTAACATCATAGTCAGCTGATGAAAGAATACTACAGTAATCATGAAACCTGGCAAGTTGGCGTTCTTCATCATTTTTCCCCGGAAAGTTATCGATAGGTTTTATCTTCAAATCATTGCACATTTTATAGATTCGATTTCCAAATCTAAATCTGAGATATGCATCAAAGCCATACTCTTTAGTACGGTACCAGTCTAGTATCTTATCGTTGTCCTCGAGAATATCATGCAATATAGCTGATGCAATTTCTACACTTGTTATATTTCTATCCTCAGCAAGAAGATGGTTTATAACATCCTTTGTTACTGGCCATGTATGACTTTCGAGGAATGAAGAACTCTTATCCTCCCTACTTACTGAACCGTGAACTTCCTCAGCAACGTCCATTGCTGCTATTACAAAATCGTCTATCCTAAGCTTCGATCCTTCTATAAATGTACTTAGATTTTCCCTTGATAAGAATTCAATTCCAGACATTGTGATTCAATCCACCTAGGATAGTAAAAAAGACTTTCCATCCATATTTAAATAGCAAATTCCATCCGGATTTTTTCCGTCATCGATTTAACATCGAGTTGAGGTTGTGACGAAAAAAAGATTTATACATTATTTTCCTCTGAGTCTAATGTTATAGTCAAGACCAAACCTATGTGCTTCGTCTCTAGTTGCCTGCAAGATCTTTAGACCTGTACTGCGACTGGATAGAACAACCGGTACAGTAGAATGGGCTGTATATATTTCCTCATTCTCCTTCGCCAACGAAATACAAGGGATTCTTAGGTGCATTTTCGTCAATGCGCGCAATGCTGCATGAAGTTGACCCTTTCCGCCATCAATTAGAATTAAATCCGGAAAGTCAGATTCATTGCTTGTTCTGGTGTACCTACGTCTAACTATTTCCTCTATCATAGCGAAATCATTTTGAGCTATTGTAGTTTTAATTCTAAATCTCCTATAACATGACTTATCTGGCTTTCCATTCAAAAACCTTACACACGATCCAACAGCTATTGAAGTTCCAAGATTAGACACATCAAAGGAATCGATAATGTTCGGCACGTGGCTAATTTCTAGTATTCGTTGTAGCTCGACCAATCCTGGTTCTATTCCTTTCTCAACATAGGCAGATAAGTTCCTTATTATTAGATCCATTAGTTGACTTCTTTCTGACAACGAAGATGAAGGAAGTTTAATTATTTCAACTTTATGACAGGCAATTTTACCAAGTGATTTCTCAAGTGATGTTTTTGACTCAGGTTCATAGTTTACATATATTGAATAAGGTATTGAAGAGACTGAAGAATAGTATTGAAACAAGAATGTTGAAAGAGAATTATCTCCGACTAATTCAAACTCAAATTTTCTTCTATCTCTTATGACGCCATGATGTCTACGAAGTATCAACACATAGGCCTTACCTTTAAATTCGTCGTGAAGTATCCCTACATATTCTTCAGAAACATGACTTGAGATATTTTCCATTTTCTGTCTTGATCTCAAATTCTCTAATCTTCTAATAGTGTCTCTTATCTCTTTTGCCTTTTCATATTTAAGAGAAAATGAAGCATCTTTCATTTCATCGGTCATTCTTGAAATGAATTCATCAATCATATTTTTCCCAGACAGAATATCAATTAATGCATGTACATTTTCCATATATTCCAGTTGAGTAACGTTATGAATACATGGTGCATCACAGTTTCTAATAAAATATTCGAGGCAGGGCTTTTTTGGCAGTCTATTGCATATTCGAATCTTAAAGAGTTTTCGTAACAAACCTACCGTCAGATATCTTGAACTACCTTGAACAAATGGTCCAAATATCTTCCCAGAAGAGTCTCTAAACCTACCGGCCCTATTTCTTCGGGTAACCAGGAGTCTTGGGAATGCCTCGTCAGTAATTCTAAGATAAGTAAAGCGTTGTTGGTCCTTTAACTCTATGTTGAACAAGGGTCTATATTGTTTTATTAGATTAGATTCCAACAAAAACGCCTCCATTTCATTGTCAGTTATCACAAATTCAATATCAACTACCTTCTTAACAAGACGTATAGTTTTCCAATCTTCTATGCTAGATGTCCTGTCAAAATAAGATGATAGACGTTTCTTGAGGTTCTTTGCCTTTCCAATGTATATTATTTGTCCTTCTGTGTTTTTCATTAGATAAACGCCTGGGCAACAAGGAATACGTTTAACCAGTTCCCGAACTTCAGCTATCGAAGATTCACCATTTATTCGGGACATTATTCCTAAACCTAATTTGCTCTTTTTACTGTCTGTAGTATGGCGAGTTTTGATCTAAGGTAATTTCCAGTAGCGCTTTCAGGGTTCTTAGAAACCTCTTCGGGTGTTCCGTTTGCAATGACCTTCCCACCATTATCTCCAGCTTCAGGGCCTAAGTCAACGATCCAATCCGATGAAGCAATTACATCAAGATTATGTTCAATGAGTATAATTGTGTTTCCAATATTGGTAAGTCTTTCTAAAACATTCAGCAATTTATTAACGTCGGCAAAATGTAAACCTGTAGTAGGTTCATCCAAAATGTAAAGAGTTTTCCCTGTATCCCTCTTAGAAAGTTCGGCAGAAAGCTTTATTCTTTGAGCTTCGCCACCTGAGAGTGTTGTTGCGGGTTGTCCTAGTTTTAAGTAACTCAAACCAACATCATGTAATGTTCGTAATTTTTTTTCAACAACAGGAATATTCTTAAAAAATTCTAACGATTCTTCAACCGTCATATCAAGTATCTCCGAAATAGTTTTTGATTTGTAGGTGATCTGCAATGTTTCATAATTGTATCTTTTTCCTTTACATTCATCGCACGTAACGTACACGTCAGCAAGGAACTGCATTTCTATTCTTTTCACTCCTGCTCCCTCACAAGATTCACATCTACCGCCAGGGACATTGAAGGAAAATCGACCTGCCTTGTACCCCAACTCCCTCGACTGAAGTGTCCTTGCAAAAATTTCTCGAATAGGCGTGAACGCATTCACGTATGTTGCAGCGTTCGATCTAGGAGTGCGTCCAATAGGAGATTGGTCTATACCTATGACCTTGTCAATTAAATCAAGACCTGAGATCCTTTCGTGTTTGCCAGCTTTTTCTTTGGAGCCATAGTAGTAGTTTGACAATGCTTTGAACAATATTTCATTAATTAAGGTAGATTTGCCCGAACCTGATACTCCTGTTACAGTCGTCATGCATCTAAGAGGAAGGTTTACCGTTATACATTTCAAATTATTCTCCTCGGCACCATGAATGGTGATCCATCCAGTAGGTTTCTTTCGGATCAAATTCCCACTGTATACATGTTGTTCTCCTCGAAGATACGCGCCCGTAATTGAATTCTTATTGGATTCTAATTCTTTTAATGTACTATTACCAACAATATTTCCCCCGTGTATGCCCGCCCCTTCACCCACATCAACTATCCAGTCGGCGTTCCGAATAATTTCTTCGTCATGCTCAACTACCAGCAGTGTGTTACCTAGATCCCTTAATTTTTTCAGTGTCTGGATCAATCGATAGTTATCTCTCTGGTGGAGCCCTATTGTGGGTTCATCTAGGACATAGAGAACGCCACTTAAATTTGACCCTATTTGGGTAGCAAGACGAATCCTTTGAGATTCACCGCCTGATAGCGTAGAAGTCATTCTATTTAACGAGAGATAGTCAAGTCCAACATTGTGCAAAAAATCAAGTCTAGATATGATCTCTTTTAGAATATTTCTTGCAATTTGCCTGTCGGTAGCCGACAGTTCCAGTTGTTTGAAAAAATTCAGGCAAGTTGCAACTGACAGATCGCATACGTCAATTATCGACTTGTCATATATCTTAACTGCCAACGCCTCAGCACGAAGTCTCTTTCCTTTACAAATATCACATGGAATCTCC
The DNA here is from genome assembly GCA_044870745.1 of Nitrososphaeraceae archaeon. Lineage (GTDB taxonomy): Archaea > Thermoproteota > Nitrososphaeria > Nitrososphaerales > Nitrososphaeraceae > TA-21. Next base: position 75,930 of record JBIOZE010000043.1, on the reverse strand, counting down.
CGTATGAAACGCTCAAGTTCACGTCTTTTTGATTCAGATTCAGTTTTGGAGTAAATACGTTCTAAATTTGGTATGACTCCCTCAAATGAACCCTTATACTCCCATTTTGACTCAGAAGTCCTTGAGACGTACTTGTAACTAATATTTTCATCAGTTCCATACAGAATAATTTTTACCTGCTCTTCTGTCATCGATGAAATGGGCTGGTACAAGTTGAACGAAAACTTCTTTCCAACATCACGTAACATGGATGATCTAAATGTAGCAAAGTGTCCAGTCCAAGGTCGTATTGCTCCATCTAGTAAGCTTTTTGATTTATCTGGAACTATCAAGTCAGGGTCGAATTCCACTTTAATACCTAGGCCATTACAAATCTTGCACGCTCCAAATGGAGAATTAAAAGAAAAAGATCGGGGCTCCAAGTCAGATACACTTAACTTGCAGGAAGTACATGCGTTACGTTGGGAATAAACGGTCTCTTTTCCATTACCGTTTACCATGACTATTCCGTTGGCTGTTCTTAGCGCAGTCTGGATTGAATCAAAAAGTCTTCCTCTATCTTCTAATGTTGGTCGTAATCGATCCACAATTACTTCAATGGTGTGTTTTTTATACTTGTTCAACCTCGGGTAACTTGATTTATGGTTTCCACCGTCGTCTAATTTCATAATCTCCCCATCAAGCCTTACTCGCGCAAAGCCCTTCTGTTTCAACTCTATGAAAAGTTTTTCGTAAGTTCCTTTTTTTGCCTCAATGATGGGGGCATAGATAATGACATTATTGCCTTCTGAAAATTTTAGAATATTGTCCGTTATAGAATCAGCGGATTGAGTAGTTATCCTCATTCCACACTTGTAACAATGGGGAATCCCTATTTTTGCATAGAGTAGTCTGAGATAATCGTAAATTTCAGTGACTGTACCTACAGTCGAACGCGGGTTCTTACTAGTAGTCTTCTGTTGTATTGATATAGCAGGTGAAAGACCCTCAATGGAATCAACATCAGGCTTATCCATCATTTCTAAGAATTGCCGTGCGTAAGCAGAAAGTGATTCAACATATCGTCTCTGCCCTTCTGCGTATATTGTATCGAAGGCAAGAGTAGACTTGCCTGACCCTGAAATCCCGGTAATTACTACTAGGCTATTCTTAGGAATATCCAGACTCACATTCTTCAAGTTATGTTGTCTTGCCCCTCGGATAGCTATCTTTTCATTCAACTTGATCTACCTGCTATAGTATTTCTTTATGCTTAATTTTCCTTATTTGTGCCAATTGGTTTCTCAAATCAATTGCTTTCTCAAAGTTCAAATCTTCTGCATATTTTCGCATATTTGCTTCAATTTTGATTTCGAGGTTAGTTAATTCTTTCATTGGCATGGATTTTATTTCAACATCAATGCCTAAATAATCATCCCTCTTTGCAATTGGTTTTTTGATTGATTTAGGAACTATTCCGTGAACCTTATTGAATTGAATTTGCTTTTGTCTTCTCCTCTCTGTTTCTATTATTGCATAGCGCATGGATTGAGTCATCTGGTCTGAGTACATTATCACATTTCCATTGACATTTCGTGCTGCGCGCCCAAATGTTTGTATTAAACTAGTGCCATTTCGAAGAAAACCTTCCTTATCAGCATCGAGTATCGCCACTAATGAGACTTCTGGAATGTCCAAACCTTCTCTCAAAAGGTTTATGCCTATCATCGCGTCAAATTCACCGGTCCTAAGCTGCCTTATTAATTCAGTTCTTTCTAAGCCTTTTATTTCTGAATGCATGTACCTTACCTTGACACCATTTTTTGCCAAATACTCCGCAAGGTCTTCAGCCATGCGTTTCGTAAGTGTTGTTACCAATGTGCGTTCCCCTTTTTCCGACCTTCTGGCAATTTCGCATATCAAATCATCAATTTGGCCCTTGGTAGGTTTTACTCGAACTATAGGGTCAATCAGCCCTGTAGGCCTGACTAATTGTTCTACAACACTAGCGCTCGCTCGTAGTTCATAGTCGGCAGGTGTAGCAGAGACAAATACCACTGATTGAAGATATTTTTCAAATTCTGCAAATCTAAGTGGTCTATTGTCAAAGGCGCTTGGCAATCTAAAACCATATTCAACTAGACTCTTTTTTCTGGTATAGTCTCCACTATACATTGCTTTCAGCTGCGGAATTGTTACATGAGATTCATCTATAATTAGCAAGAACTGATCTCCAAAGAAATCTAGAAGACAGTATGGAGGTTGACCGGCTAATCTTCCATCAAAATGCCTTGAATAATTTTCAATACCAGAGCAGTAGCCAAGCTCAGATATCATTTCAAGATCATACTTAGTTCTAGAAGATAGTCGTTGTCTTTCAAGCTCTCCCGGTAACTTTGGTAACCACTCTATTAATTCATGCTGAATGGATTCGATAGCTGATAACCTTGCATCATTGTCAATAACATAATGCTTGGCAGGAAATATGGTTACCTTGTTTGCAAATCGGAGAACTTTCATAGAAATTGGTTCGTGAATGCTTATTTCCTCTACTTGATCTTCAAATAAACTTACTCGAATTACTTCGCCGGAATACGAGGGCATTATATCAACTATATCGCCATTTACTCGGAAAGTTCCGGGGGACAATGTCAAATTCGTGCGCTCATAGCGGGCGTCGATGAGCTGACGGATTAGCTGTCTTCGCTGCACTAGCATCCCGTTACATGCATTTATTGCGTTGTGTTCCCATTCGTTAGGAGAACCTAGGGAATAAATGCACGAAACAGTTGAAATTATTACTGTAGGTTCTCCAGACATCAACATAGCAGTTGCTTCAAGCCGCATTTTCTCTATTTTCTCATTAACCTCGGTATCTTTTTCAATATAGGTATCAGTTTGAGGAATGTAACTTTCAGGCTGATAGTAATCGTAAAAACTAATAAAATAACCAACATTATTGCTTGGAAAAAATTGTTTGAACTCAGAGTAAAGTTGGGCGGCAAGTGTCTTATTGTGTGAAATAATTAAAGCATTCTTTCCTATCTTTGCTATCATATGTGCTATGGTATACGTCTTTCCACTACCTGTGACTCCCAATAAAGTTTGAGTCTTATTCCCATTGCGCAATCCTTTAACCAATGATTTTATGGCTGAAGGCTGATCCCCGCTAGGGGGATACAATCCCGGTGAAAGTATGAAGTCTTTTCTTGACCGGTTCATGGGAAGTAGAGATTTTCACGGCACTCATATAATGCTAATGTCTGCATAGAGTAGGCTAGCTGATAATTCCAAATAAACTGAATGCTTGCGAATAAATACAGCTCAAGATCGCCATTGTGCAAGTTCGAAAATATCGATTTATTTATAATGAATAGATTAATTTTACTAGTATTGGCAGCCAAAACGGAGGTGTAATAACATTTACGTTCCATCACTCCTTATAGCCGGGACTACAAGTGGAGTCGGAAAAACTACTGTTGCTCTTGCCATTATGTATGGATTGAAGAGTCGAATGGGTTATTCCATTCAGCCATTTAAAGTAGGCCCAGACTTTATTGACCCAAGCTACCACAAGATGGTTACTGATAAGGACTCCCGAACCTTAGATGCCTGGATGATGGGTAAGTTAGGAATTATCAAGAGTTTCAATGAGTACACCAAGGATATAGATATTGCAGTTGTAGAAGGAGTCATGGGTTTATACGATGGTGTAAATGGGAAACGTGATTTTGCTAGCTCAGCTTATGTTGCCAAACTTTTAAATGCCAAAGTTATACTTGTTATTGATGCAGCAAAGGCAGCCCGTTCCATAGCCGCTATTGCTTTAGGTTATATTAAATTTGACAAGGGCTTAAAAATAGTAGGGATAATTCTAAATAATGTATCTGGAGAAAGACATGCAAAATACATAACAGACGCACTTAGAGGTGTTGTAAAAGTCCCGGTATTAGGAGTCATAGCAAGAAACACCGGATTGCGATTTAAAGAACGTTATCTTGGACTGGTACCTTCTGAAGAACTAAGTTTACCAAGGAAAGAAGAGATTTTGAGAACAGCAAGAAGAATTTCTGAAAGTATTGATATTGAAAAGCTAGCTAATTTATTGAAGATTACAAGGACTAAAAAACTAGCGATCAATATGAAGCATACTCGTGTTAAACCTAAAATAAAAATTGCTGTAGCTTTGGATAACTCATTTAATTTCTACTATAGTGAAAACTTAAATGTATTAAGGTTACTAGGGGCAGATATACTATTTTTCAGCCCATTGTCTGACAAAGAGATTCCTCAAGATATTTCCGGACTGATAATTGGAGGAGGATTTCCTGAAATCCTTGCGAATCGGTTATCTGCTAATAGTTCGATGAGCAAATCGATTAAGCTTTCTGCTGAACGCGGGTTACCTATTTACGCTGAATGTGGAGGGCTAATGTATCTTACAAATTCGATAGTGAATTACGGGAAAATTAATAGGTCATTTAGAATGGTAGGGATAATAGACGCTAATACTTCAATGACAGAGAAAATTACCCTGAACTATACTAAAGCGGATATGTGCAACGCTGCCTATGGAACAATATTAAATCTGAAAGGTCATGAATTCCATTATTCTAAAATTCAAGATATTGCCTCAGATTCTAAATATGTTTATCATTTGAAAAGAGGCCAAGGAATTGATGGCAAACATGATGGAGTGCTGATATACAATACTCTCGCCTCATACATGCACCTCCATTTTTATGATAGTAGACTACCAAGGCTTTGGATTCAAAATTGTTATGATTACCAAAAAAGGTAGAATAATCACTTCCCAATTACTACAAATTACTCAATAAAGTATTAGGATCTATTTTCCTTATCTTTAAGTCCTAATGTGGCATATCTCAACTTTTGAATTTCCTCTCTACTTAATATTCCACGTCCGTCGTAAATAGGAACATCTCCAAAATCTGACTTTCCGAGCTTGTGATAATCCTGATGGTCTGCAGTTACTATTATTAAGTCACAATCTCTTAAGCATTCAGCCAGATTGCTTGTAAGAATCACATCACTGTCGAGATCAGGGTCTTCTATGACGAAGGGATCGTGAACCTTAATTTTTTTCACTCCATATTTTTTCAATTCTTTTATCACAGAGTAAGTGGGTGATAGACGTGTATCGGAAACTCCTCCTCTGAATGCCAGCCCTAAAACACTCACAGTCAATTCTGAAGGATTTCCTTTTTTTACAAGTTGAAGCGCTTGTTTTACACAATAGGAAGGCATCGAGTCATTTATCGAACGCCCAATTTTTGTTAGGTCACAGCGCACATCCAATTGCTCAGCCAGACCCAAGATAAATTTTGGATAAATAGGGATACATGCTCCACCTACTCCAATGCCAGGTTTGTGAATGTGACAATAGGGTTGTGAATTGGCTGCATTCCTTGCCTCCCTAAAGTCAACTCCAGTTGCCTCACAAAATTTTGCTAGCTCATTTGCCAATGCAATGTTCACGTCTCTATAGATACCCTCAAATAGTTTTTCTGCTTCAGCTGTTTGAATGTTACCTATTTGTAGGATACCTTTTCCAAAAATTACAGAATAAATTGTCTCTGATATGCTGATGCTGTTGGGTCCAACTGATGATATGACCGCTGGATAATTTTGTTCAATATCTTGAAGTGCACGCCCTTCGTAGATGCGTTCTGGATTGTATATCATAATAAAGTCTCGTTTAACTGATAGGCCGCTTGCATTCTCTATTGTAGGGATGACAATTTTTTCTGTTGTACCTGGAGGTACGCTAGGATTCAGAGATACCACATCGCCTTTCTTTAGACCCTTGCCAATTGAATTAGCGACGGAACATACTGCATTTAGATCAGCTGACAACTCTTTTGAAAGGACTGGGACGCAGATCATCTTAAAAAATGATTCATTTGAAGCATCCACTGGATCAGAAGTTAATTCAAATCGATTATTTTTTAGACCCTCGCTGTAGGCTTCTGCGATTCCCGGTTCATGAATCAATGTTTGACCATTTCTTGCTGCAGTCAAAACTAATTCGGACGTATCAACGCCTATTACATGACTGCCCGCTCTTAGCCAGGCTGCAGCCAACGGTGATCCAACGTGTCCTAATCCGTAAACTGCAATCTTCAATGTTCCGTTCTTGATCTTATCTATAATGGTGGAATCACGCGGAACATTACTACCAAAGCTTGAAGGCATAAACTAAACCTAGTCCGTTAGTATGTGTATATATTTGATATGAATATGATTTTAATATCCAAACTTTATTACATTCCAGCTATACCTTGCGTGCCATTAGAAGAACTGAAAGAGTACTTCTTAGCTAACTCTTTGATAGTAGCAGCAATTCTTTCCACTGCTCTGAAAAAGCTTAGCTCAAATCTAAGCTTATCCTCCCTTTTCCATTTCGCATAGATTCTTACTCTGTCTTTCTGGGGATCTATACTAATTACACCTTGTTCTCGTATTAAGGGCTGCAACATCTCTGACAGATCTTTATCAGATCTTAATAGCTCAGCCAACCTTCCGCCTACCCATCGCAAGCCCACAACATCCTTATTTCTTACACTGCCCTCCAATACAGGTACACACTTGGCCATAAAAAGGGCAGGGTCTTCGATATTCAGGGACCGGATTATGTAGTGCACTTGATAATACGGTAAGGCACCATATGGAAGAGGATTTGGATCTTGCGCTGGCATCTATACAGATCACTCAAAAGCAAGTCGTCTTTTGCTATATATCAATTTATGTCCAGATCCATTAATTTCATTCAATTCGCCATGAAAGTCATTCGCGGTTTCACCTGATTTAATCGAACTGGTGAACTGCCCGATTTAGATATTCATTAAGCTCAGATATGGGAATTCTATTTTGCAACATGGTGTCTCTGTTTCTTATTGTCACCGTGTCATCAATTATTGTCTGTCTGTCAATTGTAATGGCAAAGGGGGTGCCGATTTCTTCTAGTCTTCTATATCTTCTGCCAATTGAGCCAGACTCGTCGTAAAAAACTGCGAAATCTAATTTCAGTTGTGAATATACCGTCTGTGCTTTCTCGCGTAGTCCATCTTTTGTTATGAGGGGGAGAACTCCTGCCAAAATTGGAGCTAAATATGGTCTAAGCTTTAGAACAGTCCTTTCATTATCCATATCCTCTAAATAAGAATGTTCAAGAATAGAATACATACTCCGATCTATTCCCATTGACAGTTCAAAGACAGCTGAGAGTACCTTGGTGTTGTCCGCAGGATCTACTATATGCAAATTCTGTTTGCTCACTCGTGAATGGCCGGTTAAGTCATATTCGGACCTATAATTACAAGCCACAAGCTCTAGCCAACCCAAGCTTGTTTCGACTTCGAAATCAAACGCTGTAGACGCGTAAAATGCTTTTTCATCACCCAGAAGCTGCCGGAGACGAGTGCGTTCCATGTCTATTCCAGTCTTCTCATAAAATAGAACCAATAAGGCTAAGTAATAAGCAATGAGCCTATTAGGAACAAACCCTTTCTCTACTGACTCACCAGCTGTCATTTTATGAAATTTGTGATCCAAGTACAATCTCAGCTCTGTATCCTTCATCTCTTCAAATTTCGGAACCTCATTGAGTCTATTTGGATTGCAAAAAACTTCTATTTCAGCCTGATAGAATTCACGCAGCCGGAGCAAGCTCTGTCGAGGAGCTATTTCATTTCTGAAACTTTTCCCAATTTGCCCTATGGCCAAAGGAAGCCTGCCACGCATGGTCTTAAAAATCCTTGGAAAGTCAATAAAGATAGTCTGGCAGGTCTCAGGCCGTAGATAAGCTTCATCATTAGAAGGTCCTATCCCAACTTTGAACATCATATTGAATCGGCTACTTTTTTCAAACTTGCTACCACAATTAGGACAAGTTAGACGGTGTTCTTCAATAATTTTATCCAACTCGGAGTCACTTAATAGCTCAGGGACCTGAACACCCGTCTGTTCCGAAATATGTTTGTCTGCCCTGTAGGTTGCTGCGCATTTAGAACACTTGATAATAGGGTCGGTAAAATTACTAATGTGGCCTGATGCAAGAAATACACTTTTACTCAGAATTTGGGAACCGTCAATTTCAATCATATCGCCTCTTCGTATTAGTTCCCTTCGCCATAACTCTATGAATTTATTTTTCATGTTAACTCCGTTTGGTCCATAATCCCAAAAACCAGCTGGTGCGTCCCCATAAATCTCGCAGGAAGGAAAATAAAATCCTCTCTCCAGAGCTAGCTTAATGACAGTTTCATACATGCTCATTTCTGTTCGAACAATTTCGGAGATGACAAGTATTTATATTTCTTGTAATCTTAGTTTGAGGCGAATCTAATCTAATCAATTTTGAGATATAACCAACTTGAAGGCATTCGATTCTAAAGAACTTAAAGACTGACGATTATTTTGATTTTGAAAGTTTCAGTACCTCCGCAAGATTGCCTTTATCATCTCTTACAGAATCCTTGGGAGTTTCCATTACTATTGGCCTGTTATTCAATTTTTTATTCTGCAAAATAGCCGCAACACCTTTACTTCCAATTTCACCAAGTCCGATATGTTCATGTCGATCAGCGTTTGCTCCAAGAGCTTTCTTTGAATCATTTAGATGCAATAGGCGTATTTTGTTCAATCCTATAGTCGTATCAAGTTTATCTTCGAAAGTGGAAACCATCTCTGTAGTCCTGAGGTCATATCCAGCTGCAAACGCATGACAGGTATCAATACATACTCCAATATACTTCGATGACAGCCTATCTAAAATCATACTAATTTCTTCAAGCCTACTACCTACACTATTTTTATGTCCTGCACTGTTTTCAAGAAGTATGGTTACTCCTCCTTTCTTGTAATTCGATCTAAACTGATCCAGTGCAGTATTGATGCTAATTACCAAGCTGTCTATTCCTCTTTCAAGACCAGCACCCATATGGCTTCCAAGATGCACTACAAGATTTGGTATTCCTAACAGAGCTGATCTGCGAAGTTCGCTTGTCAATGAATTTACAGACTTCATATGAAGTTCACTCATTGGAGCTGATAAGTTAGGCAAGTATGGCATATGGACAGCTACTGCTTCAGGTCTAATGCCGCTATTGTTCAATTGGGCCTTGAAGATCTTAATATCACCGTCATTCAATTTCTTCTCTGCCCATCCTCGTGGATTCCTTGTAAATATTTGAAAAGCAGTGCATCCTATTTTGAGCGCGTTGTTAACAGATTCATAAATCCCTCCAGCTATTGAAACATGAAAGCCTATCATTAGTCCCATGTATGAATAATATTTTGATAAGGTTAATATATTATACATCAAAATATTTTTGAAGGTATTATTATATCCAACTGAATTCATCAATTTATTTGAAATTGTCGTTAAGACTCGGTCCCGCCGACTTGGCCAAGTATCCATTCTTGGATGAAGCTTCAAATTATATCAGAGAAACAACCTTCGCAATAGATGAGTTCGACCGTCCGGACATGGATCACATAGTCAGGCGGGCAGTCAACAGATTGGAAACTGAAATATCGACTGGAAAAGTGTACACCAATCTTGAGAGGTACGAGGTTGAAATTCTAACTTTTATAGTCACACTCCTGCTCGTCAAAACATTAGATTTGGAACCTGTGACTAAGAAGTATTCATTGTTGGAAGCCATAAGAGCTGAAAAATTCTTGACAGATGATCTGATTAGAGAGAAATCTTTTTCAAAGAAAAAGCTTCTTCTGTACAAGGTCTTTGAAGATTTATTCAGTATAAAGATCGATGTAAGTTCAGATACAAACCTTCTGAAACTTCGTATACCAGATTACTTGATCCGTGCTACGAAAATGAATGAGCAGGAATGGAAATTAATTAATAGGTCAGTAGACTTAGGATATGTGTATCTCGACGCAGATGAGGCCGTTCGACTCATCCGAAGTGAATTAAGTAATTTGATCTATAAACGAATCAAGATTATGAGAGTACAGTCAATCCCAACAACAATTAGGATTTCCGCTAACAAACTAAGAAAGAGTTTTGCCATCTATTCTACTTTCAATAAGCATTACCCAATTAGAGACTACCCACCATGTATTAAACATGCTGTGATGCTAATGAATAAGGGAGAAAATCTTCCTCATTCTGCCAGATTAATGCTTGCCACTTATATGTTAGGAATTGGCAAACATACAGATGAAATAGCTAATATGTTTCATAATGCGCCTGATTATAACGAAAAAATTACACGTTACCAAGTGGAACATCTAGCAGGAAATAAAGGAAGTCGAATAATATATTCAGTACCTTCATGTAAAAAACTTCAAGCCGAAGACCTCTGTTTTGCTACTACAGCTTGCGAAGGTATTTACAATCCAATACAGTTTGGACGTGCAAGTAAGGGAGTGGTGAATGAGCACTAATACAAATGTATTAAATGTATCATTCCTGCAAGATCTCTTCAGAAGATACTATTATAACGATTCTAATATTATACCTACTCCTCGTTCTATTGAAAAACATGAGTTTGGCTATACACTGTTTAATTCAGCAATGATAAGACATCTGTCTTTTGCAAATAGGGGTGAATTAATAGCTAGATTGGTTAAAGAGGCCCCATTAGATGTTTTCTGTTCAAATAGTTATTACAGCTTTCCTATGAATTCGCTTCAGACCAAAGGTTGGCAAGGGGCCGATCTTATTTTCGATATTGATCTTAAGGATCTAAACACACCTTGCGCCTCAAAGCATTCTTTCTACGTTTGTAACGCGTGTGGTGCCTGTCACACTAGTTTTGTTACTCTATGTTCATCATGTTCCAAAAGTACCTTTTCGAACACTTCCATACCATGCAATAGGTGTTTGCTCTCTCTCAAAACCGAAACACGCCGGTTAATTGAATTCTTAAAAAAAGATCTTGGAATATTGGACGAGAACATAGAAATTTTTTTCTCTGGAAACGCTGGATATCATATTCATATTGATGATCCTCTTTTCAGAGAACTAGATTCTTCTTCGAGGGCCGATATCGTTGATTATATCTCTGGAAATGGATTATTGATTGATAGTTTAGGAGTCCGCAAGTTCAAAAATGGATTCCAAGTCAAATATCCAAAGAGTGGTATTTTGTTTGGGTGGAGAAAACGAATTGCTGTCGATTTAGGATTTAACCAAGTTCAAGTTTCAAAGTTAACCAAAATCGTAGAATCCAATGGTGGCTATAATGGTTTCAAAGAAAAAGTTACATCTACTGCACGTTCTTTGGGAATTCGCATCGACCCACAGGTAACAAGAGACGTACACCGCATTTTTAGGTTGGCTAATTCAATCAATGGAAAAAGTAGCCTAATAAAGGCAAAAGTCGAAGACCTGGAAAGTTTTAACCCATTTAATTCAGCATGCATGCTAGGAGATGAACAAGTTTACATAAAAAGCAAAGTGAAAGTAAAGATAGAACTAAAAGGGCACATTTTTAGAATCAGGGATACTGTAGAACGCCTTCCCGCTTTTGTTGCGGCCTATTTGATTTCTAAAAAACTGGCAGATTTCGTAAAATAATTTGGGTACGTCCAAAATGCTAAAGACTATAACTAGTAGCTCTAAAGTAGTTGGAATGTAAATTCATAATATCGCAATTCCATAGGACCCGCTATTCGTTATCAAGTCCACTTTCTAAATGCTTATCCTACAATCGACGCATTGAAAATAATTATATTTATGAGTAAATTGCATTAAAGATGTGGTTGATTGAAGACTCTTGTTTTAGACAATGGTTCTCCCTTTACCTTAAACATAATCAAGCTAATCGATAAACTAAATCAGAAATATGACTGCAAAGCATACAACGAAGTCGCAGATCACCCTTTGTATGACAAGATTATCCTATCAGGTAGACAAAAGAACAACAAGGATATGAATGCTGTAAATTCTTCCATAGTGAAATCATGTTATAATCAGAACATACCATTGCTTGGAATATGTTATGGCGCAGAAATAATATCTCTCACATTTGGAGGCTCAATTCACAGGATCGAACGGATTCAAGGGTTAGAGCAGATCAGGGTGTTCGAAGAAAATGATCTTATCCCAAATATAGGGAATATTCGGGTATATGAAAGCCATTCTTACAGTATTGCTCGGCTTCCAAGAGAATTCAAGTCAGTTGCGAATTCGAAATTCAGTAGTCACGAACTTTTTTTCCATACCCGAAAGAAGATTTATGGTACTCAATTTCACCCGGAAAATAGTGGCAAAATAGGATTAGGTATATTCCAGAATTTTCTAAATATAAGAAATGAATAACAGTTTTATTCCCTAGATTGAGTAAGAGGTACATGACCGATAGAGTCCAACACACCCTGATTTTGCCATCTACACACAAAAATGAAGATAATCCCTGCATGCCCCTAGCGATCAATGTTGTCTTAAAGTATTGGGGTGTAGATTCGCCCTTAGACGAAGCCAATGAGAGGGCGAAGAAATATGGCAGCGTCAGAGGGTCGGTACTTATGGAAGGCATTGAAATTGTAGAATCACATGGCTTTGTGGTTTATATCTATAAAGGTAACGTTAACGAACTTAGAAAAAGAATCGATCAGGGAATACCTATAATTGTTATAATGCCTGGAATTCAAGAAACAGTCCAGCACGCAACTATTGTTACTGGTTACAGTACTGAAGAAGGTAGAATATTTACATATGTTCCTGAACCAGATACTGAGGGTGCGTTTCCACAGAATATTTTCGTGAATTTTTGGAACCAGGATGGATCTATTTCCATAATGATTCTACCAAAGGAACTACAGGATCGTGTACATCTAGAGGATCTCGAAAAAAAAGAATCATATAGAATGTGCTTTGAAGCAGAAAGGTCGGTCCATCTCAAGAATTATAAGAAGGCGATTGACTCACTACAGTCCGCTATTCAGTTGCACAAGGATAATTCCTTCGCTTGGAGTCTTCTAGGCTCTCTGTACAATGAACTAGGTTCGGATCAAGCCCTTCAATGTTTTGAAAAGTCCATAGAATTGAATCCTGAATCGTATCTATCTGTTAGAGGAATTGGTAACTACTACCTCAAGAGATCTGATTATGACTTGGCAAAGAAGTACTACACGAAGGCTATTACAATACATAAGCATAGATACGGTCCTATTTATAAGAACCTCGCTATAACGAAACTAAATACACATGATAAAGAAGGAGCCAGACTTGATTTAGAAGAATATCTTAAACAATGCCCTGAAGCAAAGGATCGAAACGAGATCGAATCTTCCTTAGAGAGTCTATAATCTTCTACCCCTATTCATAGTAGTCTAACCGCCTGGTAAATATGATGTATTTCTAAAGCAATTGATATTAACCGTTTATTGAAGGAAATTTACCTTGATTTTCATGTGAACCTAATGCACTGTTGTACTTTTAGCATTACAACTGGTAACTAATGATATTATTCTTTCATGTTGCTGTAGGCCTCAACCGGATTATTTCTCCCCCTGGATCCTTTTCCCTAAAAATAATCGTTTCGAACGAAAATAATCTTATATTTGGAGACATCCACGAATTACTGGGGAGCCCCGCTTTGAAACAAAGTTGCTCCAGGAATTGCATTATATCCCATCCGTTTTCGAATGCAACATTGGGAAGCAATAAACCTGAGCCAGAGGGACTTTCAATTATTAGACCGTGTTTTCCAATCAAAATTTTTGATCCAATATTTTCGATAGTAATTGGTATAGGTGGGCTGAGAATTGATACTTCAATGACAATGTCTTGTAGTTCATTATAGGTCACCGGATCGAATCTCGGATCTTCATTTGCAGCTTTTATAGAAGCATTCACCAAAGTTCTGGCTAATGATTCAGTAGGCAATGCGTATCCTATGCAACCCCTTAGTGAAAACCTATTAAATTCATCCACTTTATATAGCGTAACGAATACGCCAAATCTACGACTTAAATCTTGATTTATTTCAGGAGGTTTGATCTTACCGTTGTTCTGATAATTCTCTAAAGTCAAACGTGCGATTTTAACCAGGTGTAAGCCTTGTTCATCCGATATTTGAAACTGGTCATCATTATTCATCTGGTCGTGATCTCAATCCATAGATGTTTAGAAGTATTGAGAGTATCATTAAACAAAAGTCTCAAGAATTAAGGCTGTTCATAACTACCGTCATCGCCATAAATCAACTTCATTTCATCAAATGTCAATTTAGCGCCGGTCGACATTTTCCTGACAGCGGCGTCTTTCAGAAGGTTGAAGCGTTCTTGATTCTCTCTATTTCGCTTCATTCTTTCCTGAAGAGCTTCTTGCTTAGAGTCCCTACTATCAGATGTGTCTCTCACCCTCCTCGGCCTCGATACTAATTTGTGAGCACGACGATACTCTATAGCATTGAGTTGAGTGTCAACCATTTCGAGTTTAGTTCCAATTTCTCTTACTTCCCTGATGGCTTTCCTTCGATTCTCATACAAGGTTTCCCTCAAGTTTAACAATTGTTCTAGTGCCTCCTTAAGTTTGCCTATGCGCTCACCACATTCTGACTTCTGATCAAAAATCAAAGTAATCTTTGTTTTCAATTGTTCGTACTCTGAAACAATTCGCCTATAATCGTCTTCATTTTTATGAATGATTCTAAGTGCATGTAATTTTACCGCTGTTTCTTTTGATCTTGCAACTAATTTCCTTTCTTCTTCTTTAGATAGTTTCTTAGTCTGAATGTCTCTATCAATTTGGTTCAAGCTTCTGGCGAGATTTGCCATGTCAAGCCTCTCTTTTCGTGGTCGAGAAGTAGTCGTGGCTCCAGTTTTTTCATCGAGAGTTTTCATCTTGTTCCTAAGGTCTATCACATTATTCTTTAATTCAAGGAATCTCGGATATTCTGCATCCTTCTGCTCATTTACTTTCTTAAGATTCAGTCTCAACTCTTCCAGGCTGATACGTTGCTCATCAATTTGCTTCTTAGTTGAATCTATTTTCTCATTGATTATTTGGATCTTGTTTTCGCCCACTTGTTGCTCTTTTTGAAGTGTCTTCTTGAATTCCAATAAGGTATGCATGTTCGAATCAATGTGGTTTTCTTGAATTGTTGTTTCGTTACTATTGTTATTTGTAAGGTTTGAGGCTGATGGTGATGAATTCCTTTTAATTCCGTCATTTGTCTGGTCGCGGAGCACTTCTAACGAGGTTTCTTTAATCATCAAAATATATCTTTCGTCTAAAGATCGCTTAACTAAGTAAAGGATCTTATTTCGATGGTTTCTGGAGAAGATACATGTTTATATTCGATCTTTTAGAAATAATACCAGACTATAATGGATGATTTTGAGAAAGAATATCCAGGCTTTGATTGGAAGAATACCCCTGCGTACAAGCATCCTAGCGGAAAGGACTGTCCTTGTCCAAAACATGAGTATATCAGAGAGCAAATTAACATTTCTAAGAAGCTGAGAGTAAGCAACAGAGAAGGAAAGAACGATTTTAAACATACCTCTCCAATCACCTTAAAGTTTTGTCCTGATCATTATGGTATTTACTTTAGCGAAGTGATTCCATCAATGCCATTCAAATATAGGTTAATGACAAAAATTGCCCTTAAATTGGGAGCTATAAACATTCAGAGAATATCCTATATGCAATCCGACCAATGTTTTTACTGTAGGTTTGGTTCAGGTGGATTCGATAGAAAGACGGAGCTCCCTCCAATTTAGAAAAAACTAACAACACAATTGCCTGTTATAGGGTCTTTCACAATAGATTTAGTGAATTGTATAGCATGTTCTTAAATATTGATGGTTTAGGACTTAATCCTATTGATAAAAAGTTACGGATAGCAATAGAAAGGTAAGGAAATGGTTTTTTTGTAGCGGTACAATAGCCCATAAAAAATTCTTTCTGAATTGAATAATATTTAATTGTATCAAACCCTATTACACTAGCAAGAAACGAGCCTACGTCCATACTTCTTGAGTATACCGAATTTTCCTTCTGTATAAATGATAGATCAGTTCGTAAAAGTTCCCCCTCGCTTGAGACCAAATAGTTTTGAGATTTGTTATCTGTGAATACATAACCTGCATTATGCAATGATCCCGTAATCTTACCTGCCGTAAAGGCCATTAAAGGGTCAATTCCATTAACAAATGCATAATACAAATTACCCCCCTCAATGTAATCTTCAATTAGCCAATTATCTGAAATAGAAACCAACGATGGTGTAGGTACTCCTATTTCACTAAGGATTGTTCGCATTTTGAATCCTTCATTGAATACCATATTTCTTCCTAAAAGTGGCGGGGAAACAGGGTGCCATACTATGAAAGACAGCAGCATATAGGCAAAAACCAAAATGTAGTCATGGAATTGTCTGCTAGACTTGTTTCTTTTAATAACTACCCTTTTACCATTTAGCTCAGTTATTGATATATTCCTCTGCCAGTTTACGAAGTGCAAGTGAATATTCCATCCATATTCATGATTTTCATCCTCATTATATAATAGGCTAGTATATTTAATTTGAAATTGAGCTATTCAGGATCGCTGCTCGCCAAAAGTTTTTTCTCATCTGAAAATGCCTCCAGCTATGATACTCTCGTCAGGTTAGCTACATTTGGTAGGGATTCTATCTGGAAGGAAAAGCTAGCAAGACCATTAAAAAATCATCGTTGTATCCTAGATCTGGCCGCTGGCACAGGAATCCTTTCATCTTTTATCACCCCAGAACAAGGGCGTGTGGTAATAGGATCAGACCTCGTATTTGATTATCTACTACTGGCTAAGAAAAGACATTCATACTTATTATTAACCAATTCCGTGGCCGAATACTTGCCATTTAGGGATAAAATTTTCGATGCCGTATTATCGTCATATCTTGCTAAGTATGTGGACATTAAACAGGTTGTGCAAGAGCATTGGAGGATTCTTAAGGATGGAGGACTGGTCGCATTTCACGATTTCACATTGCCCAGAGGAATAGTTGTAAGCCAGTTATGGTATCTTTACTTTCTTTTTCTTCGTTTGGGTTCAATATTCGTCAAAAGTTGGAAGAATGTACTTTGCGAACTTGATAAAGTTATAGTCAAGAGTGACTGGGTGGGAGATCTTATGAAGGAACTTAAAGAAACTGGGTTCAAATCTATAAATTGCAAGTATTATACCTGTGGAACTGCAGCAGTGATATTCGGAATTAAGCCATGACTGATACATCTAGAATGAATGAATGGTTCGTACCGAAACGCGGACCGGTTAAATTCAGGGCATTTGTGGGCATGCTTTTTCTGCCGTATACGGGCATGTGTGTATCCTTCGCAGTAATAGGATCATTAATATCAACTTCAGTGTTGTGGGATAGGGTCTTGGCAATATTTCTTATTTATTTCCTAGCCGTCGGATTTTCTGCTCATGCTGCAGACAATCTCGGATCACGTAAAGCAAAGCCATGGAGTGACTATTTTACAAAAAGAACATTGATTGTCATGACGATAACTGGTGTATCATTAGCATATGTTATAGGCATTTACTATATGATAAAATACGTTCCACTTCTTTGGCCAATTGCAATTGCAGAAGGATTCTTCCTTTTCGCGTATAATTTTGAATTATTTAATGGGTTATTTCATAATAACTTATGGTTTGCGATATCCTGGGGATGCCTCCCGGTTCTTGCCGGATATGTTATGCAGAATAATTCAATATCAGAATTGGCGATTATGATTTCATTGATCGCGGGCATTCTGGCTTACTCGCAAATTAGAATTTCTCGAAAGTACAAAGTGCTGAAGAGGACGAATATGAAAGACATCACTAACGAGTACTCGAAACGATTGGAAAGTCAATTGAAGCTCATTTCATTAGCTACGCTATCGTTCGCTTCGTTACTAATTTGCATAACATATGCACTAACTACATGACTTCTATTTAGATATGAAAAGTTTGATAACGTTAGGCATAACACAACATGGTCATGTTAGTGCTAACAATATTTCAAGTTTGGAAAAGAGATGTAACCACAAATTAACACTATTTGAAAAAATATTTTTGATAAATCACGGCTCAACCCAGCAATTACTTGAGGTTTTATCTGGTTACGCAATTTCTATAAAGATTGTACGACATGAGGAGGAAAGTGATTTCATACAGCGGAATGTAATAATGTTTAAAAAAGCGACGAAGCAAATAATATTGATCGCAACTTCGATCCTATATAAGAATGAATTACCACCCCAAGTTTTGGAGGAAGTACGAGCTTCTCATAAAGGAATCGGAGTAATTCTTCTCAAATACAATTTCGGATTTTATCGAAAGATAAGAGAAATCGGTTACAATTCTAGTACATCCACTGTATTTAGAAAATACCAAATATTGTGCAATAAAAAGACTGTTGCTGATATCGAAGAAATATTCTTACTAGGGAGACGAAAATCCTGAGTGGACCGGGTGGGATTTGAACCCACGGCCTCAGCAATGCCAATGCCGCATCCTACCGGACTAGACGACCGGCCCTGTTGATTCGTTTTTGTGTAGGATATTAATATCTTTAATATTACTACATTGATTTGCCTCAAGAGTCAATCGAGCACAAGACATGCTTAGAATATTCCGGGGGGAAGAGAGCTCTCTGGTCGGTATCAAAGTAATAGAAATCAAAGCATGAGTGCGGTTGATTTTTCGTTATGGGATTAGATATAATTATGCGAGCCATTCGTTCTAATAGACGAATAAAACTGGAACATTCGATTGGTGCCGTGATAAAATATGACAATCCAAGTACGGGAGAACAATATCCGGCATTCTTGATTCTTAGGAATCGACGTGGATATTGGGGTTTCCCTCAAGGGCACAAAGAAAGTGGCGAATCAGAAATGCAGACTTTGAAGAGAGAGGTAAATGAAGAAACGGGTATTCGAAGTATGGATGTTCTGTCTTATATTGGGGCGATACGATATTCATATTTTAGAACGGATGGGATGAAAAATGAAAAGGAAGTAAAATTTTACTTTGCAACAACTCCAGTTAGAAATATCATTATTTCGTCGGAACACGAGTCATACAAATGGGTAACTTTCGTAGAGGCACTTAATTATCTCAATCATAGGCAATTAAAATCCATTTTCATGAAGGGCCACAATAAGGGACTTTATTGATTTCGGAATATTTTAGTGTCCCAATCTATCTCTTAGAAACATAGTAATAGATTTATACCCAACTAGCAAGAACAAAAGAGGGATTTCAAGAAGAAAATGAATGCTGGTAAGCGGATTGTTTTAACAGCAGATCGGAGCCTAATGACAAATTACAGAGGTAACTTTCTGTATGGCTTTATTGCATGTGGTCCATACGAATTGGTTCCTGAATTCATATTTGATAAGTTATTTTGTCCCAGTGTTGAAACGGACAAGCATACTGGTGAAGTTAAAGTTGCACAATGTGGCTTGAGAAGAATAGAAAGCGCATTACTCAAAGAATATTCCAAAGATGAAATAATGGTAGCTCATCCAGAACTCTTGAATCTATGTATTGGTACAGATACCAAAGTTGTCGGGATTAATGTTATGGATCCCTTGGGAATGGCACCAGTCACAACAACCATGTCTCCTGAGAAGTTATCTTATGTTGCGATGAAATTCAAGAAGATGTGTGCTTCAATAATTCAGCTAAAGAAGAAATATGACTTTAAAGTGGTTGTAGGAGGAAATGGTTCGTGGGAGCTGGCAAAGCCAGATCGGATGAAAATTCACGGGATTGACACAGTAGTTATAGGCGAGGCCGATGAACTGGCATTAGACCTTTTCCATGATTTGGAGAATGATGACGCTCCGGAGCTTCTCCATACTTTTGTTAGGAATATTGAGAATATACCCGAGATCAAGGGCCCTACAGTAAATTCATTGATCGAAGCAATGAGAGGATGTGGACGAGGATGCGATTTTTGTGATGTGAATAAGAGGTCCAAGAAAGATATTCCTCTGAATCGATTACAGACTGAAGCGAAAATCAATCTAAACTATGGCTTCGATTCCATTTGGCTTCAGTCAGACGAGATGCTACTTTATGGATGTGATAACAAGAATTTTGTTCCAAACTCAGATGCAATCATCGACCTTTGGAAGGGACTAAAGGTAGTGGGAGCGAATTTTGTGGGCACAACACATATGACACTTTCTGCTGTTGCATCATCCCCTGATTTAATTAAGAAGTTGTCCAGCATTAACGATATGGAGTCAACTGGAAGGTGGCTTGCGACCAATCTTGGTGTGGAGACCGTTGCTCCACGATTAGTAAAGAAACATCTTGGCGTAAAGACTAAACCATATCAACCTGACGAATGGGGTACTGTAGTGAGAGAGGGGTGCAGGATACTTAATGATAATCACTGGTTTCCTGCTCTTACTCTTATAATAGGGTGGCCTGATGAAACCCCAGATGAGACGCAATATACGATTGACCTGATAGAAGATTTTAGAGATATGAAAATGAGAGGGTTGGTGGCGCCATTATTATATCAAGATTTTTCCGAAAAGAATTCAATGCATTTCGGAAATTTGAATGAAGCTCAGTTCACGTTATTTTGGAAATGCTGGCAACATAATCTCCGAATAATCAATGATATAATCCCAATTATTATCAGGAACAAATCATATGGTCCTCCTATGAAGATTTTTATGGCCATTCTGATCAAGGCAGGAACCTGGGCCATTATGAGATACCTTCGAGGCTTAGCCAAGCAATTATTTAATGGGCGAATTCCAGAAGAGGTCGTAGAACGCTACTCCAGGAGTCGATCCGTCACCGCAGCGCCCTCCGCTAACCGGTGATCCTTCAGAGAAAATTAGTTTATCTTAAAATTTAAGTAAGCTCAAAAATAACAGACAACACCACGGGGTATTCAGGAAGGATTACTACTACTCGGTGTCTCCAATGTATCAATAGCAGTATCTGCAACCGATGCAGATTTGGGTGTCAATATAATAAAGTAGTTCTTATCTGCTCTTTCTACTGAAGACACGCTCTTGTATTTCTTGGTGGAAATGTCAAATTCTATCATGCCTGGTTGCATTGTGCCCTTCGCATAAATCATCATCAATACGTCTCCTGAAAGAGGGGTAAGTGGCACAATGGAGAAGAGATATCCTCTGTAAGAACTCACAGGGAGAACTTGTTTCATATATGGTGCAACAGAGATCAAATACAGAAAAACTTCTTCGACAGTTGAAAATTCTTCGAATTCGAACTTCATACGCTCATTGCTAGAACATCAGTGATATAAGTATAAGGTTCAAGCATTAATTATGTCAACCATAGGATTCGAACTTGACTTCAAAGCTACCATCTTTTCTCTTGTTCCGTTCCGTCACAAAGCCCTTAGGAACTAGATAATCAAGCGCTCCGTCTACTGTACCTTGCCATCCACATACGTAGAACACGGTATTCTCAGGGGTAATCTTCTCGCCAACTAATTCTTCTAAAGGAGATTTGTCAGTTCCAAGTCTAGGGCGAAGAAACGACTCCACTCGACCCTTTTGACCATTCCAGCTCCTATTAAACCATTCTTGAGGTCTACTAATGCTTGCCCGATAACGAAAATTCCATTTATCCTTTCCCACGTCTAAACTTTCGTTTTCCATATCAGTTAGTAATTCTCTATAACTTAATTCATCAACATAACTGGCACCATGCAAAACAATAATTTCTCGGCTGCTTGAAATACTCTTTAAATGAAGGGAATAGGCGATGAAAGGTGCTAGACCAGTCCCTCCGCCGATAAGAACCATTCTTCTATTATCTGGTGAACCGTCAGCCAACTTTTCGTTGATGGTAAAAGGTCCAGTAGGTTTTAACCATAAGATATCATCTCCTTCTCTCCTATTAAACAACTCAGTAGTCAAGCGACCAGGAACAGGTTTTCTAACCCATCTTACAACTAGTTCAAACCATTTTTTTTGTTCCGGTGGCGAAGCGATCGAATATGCCCTTCTGACTACCTTGCCTTCGCTGGGAATATCAAATCCAAGAGTAACAAATTGGCCTGCTTTGAAATCAGGTATATCTCCTTCAACGGGCTTGATCCTGAATATGGCCAAATCTTCCTTCAGAACACGGACATACGATACTATCCCCTTATTGTCCACCGCCATATTAGTTTGACAACTCAAAGACGTAAATAAATACATTGTCAATTGGAGGATATTTTCAGAACTATTTCGGTTATATATCGCGTATTCGCAGTCAACTACGACTCATCCAAAACAAGAGGGAATCGGTAATGACTGAAATTGATGATATTGAAAAATTCATTAACGAAAATAGCTCCGAGCAGCGGCGGCTGACTGAACTATTCAGGATTTCTATGACTAGGTTTGCGGGAGATCGATCGATTGAGACTTGCCTTGATGCTCTTAATCTTTCAATCCAGTTGGCTGGGGTAAGAAAGAAGCTAATGGAATCCTATGAACAGTACGCACGACTGTTAGAAGACGAAATAGTTAAATTAAGAAAAATTTGCAAAAAAGTTGACAATTCACAAAGTTAATACAGGTTAGTACAATAGCTATTTATTCAAACACAATTCGATTTCTGATAGTCCCAAGATTATCTATGGAAATTTCTACGACATCCCCATCATTGAGGTATTTAGGATCTTTCATGGACATTGCTACACCTGCGGGAGTGCCTGTGGAAATAATATCTCCGGCTTCTAGAGTCATAATTCGGCTGAGTGATGAGATAATATTTCTGATTGAAATTACCATCTTGCTGCTAGACGAATTTTGTCTCACCTCTCCATTTACCTTTGTGACAATCCGTAGATCCTGAGGATCACCTATTTCATCCTTCGTAGTTATCCACGGTCCACAAGGGGCAAAGGTATCAATGCTCTTTCCACGAGTAAACTGCTTGTCCTTAAATTGAATATCTCTGGCTGAAACATCATGCATTATCATGTATCCAAAGACATATTCTAATGCGTCCTCGGGTTCGATCTTTTTAGCATTTTCTCCAATAATCACTGCTAATTCCGCTTCATAGTCAAGCCTGTTTACAATATTTGGGCAGATAATATCTCCAAATGGATCATTTAATGCAGTCCTGGGTTTCATAAAAATAACAGGTTCATCAGATGGAGTAAGTCCAGCGTCACGGGCATGATCGTAATAATTGAAAGCGAGGCATATTATCTTTGAAGGATCTGGAATAGGGGTCAAAAGCCGAACTTCATCTACTTGGTATGAGAATGTAACCCTGGTAAGGTTTTTCTCTACTTCGTTAGTCCAACCCCCAAAGAGGAATTCCTTAATACTATGAGGTATTGGTATTCCTGTCTGTTCTTGGAAATCTGACTTTGAAATAAGTCGCTTCCCATCGTCAGAGATAATTGCGTAGGAATCTCCCTGTGTTTCATTCCTAAATCTCCCAATCTTCATCTATCATTCTACCTATGCGCGTAAGTGGCTGATGCATAACTGTTAAGCTTACAGAACCCAAATCTGACGAACTGAAGTACCGTTCCAATTTTGATATTTAAAATATATGACTCAACATACCCGTTGACTATTATCAAACTATTGGGATTAAAAGAATCTTCAATGAATAGATTTTTGGGTATAGTAACGTTCAATTCGGCGGCATCATTCTTCGATACCCACTGTATTTTCTTCATAGATTGAATTATTTGATCATCATAGTAGGAACTAATTATTACCTTCTTATTACCTTCTTGAATAATTTCTTCGATTCTAATATTGAACAATTCCATTAGACGAAGTACATCCCCAACCCTCAAATCATTAGCATCTGACAAAGCAACATAAAATCTATCCGTAACGTGAATTAGCCGCTTGCCAAGTTTCTCATTAGGATGATTGCGAAGCTCCACGATCCCTTGTTTTCCACCTTTTACTATTAATTCTACGGGAGAGGATACAAAAAAGACTCTGGGAGATATTGGATCAATGATTTTTCTATTGATTGATTCGAGTACTTCAAAAGGAGGTTTAGTTTCAGCTAGAGTGATACCAAGACTAAGGACAAATTTCCTAATTGCTTCTGGAGTATAGCCTCTTCGACGTAATGCCCACAACGTTGGCAAGCGTGGATCATCCCAGGATGAGATTATACCCTGATCCAGTAAAGGCTTTATCTTTCTTTTTGATACAGGCATTCCGTCAAATTCCAATCTTGAAAATTCAATTACTGTTGGACTTTTCATATCGAGTTTCCTAAGTATGCTATAGTATAGTTCATTTCGCAATTCATATTCCTTAGTACGAAGTGCGTGACTAACACCATCCAAGCTGTCTTCGATGGGCGCGGCCATGTCATAGGTCGGCCAAATACGTATTTTGGAACCTAGCAACGGATGAGGATAATCGATTATCCTAAACAAAGTCGGATCTCTCATCGCAGTATTCAAGCTCCGCATATCGCCCTTAAATCTGATGACCGCTTCATTCTGTGCATAATCTCCGTCAAACATTCTATCTAATCTCCCAATGGTATTGTCGTGATCCAATCGACAAGGACATTCTAATTGGTCAGTCCTATTTCTGTGAATTGTATTTGCCGAGCAAGTACAGACGTATGCATGTCCTTCAAAAACAAGTTTTTTCCCATAATCGTGTAACAGAGCAATATCATCTGAGGTGTTCTTTACTTTGTCAACCTTAACTTCCAACCATTCTAGCCCTTTCTGTATCGCTTCATAATATTCTATTTTTTCATTCATTGGATTTGTATCATCGAAGCGGAGAATCATTTTGCCATCATACATTTTTGCATACTCTTCATCTATTATTGCTGCCTTTGCATGACCAATGTGAGGAAAACCATTAGGTTCGGGTGGAAATCTTGTAACTACGTTACCAGTAGTGGCGTACGGGAGTTCTGGGAGGATATTCTCTCTTCGTTCTGCAACTTTAGAACCAGTATACGATCGAGCAAATTTCTGAACTGATACTTCCTGACTATCCCTACTTAGAGAATTTACCTCATCAACTACGCCTTTAACAGTTATCATTATGTCGGTAATTGAATTTTTAAGTTCAGGTTTCTTGGCGATCAAATGCGAAATGACGATGTTCACATTTGTCTTACCGTTGTGTTCAAGTGCGTTTCTTAGCGCTGCCTCTTTAATGAATTCATACAATGTGGGCTCTATTTCCACAAGGTTACAAACTCCTTTCTACAATGAACCTTGCCGATGATTCCAAAGCTCTTTTAGCTTCAGTAGCATGGTAGGATTCGATATTTTCCAAAGATTTAGTCATGTGTGCTCTAGCAATGGACCGCACTTCATCTTCTATTCCGAGAGTAGAAATTACATTAACCGCAGATCGAACATCATCTTCAGAGCATTTCTTCAACCCATAGACTTTCATAATTTTTTCCCTTTGATCGTTGCTTGCAGCTCTAATCGCCAATAAGATGGGGAATGTTTTTTTACCCTCCCTTATGTCATTGCCAACTGCCTTGCCCGTTAGCTTTGGGTCACCAGCAATCCCAATTAAGTCATCGATGAGCTGAAATGCTATTCCTACACTATTACCAAACTTTGACAGATTTTCTACATCGTCTTTCGATGTGTCCGTACATGAAAGTACACCCAACGCACAAGAAACTTCAAAAAGCGAAGCTGTTTTCTTTTTCACCATATCGAGATATTCATTGATAGATGGAAAAGCTTCATTATTTGCTAAACCTGTATCGCTCGCCTGACCTTCGCATACAGAAACACATGCAGTGGCCAACATTTCCACCATTTCACGAACGGCGTTGTTACCAACTCGCGAAGCGTTGTTTGTGGAAGATAAGAGTTGGAATGCCTTTGAGAAGAGTACGTCTCCGGCCAATAATGCAAGCGGAATGCCATACCGTTTATGGACAGTCGATACTCCATGTCTAACGTCATCGTTATCCATAATGTCGTCATGAATCAATGAAAAATTGTGAACTAGTTCTACAGCCGCGGCAGCAGGGATAGCATTACTTTCTTCCCCTCCGAACATTTCACAGCTCTTAATTACCATAAACGGCCGAAGTCTTTTACCTCCACTATTGATGTAGAACGAAGATGCTTGAAATAGTTCTGATGGGCCTCCAAGTAAGGAAGCTAAAGTAAATTCACTTACTCTCTTCGCAATGCCTTCCAAATCGTTCCTCAAACTATTGATACTCAGACGGATATTTCCTCCTTTAAACGGCCCGTTATAATGTACCGAACAGTTCTAAGATCATGCAGATTTTGCGCTCCCACAAGAAACATAGTTCCCTTTAATTCTGCAATTAATGATTCGGTAAATGAGTACAAACTATCGAGTGATTCTGCTGCCTTCTTCAGAAAGGGAAAGGCCATCCCACATGCGTCAGCTCCAAGGACAATGCACTTTGAAACTTCCATGCCATCTCGCAAACCTCCAGATGCAATAACTGGAATTTTAACCACTTGCTTAATTTCGACCAAGCTTAATGCAGTTGGAATTCCCCAGTCCCAAAACAGCTCACCTAATTTGGCTTTTGTTGAATTCGCTGCTGACTCGGCTCTATGTTTCTCCACCGCAGCCCAGCTGGTACCCCCAGATCCTGCTATATTGATAGCAGATACCCCTGCAAGTTCGAGCTTCTCACCTACGTCCCTGGAAATTCCTGCTCCAACTTCCTTGACAATTATGGGTAAGTCAAACGCATCCACTATTTCTTTAATTCTGTCTAGAACACCCTTGTATTTTGGTTCTCCTTCTGGTTGTACAAGCTCTTGTAACGGATTGAGATGAATTGCAAGTGCGTTTGCTTTGATCATCTCAATTATTCTAGCGATCTCGTCAATGGTCATACCCTTTGAAAGTTGAGCGCCGCCTATGTTTGCAATTAGAAATGCACTAGGTGCGTTATTTCTGGCAATAGCATAGGTCTCGGCCAATTGAGCATTCCGAAGTCCTGCCCTTTGACTTCCAAGTCCCATTGCTAAGCCAAACTTTTCAGCCAATTGACCCAACCTCGAATTAATCTTAATCGCTTCGGAGGTTCCACCAGTCATACAATCGATAATAATGGGCGCCGAGAGTTTGTGTCCCAGGAAAGTGCAAGATGTTTCTACTGAGTCGTAGTCCAGCTCAGGCAGTGCATTATGTATTAACTTAACATATTCCAAATAGTTCGATGTTCTTCTTGCTTGAACATCTTTTGTTAAGGGGATAAGAATCCCTTCTTTTTTTCGTTCTTGAATAACATTAAGATCCGAAAAAAGATCCGAGGAATCGGGCATTTAGGTACTGCCTCTCTTTCCCTTTATTACTGTACCTTCTGCTTCCTCGTCATTCAAGATCTTTTTTATTCTTTCGGGTCTCAATCCATTTACTATCCAAACGTCAAGGCCCAATCTAGATATCTTCAGAGCCTCTAGTACTTTTCTTCTCATTCCACCAGTGACGTCTGCCTCAACAGTTCCGAATCGTACTGCATTGATATTATCATAAATGCGTATAAGTTGTTTGTATTGCAAATTCTGGTACAAACCATCAACGTTGAGAGCAAAAATGATCTTAGTAGGTCTTAAAATGGCTGCAATTAGAGTCATTATTTCATCGCCCGAGATGATTGAGTATTTTAAGTATCTCCCATGGACAATATCTCCGAAAGTGACAGGGATAATGTTTCTCCTAGTCATAGTTGACAATTCTACAATTTTCTCCCGAATTGGTTTGCGATTTAAGGTCAAAGTGGTTGGGGGTATTGAATATGGATTCATTCCGTAATTCAACATGGACTTTATTATGATCTGGTCAAGATGAACCATTGATTCGTGCACGATTGCTATTCCATGAGGATCATATTCATTTGGAAGAGAGTGCATGTCGTATTTCAATGACCAATAATGGCCAAATGAGCCACCACCGTGAACAAGGATCATTGGCATTCTAACAGAAGAAAGGACCTTTGAAATTTTTTTAATAGCGAAATTGTTTGGAGTTAAAGGAGTTTCCTTGTTGGTAACAACAGACCCGCCTAGTTTAATAAGTGCAAGTTCTGCAGCCATAAAAAATCAGAATTTTTTAATAGAATTTAAGCCTTGAGCAATCTGAATTCCGTCAAAATCTAATTCTGCAAGCATTGATTGTGGTATTTTTTTTCTAATATCTGAAATGATGTTGCGACTGTCATGATTTGGGATCAATGCAATAATTGAACCTCCTCCACCTGCTCCTGTGAGCTTACATCCTAACGCACCGCTATTCGTACAAATTTCAATAAATTCCTCCAATTTAGGATGTGAAACATTGAGCTTCTTGAGTAATTCATGATTCTCGGTAAGGAGTGTGCCTAGAGCTGCATAGTTTCCAAATACTAAAGCCCTTCTAGCATCACTGCATATATTATTGGCCCTTTTCGCTAATCCCCTAAATTCTGTAGGATTATTTTCTTTCATTCGTTTTACTCTCAAAACAAGGTTCTGAGTCTTATGTTTGATTCCTGTTGTGCAAATAACAAATAAAATTTTCTTTTTGATTCTAATCTGCCTATGACCCGATGTTGGTTTATAGTGCAAAATGCCACCAAATGTGCTTGCATAACAATCAGCTCCAGATGAATGTTTATGAATTGTACGTTCAGCATGCGCGGCGGCTTCAAAGATTTTCTTTCTATCTTTTTTGAAAATAAGTGAATAAAATGCACCTGCCGCAGCAACACAAGAAGCAGCTGAAGATCCAAGACCCTCTCCGTGTGGTACCTGCGATTCTATCGAAACATCGAGTCCACTCAAACTTCCAAGCTCGCTTTGCATATCAAACAGACAACTCAATATTGGATGGAGAAATGATCTTGAGCTCGTACCCATTTTGTGAACCCTGCCATTAATAATAGGCACATCCATTCTCATTCTACCATATTTTATACTTACAGTATTCATCCTATTGGGCTTCAAAGTGACCGAGATTCTCTTGTTGATTGAAGCCAATATAGCGGGACTACCGTATACAACAAAATGTTCCCCAAAAAGGGTTAGTTTAGCCGGAGCCGATGCCCGGACGTACATCCCATGATTTTCATTCATGGTAGATTCATGTAAAGACTATAGCTGAGTAGCCTACAACAGAATTAACATCTCCTGTAACGTCGCCACTTGTTGCGTATCTTAATAATTTGCCATTGACTGCTCCGCATTCTTTGGCCGCCATCATAACTGTTGCTATCGCACCGTAACCACAAGCAGTAACTCGAGAATTTTCAAGAACGGAATAAAAATGGGAAAGATTCATTTCTTGGATAGAAGATATTAATTTAGTATCTTTGGCATATGCTCGATCGTTTGGTTCATAGTGTGTTAGGTCAGAGGAAGCTACGAGCATAACCCTCTTATTTTTGATCATCTTAGCTATGCACTTCCCCAATTCGATCGATGTATTCTTATCTTGGTCTCTCAGAATAATTGGCAAAATGGAAGCAGATTTGTTGATATACTGCAGGAACGGAATCTGAACCTCAATACAGTGATCTCTGCTGTGTGCGATGGGGTCTACCTTCACATTATTGCAATGGTCAGATATTTCTCTTGCTAATTCTCCATCAATTCGAGCTTTTCCTATTGGAGTTATCCAAATTCCTTCATTCATCGTACTAACCTCAGCGCCAATTCCGTAATGATTAGGCCCGATTATTATCGCAGCATCAAAATTTGAAGATGATAATGCATAAAATGCACTGGCTGCTACAGCTCCTGAGTAAACATACCCCGCATGAGGGGATACTATGCCATATACTTTCCCACTCTCTCCTGAAGGTGGAAGTGCACCGGGCCCAAATTTTGAGTCTAAAAACAAAGACTTAATCGTTTGCAGAAGGTCTTCTTTCTTGTTAGGATAAAATAAGCCTGAAACTGCTGGTTTCCTCTCAAAATCCCTCAAGGAGTCTCTTCGACCAGTTTGGTTTCGAAATCATCTATAGATAATGGCATTCCACTGTCGGATCGGATTTTATCCTGCTTCTTCAATACCTCTCTTGCAAGTAACCAGTATACCGTGGCTAGCGCTTTTCTCCCTCTATTGTTAGCAGGAATTATCAAATCAACTTTTGATGTGACATTATCGCTATTGGATACTGCAATGACTGGCACACCAGCCCTTGTCGCTTCGATGACTGCTTGTTGGTCAGCTTGAGGATCGGTTACGATAACAAGTTCTGGTTCCATATAATCTGGAAGGGACGGATTAGTGAATGTACCCGGCATAAAGCGACCTAAAATCCTTGTTGCACCGGTAAGTTCACAGAATTTTAATACTGGAGTTTTTCCGTACTCCCTTGCGGAAGTTATGGCTACGCGTGATATATCTGCTCTACTAATGAATTTTGCAGCGACGTCTATTCTCGATAGCGTCTTACTAATATCCAGAATGTATAGTCCTTCAGGATTTGCACGTACTATAAAGGGTGTCATAAATTTTGTCTTAACTGGAGTCCCCACTCTAATGCCTGTTGCCAGGATCATTTTTTCAAGGTTATCTCCTTCTTGTCGTCCTTCGTCTAGATCCTTTTCATTGGCAATATCTGATGAGCCACCTGAAATACCCTCATCGGTTTCAGTTGGTACTATATTTTCTTCACCTTCGGGGGAGGGATTTACATCACTAATTTGATTATCGTCATTCATGGTAAATATTGGACACTTCTGCCATACCTTCTATTAAACCATACTCTGAAAGACGAACAAGCTCATTCAACTTCGCAATTCTTTCGCCTCCAAGAATTCCGCTCTTAATCATTACAGAAGAGGTAGCAATAGCAATGTGAGCAAGATGAGAGTCTATAGATTCTCCTGATCTATGGGATGTTATTATTTTTACCCCACTATTGTTAGCCTCAAGTGAAAAGTTCATAGCTTCATGAAGGCTTCCAGCCTGATTTACTTTGAGGATAGCGCCGCTACACGCTCCTGCCGCTTTCGCCTTCAGCAGTCTTTCAGTGTTTGTAACCAGCATATCGTCACCAACAACAAGACAATTTGCACTCTTGGTTATTTTCGCCATATTTTGAAAGTCGTCTTCGTGGACTGGATCTTCCATATAGAGGAGCTTGTACTTATCTGCTAACTCTAATACAAATTGAATTTGTTGCTCGGAGCTGCGAGATATCCCTTGCCGATCATAACGATACGATTTGCTAGATTCATCCCATAACGACGAAGCTGCAAAATCAATTCCAATGGCCATTTCTTTTCCAAGTCGAAAGCCTAGGTTATCTATCGCAGTAGCGACGACTGATACAGCCATATCATTATTCAAATTGGGTGCCCACGCCCCCTCATCTCCTCTTCCTTTTGTAAATTTCTTATCAATACCTTCGAGAATATTCCCTACTTCCCTATGCACCTTGAAATTCAGCTCCAACGCATCTATCATGTTATCTGCTACGAGCGGACAGACAAGGATCTCCTGAATATCCGGCGTTCCAGGTCCCGCATGGGATCCACCTCCAAGCACGTTGCCTATCGGAAATGGGAATTTATAGGGACCTGAAGGTCTAAGAACCTTAAACAATGGAATATTTTCCGATTTCGAAGCTGCGTCTGCCGCGGCAATGCTCAAGGCATAAGCGACAGCTCCCCCTATTTTCTGATACGTTTCAGAATTATCAATGGACTTGAGGACTTCAAATATTGCCTTTGGGTCCTTAGCTTCCAACCCGACAAATTTATCCTGATTTGAATTAAATATCTGCAGCGATAACTCTGGTTCATTTTTGGCGAAGCTTACAGCTTCATGGCGACCCACACTCGCTCCTGAAGGCGCACATGCTCTGCCCATGTATCGGCTATCTGTAATAACGTCAATTTCAATCGATTTATTTCCTCTACTATTGAATACGATCCGACCTTTAACTGAGGTGATCACCGACATGAGGGGTCTAGTCTATTTCTGACTGAATTTCTGACATCCTTCTTCTAAGTGCTTCATAGTAAGGAATCACCTGATAAATTGTTTCCACACAAGATAGAAACATTCTCCTACAGCAGTATTTTTTAATTCCAATCAAGTCCATAATCTGAGCAGGATCTTCCCCAGATTTTACTCTGTTAGAAAATTCTAGAAACCTATCAGCCACTACATTTCCACAGGTGAAGCATCTTACAGGAACTAACATCTTGTGTCGATTGATAATAGCGCAGCTACCATAATATAATACAATCTTTTTAGCCCTCAAATAATGTTGTTGTTGTACTATCCATTAGAACCAAGAAATATTCAAATTAGCCGAAATCAAACCGCTACAAATATGCGGGAGTCGCCCAGCATGGTCAACGGCGTAAGACTGAGGCTCTTATCCCTTAGGGGTTCGTGGGTTCAAATCCCATCTCCCGCACCAGTATAGCTTCAAACTCAATCTGCTTTTGGAGTTCTAAATGCCTTGATAATGGTGTAGACGGTGGTCGTAGCAGGTGTCTACAATTCTTGCATGCGATTCCACCAAAATGTAGAATGCAAAATAATGCGAATTAGTAACGATATTTTTAAGATGTTCTGATTGATGCCTTTCCTTTAAAGTAGGGAATGGGAAGACTCAGATTAGTCGACTTGTCGGCTAGATTCTTAGCTAATGTTGCATATGGAAAATTTAATTATACTTAAGTATCATTGTTTTTGTATTGAAACCAGATTTCAATGCAATTGAAAAGAAGCAGAAGCTTTACTCATTGTTAAAATCGCAACACGAGGCTGAACTAAAAGAAATGAACCACTACATGTCTGTGCTAAGCACTATTAGTAATTCATTAATTAGGAATTATATCTATAATCTCCTTAATGACGGTCTCAGACATATAGAATACATCGCAAGCATTATGGCGGACATAGAAGGCGCGACAAGTAGCTTTCCTTTTACGAAGAAGGGAATCTCTGCCTCTATTGAGGACGAAAAGGAGTCAAGAGATTTGCTGGTAAAATGTTTAGAATTGGCTGACGACATAGAAACTAAATCCTTCCTAAGGAGTATTGTAGTAGATGAGGAGCATCACATTAAGATTTTAGAACATGTATCTGAGCTCGTGGAATCCTCGTCGACTAATACACCAGATAAGTAACTCAATTATTTATCGAGTCTAGTTCTAATCATTGAACTAGGTAATAATATTTCTACCTCCAAACCATTCATTCACTTATAGTAACTTTGACAAGTTCTGCATCTTGCTCGTCAAGCGGTGCGTCATTGTTGTCGGTAGAAGTAGAGGCGATCTTGTCCACAATATCCATGCCTTCAAGAACCTTACCAAAGACAGTGTATTGACCGTCTAAAAAGTAAGAGTCCTTTATGACAATAAAAAACTGTGACCCTGCACTATCGGGATCGTGGGATCTTGCCATCGACACGATACCTCTTGAATGTCTCATTTCATTGAATTCTGCGTTAATTTTCCAGCCTGGGCCACCAGTACCCCAGATCTGGCGATTCTTCCGATCTTTTGAATTCGGATCTCCTCCTTGGATCACAAATCCTGGTACTATGCGGTGAAACAATAGATGATCGTAAAAACCGGAATGGACTAACTTCTTGAAGTTAGTAACAGTATTGGGCGCTAATTGAGGCATTAGCTCGATTTTTATAGTGCCGAATTTTGTTGTAATATTACATGTGGATACCATAATTTTGTTGTATTACCTTGCATATATGAACTAGCCTTATATTGGCCTTGAATTTGATTGTGACTAACTTGTCAGATTTGGCCCAAAAAATCATCAAAAAGTACATCGAAACTTCGTATTGTTTTTCCGCTATTTCCAGTGATGGAATTACATCAAGCGAGTTCAAGGTAGAAAAGAGCGATGGGCTATTTCGAAGCTGTGTGTTAAGTACACTTCAGAAGAAAAAATATCCTAGCTTAGGCAAGACATTTAGTATTGCGAAAAATCTAGATTATTATCAATGCAAGATTTGTAATTTGGTGCCAGGCCTTGAGGACGAATCCTCAATGAAATCAATATTGCAAGTGACGAGAGTCATTATCATATCAGCTCTACTAAAACTGGTTAACATCCTAAATGATCTAATATCAGAGTCGTCGATAGGTGAGTGGAATTTACATTCTGAAATGATATTGATCACAGCTTCTGAATGTGTCCAATCGGATGTTCAGTCCAAGCCTAAATTTCAGATAGCTGAAAAAGTTTTAGAATCAACACTTTCATATCTAGAAATAGATTATCCCCATTTGGAAGGCGCGATTTATAACATGTATGGTAGATAGTAGCCACAATATTACCATTACATACGATACGATATAATGATGAACATAACGGTGCATTTTGAATGCATCATCTTATATCGAATGCACCGAGAACTTCCTCACTATGTCTAGAAGGCTTTACTTTCTTGAAGACCTTAATAATGTAGCCGTCTTTGTTAACCAGAAACGTAGTCCTATGAATGCCCACATATTCCTTTCCCATGAATTTTTTGGGGCCATAAACACCATAGCTTTTCGCGACAGTATTAGATGGATCAGATGCTAAACAGTAAGGAATTTTCATCTTCTCTCTAAATCTCTTATGTGAGACATCATCGTCAGGGCTAACACCAATTATCTCAATGCCATTTCTTAGGAACGTTTGGTAATCTGCTGTAAATTCATGAGCCTCCTCAGTACAGCCGGGCGTGAAATCGCGAGGATAAAAATAAACTACGGCTCTTTTTCTTTTCACTAGGTCCCATAGCTCAATTGAGGCTCCACTCTCATCTGAAAAAGTAAAATTTGGTGCTCTGTCACCTTCTTTCAGTTCGTTAAGGCATTCAGGTTTGCTCACTAGAGTACCCGTGCACTTGCTATACAAAAACCTTACAAGGGTTAGAATAAGAAGGCTTGAGCCAGAACTTAATTTGCACGATAATGGCTGAAATACAAGATAGATATCAAGATCTAAGTTCTATTGTGCGACCAGTTTAACAATCAGAAAGAAAATAATATTGAACACAATTGTTAAGTGCGTACCGTAATGGATGAAGTGTTGGTGACATCAAATGCAGTATGACATAGTTGTAGTAGGAGGAGGTCCCGCAGGGCTTTCTGCAGCTTATTCTGCATCAAAATTGCAGGCTACGACGATCCTGTTGGAAAAAGATGATGCTGTAGGCCAGTTCGTTAGAACTAGTGGAGTGAGTTGGATTGATAGCATGAACACACTAGGAATACCTGAAAAATATTACAACCCAATCAAGAACTACAGAATCATATCTCCAACAAACGAGGTTACATTTAGCGGGGAAGTTGCAAGGTCCTGCGTATTGGATGTTCGGGCCACATATCAATATTTGGCTTCATTGGCAGTCAAATCAGGATCAGATATTATGGTAAGAAGTCGGGTTAATGATGTTATATCGAATTCATCAAGAATTGCAGGAGTCAAGGCCAGAACCCCGAAGGGAGATCTTGAGATTAGATCAAAGCTGGTAATTGATGCAAGCGGTTTCAGCAGTACAGTCGCAAGACGGGCAGAACTTGTTCCAGAATGGAAGCGATACGGAATAGGCGCTGAGTATGAATGTTTTTGCAGCGAGGTTGATCCAGAAACATGGACATTGATGGTTGGCAGTATATATTCTGAAGCAGGTTACGCGTGGCTATTTCCTATTTCTAAAGACAGAGTAAGAATTGGAGTAGGTGTGGGCAGGCCAGAATCTAGATCGGATCCGTTGAAGATTTTGAATGAACTAATTGAAAAGAGAGTGAAACCTCTGAACGAACTCTCAACATTACAACCAATTGAGCTACACTATGGACTAATTCCAAACGAAGGCTGTATTAGAACTTCTACACATGATGGTCTACTATTAGTCGGTGATTCTGCGGGACAATCAAACCCGCTGATACTGGAAGGAATACGTTTCGCTATTGAATTTGGTCGACTCGCAGGAGAAGTGGGTGCCAATTCATTGTCTAGCGGTGCAAGTAAAGAATCGCTCATCAATTACGAAACAACTTGGAGAAAATTGATCGAATCCAGAGTAAATTCTGCACAAAAGGTTCAGTCAAGATGGTTGGCCTTGACTGACGAACAGTGGGATAAGGAAATCAAGATCTTAAAGTCTATCTCAGAGGACGAGTTTCTAGACTTCATAAGAGCAGATTTTACAACCAGCAAAATGCTAAGATTGTCACTTCATCATCCCCAGTTAATGGCGAGAAAACTCTTTGACATGGTGTTAGGTAGATGAAGCAAGATTTTTATATGAATTGAAAAGCACCAGATTAATAATTGGCCGGAGAAACCGCTGCTCAATTCGCTCCTGTTATCTATATGCTCGGTTTCGGTTTGGTCGCATCGGTTCCAGCCTTAGTATTGTCTAAACTGTTATCACCAAGACGAAGTTATAACCCTGTAAAGTTCTTGCCCATGGAATGCGGTCAAATGCCTTCTGGAGCCGGCAGATCTCATTTCATGATGCAATATTACGCATACATCCTAATGTTTGTAGTTTTTGATGTGCTTTCAATTTTCTTGTATGCCTGGGCAAGTGCGTTGTCTATTATCCCGCGATCTGCCACTCTTCCAATAATTGGATTCCTTGCCATAATGTTCGCAGCCATGGCTTACGCATTATATCTCTCTGGGAGAAAGGGAATATGGTGATAATTTACAATCCGGTAAATGTTAAATATCTATATTCTGAGGAGAGTAGATATAGGCTTTGTTAAAAGACCTGATCAATCCAACTAACGTTAACATTCTGGTTGGAAAACTGGGGGATGTTCTTACAAAGGCTCTCGATTTACCTCTTGGTTATGCCATTAATTGGGGACGAATATGGTCTCTATGGCCAGTTCATCTTGAGACTGCATGTTGCAGTGTAGAATTTGGAGCAGCATCAGGCCCTCGTTACGATGTAGAAAGATTTGGTATAATTGAAGCGTTCGGCTCTCTAAGACAATGTGACCTTATCGTAGTTCAGGGGACTGTTACAAGGAAAATGGCTCCGCGTTTAAGAATGGTTTATGATCAAATGCCAGAGCCCAAGTACGTTATTGCTATGGGAGCATGTGCAATCACCGGGGGACTTTACATTGATTCCTATAATGTCCTTCCAGGTGTGGACGGAGTTATACCGGTTGATGTGTACGTTCCAGGCTGTCCTCCAAGGCCCGAAACACTGATACAAGGTTGTATGTTACTACAAGAAAAGATCAAAAGGTCGAAGATAAGATAGAATGAATTCTAAAAAATCTAGAACTGAGGGGAACGACCTTCCAAATGATTCTACGATAGAAGAACATGTACAACCTAATGAATCTAAAGTAAAAGTAAGAATAAACACGACCGATGCTAGGCCTGCTAATGGCACAGCTGATGCTATATCACCAACAGCCTCCTCCTTGGCTTCTAATCTTGAGCAGGAAATCATCAACATGATCGTATCTGCTTACGGTAACATGATAGAGGTAGTCTATGTCCGGCCTTCAAGAATGAAAATAAGGGTACCGCCTCAAGATATTTTACGAGTAGCAACATTCATCAAGGAGACCTTCAGTTTTGATCATGCTGAATCAGTTGCGGGGACAGATTACCCAAAAGAAAATCAGATTGAGATCGTTTACCATCTTAGTTCTTATACCGATGAGAATATTGTTCCAAAAATCCTCGCTTTGTCTTCTAGAGTCAATCGAGATGAGCCACGCATTCCTAGTCTTATCAATGTGTTCAAAAGTGTGGAATATCATGAGAGAGAGACATACGAAATGGTTGGGGTTTACTTTGAAGGACATCCTAGAATGGAGAGATTTCTATTACCTGAAGATTGGGCTGATATCCCTCCTCTTAGAAAGGACTTTAGGATCAAGGGTAGATAGCTCTCAATTAGAGGCTGAGTGGAAGAAAATGACGGATTTCCAAGAAAAAGTCGATGAAACCATCAAGATGGGTCTAGAAATCGTGAAGGAAACTGAAGAAGACCGTCTAATGACTCTAAGCGTAGGACCCCAACATCCTGGATCAGGCCATTTTAGATTTACTGTTAAGGTGGATGGAGACTATATCGTTTACTGCGATCCAGACCCAGGTTATGTGCATCGAGGCGAAGAAAAAATGTCAGAGTATCGAAACTTCATCCAGAATATTCCACATCTTGAACGACCAGTTATTCACGATTCTAATAACATCACTTATTCTTACAGTTTGGCAGTTGAGGAACTTGTTAATATCGAGGTTCCAAGACGAGGACAATTCATACGTGCTATAGCATCTGAATTAAATAGACAGGTATACACGCTATATTGGCTCGCGATTTATGGTATTTTCTTGGGTCACTCTACAATGTTTATGTGGCCTACAGGAGACAGAGAATTGTTTATCGACCTATTAGAAGCCTTAACTGGGGCCAGGGTCACTCATGCATTTAATATTCCTGGTGGAGTCAGAAATGATATGCCAGAAGGCTTTAAGGAACGTTGTTTAAGGCAAATCGCATATTTTGAAAAAAGACTCGTTGAATACGAAGATATATTCTATAACAACCCGCTGTTTCGTCAGAGAACTGAGGGTGTCGGAACTTTAAGAAAGGAAGATGCGATTAGCCTAGGTGTAACAGGATCTGTTGTCAGAGCATCAGGCGTGCCTTTTGACGTCCGTAAAGCAGAACCATATGATATCTATAATGAGATTGATTTTCAGGTACAATATATGAAAAGCGGAGATTCGTTTGCAAGATCGATGATACCATTTCTGGATATGCGAGAATCTTGTCACATTTTGAGGCAATTACTAGATAAGATACCACAAGCAGGAGAAGTACGTGCTAAATTGCAGCCTAATCCAAAAGGACCAGCAGGAGAATCTTATAAACGAGTAGAATCAGCTAGAGGGGCTTTGGGATATTATATTATTAGTGATGGTAGCCCAAAACCTTATAGAGTAAAGATCTCCGTGGGATCATTCAGAAACATGCTAGCTCTTCCTTTTCTGCTTGTAGGGTCTAAATTGGGCGATATGCCATCAATTTACTGGTCATTGAATTACTGGCCTGTGGAGGCAGACAGGTAAATGGCGTCTGCTCCTCAAAAATTTACATTTGGAAATTTTGTGGCAAGCGTGATATGGCTTGTATTTTGGATTTTAGTCATAGTTACACTAATAGTTCTTCCGCTGATTTTCATCATTTTGTTCTACGTGCCTTTGCCGCCCGTGGAAGGAGAAGTCTTGACGCCGTACCTTTTCTTTTCTATGATGGTAGACCCATCTAGAACGCTTCCTATTATCAAGTCCTTCATTCATACGGATATATTTAGAGTCGCAGTTTTTCCAGGGTTCATGTATGCCGCCATAATAGCAGCAGCAACAATTTTCATAGAAAGAAAATTCCTTGCAAAGATGCAACTTAGAATAGGGCCTCTCTATGCAGGTAAAATTGAGGGTATTCTTCAACTCATAGCTGATGGGTTGAAACTTATCTCCAAAGAGATCATAGTCCCGTCTGGCGCTGATAAGCCAATTTTCTGGGCAACCCCCATCGCCTTTGTTGCAACGGCCGCTGCTGTGGTAGCCTTAATACCAGTAGCTCCAGGTTGGGTCGTCGCTGACGTTGATGTAGGACTACTTGCTGTCTTTGCGATCTTGGGCTTCTTCCCGTTATTCGCCCTATTATTCTCTTGGGCTAGTAACAGCAAATATCCATTCATAGGTGGACTAAGGGCGCTTCATCAAATGATTGCATTTGAAATTCCGTTCATACTCTCAGCTCTATCCGTAGTTGTTCTCTCAGGTTCTCTTAATCTTTCTGAAATTGCTACATCACAAAATCCTTACTGGTTCATTTTATTCCTGCCAATCAGTGCATTTGTTTTCTACATCTCCTCATTGGCAGAGCTTGAAAGAATCCCGTTTGACCTCCCTGAAGCTGAAAGCGAAATAGTTGCGGGGTGGCTTACAGAAACTTCAGGTATGATTTATGGGCTACTTCAATTGGGAACATATCTAAAATTGTATGCGCTTGCTGCTCTTTTTGTAATTTTATTTCTTGGAGGATGGAGTGGACCACAAATATTTCCGAAAGAGCTTATTCCTGGATATAGTGGGGTTCAAATTTACAATGCAATTACTGTCAATGCCGCATTTTGGTTTACGATTAAAACCTTTGGTGTCATAATGCTACTGCTACTCCCAAGAGGTATCAATCCTAGAATAAGAATTGATATACTTCTACATACGGGATGGTATAAATTGATCGTACTATCATTTATCAATATTTTCGTAGCATTGGCGTTAGTCTATGGGGGTATAGCGGGCCCTGGAGGTTTGGTCCAATGAAGACAAGGGAATTCTATAATTTGTGCATAAGATTGAAGTGCAGGATCCGATCACTTAGGAATGAACACCCGTATTCATGTACTTATTTATTGGCTCTCGAACAGAATTATTATTACACCACGAATCTAGGAATCGACAAGAGAGGAAACAGTCATGGCTGATGCTATATTTTATGGGGTTGCAGTCCTTACTATAGGATCGGCAATTATTTCACTTGAGAGTAAGGAGCTAATATATGGTGCAATTGCTCTCGCAATTTCAATGCTGGGAATAGCAGGTTTTTTCCTACTTCTTGATGCACCATTCGTTGCCATGTTCCAGATAGCTGTTTATGTTGGGGCTGTGGCCGTCCTGGTAATCTTTGCAGTCATGCTAGTTAGAACTCAAGAGCTCTTCACAGCAAGAGAGGATAGAGGAAGGAAGATAGCTGGTATACTTCTTATGCTAATAACTATG
This sequence comes from Nitrososphaeraceae archaeon, assembly GCA_044870745.1. Classification (GTDB taxonomy): domain Archaea; phylum Thermoproteota; class Nitrososphaeria; order Nitrososphaerales; family Nitrososphaeraceae; genus TA-21. The sequence continues at coordinate 35,211 of JBIOZE010000043.1, read as the reverse complement.
GGTGGTATAGGCTCAATATTTCTTGCATCTGGAGTAAGAGATCCTACATTTGGTAATCCTAATTCAACACCTGTTGATATTGTCGAGATAGGGAAGAGTATGCTTACATATTACTCTCCTGCGCTGATTGTTCTTGGATTTACACTGGCTGGAGCGGTTATTGGAGCATTGGCTCTGGCGAGACGAGAGGATATAGTTAAAGAAAATGATTGATCTAATAGATGTATTACTTGTGTCAATTGTTCTCTTTGCTATTGGTATCTACGGGCTAGTAGTAAAGCGCAATGCCATACGAATGTTGTTCTCAATAGAAATTATTGCAAACGCTGCGAATCTTAATCTAATCGCATTCGCCAGAGAACTGCACAATGTACAGGGGCAAGTCTTTGCACTGTTCTCTATTGCAATAGCGGCTGCAGAAGTAGCCGTCGGACTTGGTATAATAATAATAGCTTACAGACTTTACAAAGAAATAGACGTAGAACAGTTTAGGAGTTTACGAGGCTGATCTCTTTTATTTGATAGGAAATGAGTTGTACAGGAAGGTAGAAAGGAAATATGTCTGAATCTTATTTCTTACTTGCTGCCACGTTTCTTCCATTACTTCTAGCCCCAGCATCCTATTTAATTGCAAAAAGAATAGGTGTGAACAGTTCAGTCTGGTTTTCATTTGGTGTTATGGCAATTTCCACTGCATTACTTTTAATTCCTGCTTTTTCATTGCACGGCGGGACATCTGGTTACTCAGAATCATATACTTGGAGTCCATTTGCCGGTGATTTTGGCTTAAGACTTGACGGCCTTAGTCTTCCCTTTGCTGCAATAATTTATGTTCTATGTACTGTGCTCACATTGTATTCAAAGCCGTACATGTTACACAAGATTACTGATCGATTCCGTGAGCAAGGTGGAACAGGTCAAGGTTCTACCTCCACTGCGAATTCAGGAAATTCTCGTGGTTCTGATTCGATAGCAGGTCAGACTAGGCAGAATACGCATGCCAGAACGGTACTAACTTCGGCATATCAAGAACAGGGATACATCAGACATCACTTTGGGCTCTATTACGCATTGTTCTTGACATTTTCTATGGGCATGCTCGGAACAGTACTATCTACTAACCTCATCGAGTTTTACGTATTTTTTGAGTTGATGCTTGTTCCGTCATTTTTCTTGATAGCATTCTATGGCTATGGCGCGAGAAGGAGAATAGCCCTTATGTTCTTCTTCTGGACACATGTGGGGGCAGTGGTTCTCCTTTTGGGATTACTTGCCATGGGATTCTTCGCCGGGGGTTTTGATTATGACACTGTGAGAGCCCACTCTTCTCAGATTCCCGCGCAGTGGTTGTCAATTATCATCTTTGCGCTTGTCATTGGATTGGGTGTAAAACTTGCCGCATTTGGTGTCCATATATGGCTACCGTACGCACATGCCGAGGCCCCAACCCCAATTTCAGCTTTACTTTCTCCTGCCATGATTGGTATCGGAGCATACGGTCTCCTACGATTGTGGATGGACTTGCTAGTAGGTGATTATTCCCAATATGCTATCTACATAAATCTATGGGGGCTTGCCACAATGATTTATGGCGGAGCAATGGCAATAATGCAAGATGACATCAAGAAAGTGTTGGCTTATTCCAGTGTGAGCCAGATGGGTTATATCATATTCGGACTTGGCTCGGAGAGCATTTTGGGGATCACTGGAGGAACTTTTATGTACGTAAGCCATGGATTAGGTAAAGCCATCCTCTTCATGATGGCAGGTGCAATTATTCTCCAGACTGGGACTAGGAGTATGTCCAAACTTGGCGGGTTGGCCGGTAAAATGCCCTATACAGCGGTCATTGCTATGATAGGTGCCTTAACAATCATGGGGGTTCCTCCTACAAGCGGATTTATGGCTGAATGGATACTATTTAATGGAGTACTCCAAACAGCAGTTACTCACGGCGATGCTATGAGAGTAGCTGTTTTTGCGTTTGGTATACTTGCAACAGTTCTATCGTCTGCCTATATTCTTTGGATGTATAAGAGAATTTTCTTTGGAAAAACACCCGAGCAGTTCGCTAATGTCCGCGATCCCAATAGATACGTGATAGTAACCATGGCAGTATTGGCAGGCCTCACATTGATCATAGGCGTCTATCCTCAACCGTTATTGAATCCACTCACAGAATATATACAAAGTATGTTTGAAGGAGACAAGACGGTTTTACCTCTTCCTGTCCCTGTACATGCAGATGGCACAAATATCAGTATGATAAACAGTAACGCCAGCTTAACAAGTACTATGTTGCAAGGAGGCACTAATTAAAAATTGAAACACATCGGAATAATACGAACTATGGAATATGAACTTGGAAAAGAGAAAGTGAAAATTGGCTTATTCTGCTTGGGGGGCGGAACAATTACGTGGTAGAAATAATCGGATTTGAAGGTATTGCAGTAAATGCTTGGTTAATTTGGATATTACCATTTGTTGGTGCAGCGATTATGCCGGCCGTTGCAAAGGCTGGAAAAAGGGTACGTAATTACACTGCTGTTGCGTTTGCCATGGCAAGTGCAATAGCTGCTGTGTCGTTATTGCCGTTGGGAATGTCAGGTTCACTAGTTCACAGTCAAATAAATTGGATACCTCTCCTAAACATACAGGCAGGAGTTTTGGCAGACTCGCTTTCTATTCTTATGGCCAATCTAGTAGCTTGGATCTCCTTGCTCATATTCATATATTCAACCAGCTATATGCACGGGGACAAAAACCTCACCAGATACTGGTTTTTTATGCTCTTTTTCATTGGATCGATGCAACTAATAGTGCTATCAGATAATCTACTAATGCTGTTTTTTGGCTGGGAAGGTGTTGGACTTGCCTCGTTTGCCCTAATAGGCTTTTGGTATCAGGATAAGCGAAAGCAGTATGTAGGAACACCCGGCCATTATGCAGGGGGAATTCAAATGTGGGCTTCTCCAACACATGCTGGCTTAAAGGCCTGGCTTATGACGAAAGCTGGTGACATTATGATGCTGGCAGGAATGTTCCTCATTTTTTCATATGCAGGTACTTTTGGTTTCACTGAATTGCTCCAAGACCAGGGATGGGCAGAGGAAATGGCCAAGAACAATGTGCTTGTTCCCGCGGCCGTTCTGATCTTCGGTGGGGCTATCGGGAAATCCGCGCAGTTTCCATTAAATGAATGGTTACTAGAAGCAATGACTGGTCCTACGGCTGTTTCAGCTCTAATTCATGCAGCTACAATGGTCAAAGCCGGAGTATTCCTAGTTGCCAGAATAGCACCTTTATTTTTTGCTGTGTCAGCGCTCAACTCATCACAATTCTTTGAAGTTGTGGCATGGGTCGGAGCAATTACCGCATTTCTACTTGCAACCCAAGCAATTGTCAATCCCGAAATTAAGAAAGTATTGGCATATTCGACAGGTTCGCAGATAGGACTAATGATGATGGCACTGGGAATAGCTGGATTGTCTTCATCCTTCGTTGATGGCTACACTGCGGGGTTCTTTCACTTGATGAGTCATGCCATGTTTAAGGCTGCCCTGTTTATGGGAGCAGGAGCGGTATTACACGCGGTTGGATCGAGATACATGACTGATATGGGAGGATTAAAATCGAAAATGAAAAAGACATACGTGTTTATGCTTCTAGCAGGACTTTCGTTGGCTGCGGCTCCACTAATTACATCAGGATTTTGGAGTAAAGATGCAATATTTGCTGCAGTTTTTAATTCTGGTTACACATATGCCCTGCCACTCTTTGCAATAGCCGTAATGGTATCCATAATGACTGCTTTCTACACGTTTAGAATGTTAGGAATGACATTCTTTGGGAAAGAAAGTACTCATATTAAACAGTCGGAAGAGAAAGGACATCACGTTCATGAAGTAGGACCTGTAATGTGGGTCCCGTTTGCAATACTGGCAGTGGCAAGTATTGCGATAGGACTTGTTGGATTTGTGTTTGAGTATGAATTGCACGAATTATTTTCAGCATACCTTGCAAACGTATTTGGTATAGGCGTAGGCGATGAGCAGATTGTGTCTCAACAAAATGCAAATACTGAAGGAAGCGTAGAGGTCCCATCGGAGACAGAACCTTCTGGCTTTTTAGGACTTGATCCTGTGGCGGCGACGGCGTCAATTGCATCGTTCGCAATTGGCGGGACCCTAGGATACCTTGTTTATATGGCAAGAAAGATAGATCCACAAATAATATCAAAGAGCGCAGTAACACGAGCATTATGGAAATTTCTTTACAATAGATGGTATTTGAACACCGCACTTTACTGGGGTGCAGTAACAGGGCCGCTTGCAATTTATCGTATAGTGTGGCGATACTTTGAAAGCACTCTAATTGACGGGATAAATCCTGGACTCCAGGGTTCAATGACATACTTCTCGAAGGTCATACGGGCAGGACAGACGGGCATAACACAGACATATCTCTACGTTTTCGCAGCCGGGTTATTGATAATAATCATGATGTTGTTCCTATAGGAGAGAATGGTGATCGAGAATGATTGATTTTTATTCCACGCCAATTATGGTAACTATAATTTTAGGCGCAGTAGGTTTAGCTATTCCAGTAATAGATGCTATCAAGAGAGAGCGCGGCTCAAATAATAAACTGTACAGTTGTATTTCATTCGGAACAATTGCCCTTACTATAGGGTTCATTTTGTATAGGGTGTTGGCGGGAGAGCCCTTACCCAGTGTAGAATTCGGGCCAGGATTACTTGCGGACGACATGTTCGGCTCTTTCTTTGCTGTCACATTTCTAATTGTATCTGTAATGGTAACAGCTTCGTCATGGAGCTTTATGAAAAGAAAAAGCAATCCAGCCGCTTACTACTCGTTAATTCTTCTTTCAACTATCGGGATGGTACTGATTGCATATTCCACTGATTTTGTTATGCTGCTCGTGTCCTGGGAACTTATGTCCATCCCGACATATGCCCTCGCAGCATTCTCAAAGCGTGACCCAGTCTCTAACGAAGCTGCCATCAAATATTTCATGTTTGGAGCGCTTTCCTCTGCAATAATTGTCTTAGCAATAGGTCTGGTATATGGTATCACAGGGACGACCAACATTGGAGATGCTATAAAGGCCTTTGTCACTCTGCCACAGAATCTCATGCCGGTTGCCATACTCGCAATAGCTCTGTTCATAGCGGGGTTCGGGTTCAAAATGGGCCTTGTTCCATTTCATATGTGGCTTCCTGATGCGTATGAGGGTGCACCAACCACTATTGGTGCGTTACTTGCAGCCGGAACAAAAAAAGCGGGATTTGCCGCTGCAATTCGTGTTATTGTTCTGGGATTGTTCGTACTTAACTTGGATTGGACAATGACTCTTGCCATTATTGCTATAATTACAATGACACTTGGAAACTTCGGGGCGCTTGTTCAGAGAAGTGTTCCTAGAATTTTGGCATACTCAAGCATTGCCCAAGCTGGGTACATTATGATAGGCTTGGCCCTCGCGCCTTATTCTGATCAGGCCCTCACAGGATCCTTGTTCCACATAATGAATCATGCGGTTATGAAGTCAGCTGCCTTCATAGCGGCTGCCGCTGTGGCGATAGGTATTGCCGGATATAGTCTTGAAAAGTACAGAGGTTTGGGACGGCGAATGCCAATCACAGCAATTGCTTTGTCAATCTCGTTACTCGCCCTTGCAGGAGTACCTCCATTGAATGGTTTTTGGAGCAAGTTGGTACTATTTGGGTCGGCGATTAATACTGGGGATCTGGTATGGTGGGGTCCATATCTTGCAATTGCTGGCGTACTTAATAGTGCCTTATCACTTGGGTACTATGCTTGGATTATGCGCAAAATGTACATGGAAGAAGGTCCAGATATGTCCCGTGTACGAGAACCAAGGTCCATGGTAGCTGTATTGATATTCGGTATAGTTTTCATGATAGGTTTTGGAATATGGCATGGTCCTATCATCGATTTTGCATCTCAATCTGTACCGGCCCTATCACAATTGGCGCAAGCAATGTCAATATCGCCTAGATAAGGATAGTTCTATTCTCAAATGTTAACAAGACTACATATCGCATCAGTTGAAATAAGAGATTTTTGTTTACGTAGAATTGTATATGATTTGGACTTTTTGACAAAATATGTAAACGAACGACTTTGCTTCGCGTAATATGGAAAACCTAGATTAAGAGCATCAGAAAAGGATGCCCTAAAAACTCCTAGAAACCCTTTTGATGATTTTCTTTTTTCATTATTTTCACTACTTCTTCATCGCTGACCGAGGCAAAGTCCTCGTAATATTGACCCACAGATCTAAAGTTGGTGGTCGATGGTACGATAACTGCTTGCACATCGTCAGATTCCTTTTTCAAAAGTTCTAGGGTTTCCTTCGGGACTACTGGGATTGCAATAATGAGCCTCTTGGGTTTCTGTTTCTTAATCCATCTTGAGGCTGCAACTAATGTTGCTCCGGTTGCAGCTCCATCATCTACCAAAAGAATTACTTTGTTACTTACATCATAATATCCAGCATTTTTTCTATATACAGATTCTCGCCGTCTGATCTCTTCAATTTGGCGATGCCTCTCCTCTTCCAAATATTCCTTTGTGATTTTCAATGCATTCACAACATACTCGTTAAGATAGAGTGTGCCATCGATCATTATTGCCCCGACGCCCAACTCCGGATTATTTGGTGCAGCTAATTTTCTTGGAATAACTATATCAAACGCAAGTGCACCAATTTTTTGGGAAATAATGCTAGCCATGATTACGCCACCCCTTGGAACACCTAATACAAGTATTTCTTCCCTGGGAATACCTTTAATAGAATCCTTAATTACAGCCGCCAAGGTAAAAGCTGCCTTTTCTCTGTTCTTAAACTTCAACATGGACCCGTCTCTGATGGAAGACAATATATCCGACACCTTTGAAAACAATATCATTGTTCTTAATATCTTTGCTATAAGCATAACGGTATCGGAAAGCTAGGTTAAAATTTATAGATAATTTTTATCTTATAATCCTTGTGATAGTAACACATAATATATAAAGGCCTGAATCCTAATTCTCAATAGGTTGCAGCCCAATTCGATAAAGTACAGGGTACACTATAACCCATCAATGTACGATCATAAGACCGGTAGGTATGTAAATGGGAAAAAAATCTTTGACACGTTCGACCAAGCTAGGGCCCATCAATGGAAGTGTGAAAAATGTGACAGAACATTTTCAAAATTTCCGGATCTTAAGAGACATAAAAATGAGGATCACGCATATTAGTCGCTGAACGTGGTTAGGTATTTTTTAGTTCCCTAAGGACTACTTAATTTCAATAGTTCGCAAATATTTTCCATACAGTTTGCTAGGTGGGGTGGTATTAAATGATGCAGATGCAGAAGCATTCAAAAAATCCTTTACGACGTACAGGTGTAACAAAGAACAAATAATGAATGATTCTATTGACTAGCTGGGACTAATTGACGAAACAAAAATGGGGTACATTGGGCAATAGCATTAGAGGTCCCAATCATCAGATATCTGGGCTGCCCAATCAAGATTCAATCAGAATTTATTCTGGGGCCGATTGCCAACAAACGATAATTGCAGTCGCAGACGGACATGGTTCTTTAATTCACTTCCGTAGTGGAATTGGCTCTCAAATTGCCGTAGATACTGCAGTTGATATCCTCTCGAATAAATTTAGGGATTTAGATGTTCTTGAAATGAATGGATGTAGAGATGACATACCTGACATGATTTGCAAAGCATGGAACAAAAGCATTATACTTCATCATGCACATAATGAATTTTCCCATAATGAATTAACGCTATTGGGAGATCAGATCTCGGATAAGGATTTTTTGGAGCAAGTGAAACTAAATGCAAGAATTGCTTACGGGACGACTTTATTAGTTGTTGCAATTAGTGCATCACTAATATTGTATATGCAGATTGGCGATGGAGATATTCTGGTAGTAGACGAGAGTGGCAATACAAGGAAACCGCTTCCAGATGACATACAGTATTCTCGGTATCAAACTAAATCCCTGTGTTCTGAAAATGCAGAGCTAGATTTTAGAACAACAATCGAGGATATCGATAATGCAAAGCCTGTATTAGTGGCCGCTTCTACTGATGGCTATGCCAATTCCTTCAGGAAATCTGAGGATTTCCTGAAAGTGGGTAATGCTTATCATGATTTACTGAGAATAATTGGCCCACATCTATTACAGAAGATTCTAAATGATCTTCTTTTAAGGACAACTTCTTCTGGTAGCGGCGACGATATAACTATAGCAATGGCTTATAGGTCCGATAAAATCGATGGTAATGGCCTCCTTTTTCCTTAATTCTGGATTCAATAGATTCCTACATCATTATTAGAGTGATTATCAGTTGAAACTTACTAAATAGTAATAAACCCAAACAAAATTAACCTTTGGCGATACTTGAAAATAGTGCAATTGAATTTGACACGAAGCAATACGGAAATCTTAGAGATTCAGGCCTCATTGACATCGATCAGCCTAGTATGAATGAATTTCGATCTTATGATTCAATAGCATTCTATAATTTGGGAACATTTTTTGACATTTCTCACATTTCCACTGTTTCTTACGAGCTTCTGCAAACGTCGAGTAGGTACCGTCTTCATTTTCGTACATACGTGTTCTATGATTGTAAACAGCCAAATTGAAGTTGATTCTATACTTCTTTGACCTAGTCATAAGTTTATAGAATTAATTTTTATATTATTTATTAAATGCACTATGCTTAATCATTATTGATAATTATTTAATTATAGAATTTTTGTCGAGATTTTCTATTAATTCTACACTAACCATTATCAGCATAACTTTCTAGTGAGATCAATTAATTTCGTGATACAGTCCTTCAGCAATGTAATTGTTTCATAATTACTTCGTCTATTGCATTTATTTACAACCTAGCTTAGGATATTGCTGATATCGCGCCCTTCACGGATCCACATCGGCCTTATGACAAAACTAGCAAAAATGAAGATCAAAATGGCCTGAGAATTACCAAAAACATTGAAGAAATTCTCCTATAGATCAAGTTTGATAGACGTTTCTACCTATTAGAATTTTTAATTTAACAGAGGCATGAAAAGATGGATGGATATATTAATAGCTTCTTTAACAGTAATTTCATTAATTTTAGTATTAGTTGACTATATACTTCCCCTAACTTCAAGCCAAAAAGCAGCGGTCTACATATTCGATTTGGCTGTGGTCATCTGTCTGGCATGGGACTTCACACTAAGAACCAAGGCATCTTCGAACAAGTCCGCTTATTTGCTAAGGCATTGGTATGAATTCCCAGCAATGTTACCACTGATACTATACTCTGTTGTTGACTCCTCGACCTTTTTTGGATTAATCATACATAATTTGAGATTTATCACCTTCTTCAGATTAATCCGCTTATACAATTTGATTTCATTGATTGGGGGAAGCGAGTTTGTTCTATTGGCTGGTTTCTCGATATTTGCCATAGTTTTCGGTGCTATTGGCATTTATTTGGTCGAGCCAGGCAATCCAGGCGCGAATATAAAGAATTTGGATGACTCATTCTGGTGGGCAGTTAGCACTATATCAACAGTAGGATATGGCGATGTATACCCGGTTACGACCGAGGGAAGAATCATTGCAACATTTATCATGTTTGCTGGGATAGGGATATTAGGTACATTCATTTCAACTGTCGGTGCAAAATTAATATCAGGCGAATTGCGAAAGGGCTTTCATTCAGTTGCAGCGGATACGAAGCATCTCATAAAGGAACGAATAGATGAAATAGAACGCCTCAATCAGGATGATTTTGACTTGTTAATCAGGATGTTGACTGAACTACACAAAAATAAACAAGGTAATCCCTGAACTTATCAACTAGGTCAATTCGATAACTTGTAATTTGTCCAATATTTTTGGAATAAGACATATTACAGGCCATCAGGACAGACTATTGATACTTTTATTTATAGAATAAAGTTTATTCTTTTGAAACAAATCGAATTAATGCAAAAAGTCTTCGGCGAAGAATGGTTGTGCGAGGATTATTGAGAAAAGGGATAATATTAAACAACTTAAATTTTCATCAGTGGTAGCTAGAGACAATGTCCAAAGTGCAAAGAAACTACATACAAATGTGCAACTAATCGAATTAATGATTCCAATCCTATTCTAATCTGGAACTCTTCCGGTAATGTGTTATATATGTAATCCTATTTCTTGCTGGATCTGTAATATTTTTTATCCGGCTTAAATGTCTTGCAAGTGCAGTCACCTATAAGACACTTCATCTTGTCTCTTGAAGCAGATCTATCGTGGTCCACTTTCTGGTGCTTGCACCTTACACATTTATCTAAAAAGTCTGATTCAACATCCAAAGGTATTCACCAACACATCTCCTTTTCCTTATCCAATATAATACTATCTAATACTGGCCCCTCACAAATTTTTAGAAACAAGTAATCATTATCTTAAGGTATGCCTAGTTTAACCAAATCTATTATGAATATTAGGATCTCTATTTTTGATAACGTTAACCAATAATTTTACTAAAGTTTCGATTTAGGAGATCCTGAAAGTTATTTGCTTATTGTCCATTCTATAGAAATAAGCTGCTATTTTAAGGCAATTTTGGGCGGTCCTTGATCCCTATGAAGTCTATATTAACTACAGGTTCGTTACCTACAACCCATGCATTATGACCTGGGGGAATCTTCCTAGCATCTCCAGGACCAAACTCTTCTTCGGTCCCATCGTCCATTACAACTTTCATTCGGCCTGAGATCATGTACCCGATGTGCGGCACCTGACAACTATCCGTTTTAACAAGTGGTTTGACACATTTCTCCCAACTCCAACCAGGTTCAAGAGTTGAACGGCCAATGACTACTTCACCCAGATCTGCTATTTCCAATTTTCCCTTCTCGAAGGTCCACACTTCACCCGAATTATCGAAATTTTTTTTCTGCAGGCTTTCCATCTATTATCCATACTATGGAGAGGGTTAAATATTTTAAAGAAATAATTAGATTTAGATTCGAGAGACTAATCTAGAGTCCAGAAGGATTCAATTCATTGATTACAGTTAGGGGTTATTATTGACTATGATGTTTTCAATGGTTTATACCTTAGTTTCATTGTCAGCAAGTACTTGTGATTTTTATGAAAATGGAATATTTATTACACTGATTGTAAGTCTGAAGAAACTGATGACTTGCTATGATTTCAAAATATTTATCTAATATTAGTAAAGTGGAAGGCGAATTGCGATTGAAAGAGATTGCTTGCGACTCGGGAATTTTTGTAGTTCCCAGTACTGAAAAGCAAGTACGCAATTGCATTTATGAAAATTAGCAGATTTACTTACATACGGAGCTTGCCAATTAACGATAGACGTTATGCCTTGCGGTAAAGTTGGCGACTTCATCAATAAAGTTAAAGCTGGCATAGATTTATCAGAGCAAGGGCAGTCAGATTAAAAATATCCGCAAAACATAATCGTCAAGCCAGGTATCATAGAAATCAGGTCAGAAGCCCTAATTATGGAAGGTATCTTTCTGAGAGGGCTCTGAGCCAGGTTCAACTGGGCCCGAGCTTTGATTGATGGTCAATGGGTTAAATGGATCCTCGTAAGTTTCAGGGTCTACCATGATTTTCGATACATCTTCGTCAAATAAGAACCAAAATTCATCTGGGTTAGAAGCTATTTGTTCGATCTTTTCAAGGACGCTTTCCTCGCTGACGACCTTGTACCCTAGATTTTTATTTAGTTTCTTCAAGTTATTTGTATCTACGGCTAGTTTTCTGTCGCCACTGCTTTCTTTAAGTAGGTCGTGATACTTTTTCTTGTATAATTTCGCCTCGTTCAATGCATCTAATCCATCTGTAACCACGCCCGCAGAGGAAAGTTGGCGTATATTAATGGATGTAAGTAAATTAACCTGCTTAAGATTCCTAAGCTTTTCCTCTTCCGCGATTACAAGAGCGCGATGCTTTTGGAGAATGGCCTTACTTTGAGCCATCTGACTGGCGTATTCAAATGGGCTACTTGTAAATAACCCAGATTGGTCTTCAAAGCTTTTTAGCGTAGAGATGGCGTGGTGTGGAGGCACTTTAGCCTGTAACACGTAGTGAGCAATGTCTTTATTATTGACTCGCCTGTTTCGAGGTCTACTCCATATTCTTCTAATAGATTTTGGATCCTGATGCCACAAGCATACCTCCGTACATCAATTCCGCTTTTATTCAAGTTAATGACTAAATAGCGCATTAGGGACAAGTCGGGATCCTCTCCGATCTTGGCTTGGATAATATTGAATACTGAAGTTTTACTAATTCCACAGTTATCGGCTATCCAATCCATGGATTTGGGGGTTTCAAAATAAAACTTTACCACCATTTTTATGATATTTGAGGGGATCCTTTTACTCAAAACAGACTAGGTTAGATTAATGTATAATAAAAATGTACGCTAAATCAGTCAGTGAACTAACACAGCTAATTAAGTACAGTGATTATTCTTCTACCTTGCAATGACAATATCCATCCACGTATTCCCTGCAATACGCGCTTACTTTGCAAAAATTACTAGTCATTTTGGTCGGTACGGTCGCACAACGTCTTTGCTATTTGCCCATAAACTAACTGGGCGTCTACAATTGAGACCTCTTATTGGCAGTCAAATGGGATAGCTCAAAATAAACAGGGTCTGCACAGATTTTGAAGTCTCGCTTAACGAAGCCTGAACGGAAAGTGAACACGGTCTGAACAGGGGTTAAACGAATTTTGAATATCTAGGGAACGCATTAAACACACTAAGTAAATGTAGGTCAACACCCTGCCAGTACCAATGTCCGATTTCTCGTAATATTTACACCGCCCTAAACCTCCTGTTAGTCTCTTGACTACATTCTTCTACATTTACAGTTTCTCAATAGATACTTCACAATGGCCTCTATGCTGCCAGTCTCCAAAGTCAAGGTCTCTATTGCACTTTACAAACATGGGCCCAAGGGGATTCGAACCCCTGACCGACCGGTTATGAGCCGGTCGCTCTAACCAGGCTGAGCTATGGGCCCTCTCTGGAGAGTGCTTCAATATGTACGTATAAAGGTTTTGAAGAATTCCAATTGAAAAGGATAAGTTTCATTAGCGACGTTTAATTTATTGAAACATTATTGGAGCAAGCTATAAAGCTCCAATTTGTTATTTTGAGAATAATTACTTTCCGTTGCACTTAACCACATAGTTTTCATATACTGAGTCGAGTAAACCGTTCTGTGCCTTTAGTGAGTCTATTGCGGCATCCAATGCAATTTCTTGTTTAGCGAGAGGTATCTTTTCGATTAGATCTCTCCATATCTTGGCATGTCGAACATCCGTAACTTCATGAATTCTGAAATATTCGGTAGCATCGGTATGTGTTAGATTATAAAATTGCTCCAGTCCATCTAGTTTTGACCTGCTGATTTTTGGTAACTCCATTTCATAGGCGTACATTGAACTTATCCCCTCTTCAAATGATTTTTCAGAAATCGTTTGCAATTTAGATACCGCACGATTAGTTTCAACAGTCCCTTCGTACGTATCCAAAACAGCCTTGGGTACTCCAAGTTTGAAGGCAAATTTAAACCAGGGCTCAATATGTTCATATTCTTCTCTTTCGCTTTGTTTAATTGAAATACAAGATTGCTTGTCTATGGCACGATCGGCAATATTCCTTACCATTTGTGGTATCGATTTTACTAACCTAGAATATTCCTTTGAGTAGCCTTGCAATTGATCAAGAGTTAGTTCGCCCTTAGACCATTTTTGGTAGAAAGGGTGTTTTAGAACACTTCGCTTGTCTATCTCTGAGTCTATCATTTTGACGAGCTCTTTCATATCGATCAGATCTTTGCATGTTATACAAAAACATTGTGTATCAATCTTTGCTACATAAATAGTCTTATCCTGTCACGCGGTCTTCTAACTCATTTAGTTCACAAGAAAAGATTTTATGACCATCTCCTGCCACAACCTTACGTGAGCTCCGGTGGTGTAGTAGCTGTTTCATATCAGTTGCACAGTCCGGTCAAGCATTGTGGCCTTTCGAGTCGCAGATCCCGGGTTCAAATCCCGGCCGGAGCATCACATCCCTAATAATCAACCTAAAGGCGAATCTTTTCGTCGCCGAAGAAACTAGTTTCATTCAGTTAGTTGATTTTTCTAATTATTGAAGACTATTCGGAGTTGTCACGATTACTTGTAATCAAAATTTGGAAGGTATTCATGTTTGTTCAACCCTGTTATTGCAACTTGAAGATGCTGCATCAATAACAATTGTGTCAACTCAAATCTATCTTTCAGTTGAGATTCTGATCTCCAGTTCCGGCTGGAATCAGAATTTTTACGGTTGGATTCCTTCTAAAAGGATTAAATAGCTTAACAAATTCAGTTAACTGGGCCGGATTTCATTATTGAATCGAAGAAATACTGAAACAAATCCACTTATCGAACAATTCGGATCATATCTATCGAGGATTGATGAATCTCTCGTTCGTGAGTTGGATTTATATTCTTGGTCAGAATTTTACGCCCCTCTCAGATATGCTTCTGATGGAGGAAAACGAATCCGACCACTCATTCTGGTCCTCTCTTCTGAAGCAGTTCGAATTGATAAAGAAAAAGTGGCGGACAATTCAGAAGATGTATCTCTAGCTTCTTCGGCAATAGAATTGCTGCATACCGAATCAGTGATTCATGATGATATAATTGATGAAGAAAAGGTCAGGAGGGGCAAGCCGTCGTTTCATGTCAAATATGGATATAACAGCAGTATTCTCACTGCTGATTTTGTCCTTGGCATAATACTCAATATTTGTTCGAAGATAGATGATGCTCATGTTTCAGCTGAGTTATCAAAGGCTGCAACAAAAATGAGTGAAGGTGAAATTATGGAAATAAGATTCGCAAAAGATCCCCAACTGAAAGAAGATGACTATATCAAAGTTGTGGAATACAAGACTGCTTCTCTTTTTGAAGCAGCTGCAAAGATCGGAGCTATCTTAGGATCTGGTCGAGAGGATGAGGTAATAGCAATGGGAAGCTTTGGCCATCTACTTGGCATAGCCTATCAAATTCACGATGATCTCTTGGATTGGAACAATGAGGACAGACTTTTCAATATGCTAGTAAAAAACAATGAGCAATCAGTTGAATTCGTTCAGAGAATGGATGATTTATTCCATTCATATTCTACTAAGGCCAAGAATGAGTTGAGGAAGATTGCTGATTCTGTTCCAACAAAGTATTTACAACACTTAACTGACTTAACATACATTCAAATTTAAATCTGACACTATTAGTCTTATCGCTTCAAAATCATCGCAAGGCGTTGGTGACCATAACATGAGATTACTGCTTATAAGGTTTCAATTTCAAGACAAATTAGCAGATTTTGGATTATTCCTTTCATACTCGATGTGTTCTTTCAATACCCGATTGCTTTACATTTCAAAGCTCTAAAATAATGGAAGCCATGCTCTATATACTGTTACTAATGAGAAATGTAAAAAAGGCATAACAAGAAGCACAAGTATTACAGAACACTTATTGTTACGCAGTCAAATTAGTTTATTTCCTGTTACAAAACAATTTAGAACTAATTCGATAGAATTATAACAAAATATTTGAAATATTCTCGAATGGATTCATATCGACAATTTAACTTTCATTTGTACCATTAGTTCTGGATCCTTCCTCGAGCATTCCACAGATGACATCACCTTCAAAATTATTTCCAATATTCAATGGATTGTTGGATTGAAATTGTAGGCTAATTGGGACATTTTCGCCACACATGCCTGTTAGAAAAAGAGGGCTAAAGAGTGGTGGATTACACAATTTAATGACTTCTTGAATGTTTCGAGTTTCCCCGTTTGCTTCATACTGAGTCATCGAGGCATTCCCACTAAAAATTTCTCCAACTGAGAAAACTGTTCCAGGATTAACGGGATCGTTAAGATTGTCAAGCGTCCAGTTTCCACGTACACTTCCGTTCGCAGAAATAATTATGAATGCAATATTGGCTTTGGGAACAGAACCATCAGTACAGCTAATACTTCCTGAACCTCCCCCATGTATTATATATGAGTCTGCCAATGCTGTAGATTCCTCGAGAATAAATTGAGATGACAATGCTGACAGTATTGTTAGTAGTATTAGGTGCAATGTGAACATATTTCTATTAATAGCTCTGCCTTTCATTTATCATATTAGATTATTTGCAATTAATAAGAGATTCCCTAAGTCAATTTTGATTTTAAATCCAGTTGCATTCGTAAAATTTAGGCTCAGTTAATGAAGTAACGTACGCCCAATATCTTCTAAATAGACGGTTCCTGCTTAATTGCCTGTGACTTGTTATCTACCTAGAAAATAATGTCCACTATAAAAGAAGGGGAATTCATACAATTGGATTTGATCTCCTTAATTCTATAACATTCAATCGTTTGAAGCTAGAACTATGTTTTTTTCCTGGGTATGATTTTGCCTATTCGTGCACGTTTCTTAGGTGCTGAAGACTCCTTCTTTGGTGAGATCGCATTCGTACTTTTTTCAACTCTTTTTGCGGATTTTCGGGATCGGGTTTTTTCTTTCGATGCAGCTGGCCGTTTGACAGTTGTTTTTGTTTCATTAAATATCTTTGAAAGTTTGTCTACATTCTCTGGATAGGAGGATGTTCTGAAGGTATCTATTAGAATTCCTTTGCTTCGAGCAACCCGGAAGTTTAGAAAACCTGCCTGCTTAACTTCGGTTACTGAAAATCCTCTTCCTGATCTTATAGTAGGTATACCGTTACGAAAATATTTCACTATTGGCTTTTCAGCTATCTTTGGCATGACGAACAAGTATGACATATATGCAATTTAAAATGCTTTCTATTCTTGCAGAAAACCAAAGACACGGAGCGTGAGGGTTATTCTCTATAGGATATGTTTAAAATATTTCGATTGTTTCGAATGTGCCTAATAACCAAGAAATACACAGAATTCAGATAAACTTCCATAGTATACAAGTAATACAAATACTCAAATCAGAATTCACACGTAAGGATATAGCATAACCAGTTATCATTATTTCTGGCCCGCCATCAAGAATCTCATATTGGTGCTAACTTTATCCTTAATTGATTTCGCGGGGATTCCTGCTACAATGTCTCCATCAACAACATCATGAATTACTCCAGCTGACGCTGCTACAATGACATTGTTACCAATCCTAATATTATCCTTTATCATAGAGTTAAGTCCTGTCCAACACATGTCACCTAGTGTTGCGCTGCCCCCAATAATGGTGCCTGCAGTCAGCTCGCAATAGTTCCCTATTTTCACGTTATGTGCTACATGCACTAAGGCATCTAACTTAGTTCCATTACCAATGATGGTATCGGACAACGATCCTCTAGCTACAGAAGAGTTCGCAGATATCTCTACATTACTTCCAATTTTCACTCCCATGATGTGGGGGAATCGTTCCAAGGAACCGCTACTATGTCGTTCGAAAGCAAACCCGTCTGCACCAATTGTGACGCCTTGTTGAATCACGCATTCATGTCCTAATCTACAGTTTTGAACAATGCTGACACGATCATAAATTATTGAATTATCCCCAATTTCACAATTTTCGCCAATCACAGTAAAATCCCCTATGTAGCAATCCTTTCCTATCTTTGCTTTATCAGAAACGGTTGCTTTTTGAGAAATGCCAATTAATTTTTGCTTACTGTACATTATACCCAAAGCACGAACAAATGCAAGTCTAGGATTACTTGTGAAAATAAATTGTGGTTTACTTTTTGTATTATCGGCTTTTAAACTTGTTAATCCTTCCATTGACGAGCTGCAGATAATTACACCTGCATTGGAGCTTGATATTAAGCTGAGACCCTTTTCACCTAAGTGATAACAAAAAGAAACTTCAGTGTCTTTGGCCACTGAAATTGCCGCTGCGCCATTAACTTTTCTGTCAGGACCCTGGGAAGTAAATGGAATACCCAAATTATCGAGCAGGGATTTTACATTCCACTCCAACTTTTCTAATACAATTCCACGCACTAGGCAATTAAGTGTTGGGGTTAGTTCATTCTTAGCTAAGATTCAAAAAATTGCATCCGTTCAAGTGAATCTGAATCTATACTTAGTAAATTATGCACAAAGTAAGAATGGTGATTTGGCATCTATATTATAATTAGAAGATTCATACAAGTTGTTTATACAAGACATAACATTGATTTTACAATGACCATATTGTCTACTTAGGTCTGACAAAGATCTAGCTTGAATCATATAGAATGGTAGTCAAAATCGTAGTTACAGAAAGATAATACTAACATTTTACATTCGTAAAAATCCAATCTAAAAATTTTGAACACCCCGATATTCTGGATCCTACGTCGGTTTTGACGAAATGATACTAAAACCAGACAGAAAACACCTAGACATGTCTTGTACTCTCTAGAACCTAAAACTAAAATAGAATTTCATTACCTTTACTAAATAAACCAGTAATAATTCGATATTGTTGGAGCAACATAATAGCCAAATCTACTGAAGGTTATTGATTAATTAAGCGTAATCGCTCATAACAACATATTGCCCATCAAGATAAGAAGGGATACAAAATTTACTGATTCATTGTTGAAGAATCTTAGGCAACGTTATGAAGAAAGGAAGAAAGATAGGATTGGAAATGCACCGATACATGTTTCAGACATCCTCCCTTCGACATGTTTACGAAAGCAGTATTACTCACGAATCTTTCCAGAAAAAGATCAAATGGATGAACAAACCCTGAATCACTTTATTAGAGGTGAAGCAAGTGAATACGCTATATCACAACTTGCCAATATGGGTGTTTCCCAAGTAGATCTTGACTTCGAAGGACTTGTTGCCCATCCCGATATCATGAACGAACATCAGATTATAGAATTAAAGGATACAGTGAGTGGTAAGAGATTCGACATCACGGATCAAATCTTTAAGTCATACCTCAGACAACTCCTATATTATCTAGTTATTACGGGTATTGAAAATGGTATACTCTCAATAAGGTATTCAGCCAAGGAACTAAGGTGGAATAGGTCAGATAATTATGGGGACCACTATTTAAGACCAAAAGATGCACGAAATCCTGGTATTGAAAGTTGGTCTATCCATTTACCTAAAGATGATTTAACCAGGGAAATATTTAAGAATGAAATTACAAGAAGGAAAAATCTGCTGATGAAAGCTATTGAATTGAAAAACGTTTCGATTTTACCTAGACTGATTGACCCAATGAAATCAAAGAAATGTCCATTTTGCCCATATTATGATATTTGTAACAATGTAGATGGAGAAACGCAAGAATCAGCAGAAATGGCTTTCGAGAAAGATCTTTTGGATATTTCTGGAGTTCTTGATTATGTGCCTATTGCTGAAGATAATTGAATCAGGTCGTTTTGAATAACGGCAGACGATTTTGGCTCAACAATGTTTTTCTGTATAGTTTACGCGGCAATGCTGCGAAAAATATTGACTTAATATCTTCTATTTTCACAATATTTCTTTTTTGCATATTGCTTTGCATCATAATGCATCTAGGCAAATAATAAAAAACTTGTAATAGTGCAAATCCTATTTCCTCTTAATGTTATAATTAACTTCTATAGAATTTCATAAAAGGCATACTTTATTCAATTTATCAACTCGAAAGCGTCTACATTTTTTTGTTACTAGTAAATCGAACCAGATGAATGATTGCGACAAAATCATGATGGATACGCAGGGTCTACACACAGATTACAAGAATTATTATTTTTCTAAAATAAATTCATCAACTTGCATGCCAAAATGTCTCCCAGACGATGATTTTGTGAATACCATTATCTCATCACCAATCTTGATGTCAGTTACGGCAATCAATTTCTTATCTTTACCAATCAAGCGTATAGTTTCTGCATTTTGAACTATTACGGTTCCATTTTCACCACGCGTCTCGGCACGGATAAGCTTTAGGGGTCGACTTTCTATCTTTGAACGGCCAACGGTAGAAGTTCTTGAAATACCCTCAATATTTACAACTAGAACTTCCGCTCCTGCTTCTAATTCAGAAAGATACTTGGTAGTACCGTCTGGAACAATTGTATAGCAATGTACGGCTCCCGCATTCACTCTAAAAGGTCTGGGTGAAGTAAATGACGACCCGATGGATTCATTATGAATCAAAAACAAGAAATTTGATTTATCCCCAACAAGCAATCCTTCCCCAAATTTCATCATGGATGCTGTGTCTACACAAACTCTCTCTCCAATACCCGCATCCTTTACTTCTACCACCTTTGCGTTTTCCAAGTAGAGTGAAACACTTTGCAAAGCAATTCTAGAGTTCTCGACTTCTTTCAGGTCATTAGTATCTAATATAACGCCATCAACACCTAGTTCAAGTACCGAAAACATGGTCTTGACCTCAGCAGAGTTCTTTGCATTAGCGTAAATTCTTGTTCCAGTTTTTTGCAGTCTGGCAATTATGTTTTCAAGTGGAATTATTTTCCAATCTGTTGCATCAACTATTACAAATTCCGCTCCTATCTTGGATGCTTCTGAAATATCGTCGACATCACTATTAGCTTTGACCTTTTTATAGTAACCCGCATGTTTATTTTTCTTTTTAACAGCCTTTAAAGTTTCTAAGGTGTCACAAACGATGAAGTCTGCCTTTTCAGATGGAAACACTGTTTTGAAATCTTTACCTGTCATTATGATGGGATCTGCATAGATAAACTCCACGCCAACAAGCTGATCGATAAATTCGTAAAGAGCAGGACCAGTCAGCGCTGGTCTGACTATGAGTTGTTTATTTTGTCGCTGACTCGACAAGATCCTTCAATACTTCCTTTGGTTTCTTTCCTTCGAAAATGACCTTCGATAATGCGCTCAAGATTCCACGGGGATCTCTGTGCTGAAAAATATTCCGACCAAATGTTACACCAATGGCGCCTGCTTCCATGGCACCTGCGCACATCGTTATTAATTCTGAATCTGTACTTGCCTTGGGCCCTCCAGCAATCACGATCGGCACTGGACAGCTTTTGACTACCCGACTGAATGATTTAGGGTCACCTGTATAAACGGTTTTCACAATATCCGCCCCAGCTTCAGCCCCAATTCTCGCAACATGAGAAACAATAGTCTCGTCATGGGGATTCTTTATATTTTCACCTCTCGGATACATCATTGCGATCAACGGGATGTTCCATTCCGTAGACTTATCAGAAATCATTCCAAGACCCTGTAACATCTCTGGTTCTTCTTTCGATCCTATGTTGATATGCACGGATATTGCGTCTGCTCCGAGTCTTATGGCCTCCTCAACACTACCCATAATTACCTTTCTATTGGGAGCTGGTCCGAGTGATGTGCTACTAGACATATGCGCAATAATCCCTAAATTGGGGGGCCTTGGAAAGGTCTTAATTATTCCTTTATTCACAATTACACATGTTAGACCTGAATTTTCACAATCATAAATAATCTTATGAACATCCTCTAATCCCTTAATTGGTCCATTGGTTATTCCATGATCCAAGGGAATGCACAGCATTCTGTCCTTGTTGAGTACACGGTTCATCCTGATTGCTTTTCCAATGGCCATGAGTAATTGAGCTTTTCTAGCCCGACTTAAAAGTGATATGCTGACTATAAACGCTCAAATCTACTTAAAACTATACAACATAAAGGTGAAAAACCAATTAACTATTTCGATTACCGATGTTAAAATATACTCAAATGGAATTAGAAATACTCTTAGAAAAATTACTACGTCGTATGCCTTATTTTATCGCTTCTTCGCCGTGTCCTTTGGTTCCTATGTCAATTGCGTCAGTGACAGATGAAACGAATATCTTCCCGTCGCCAGCAGAACCGGTGCTAATTGTATCCAATACTGTCTTTATTACATTCTCGACCATGGAGTCTTCTACTACAGTTACTACATTTGCCCTTACCGAAAATTCCGCCATATATCGAGCTGTGCCTCGTTGAGTATCTACCATGGGTTTCTCCCCTTTCCCTCTTCCTTTTGCATCCAGTATTGTGCAACCACCTACTCCAATCGCTTTTAATGCGTTATTCAACTCTGTAATCTTCTCAGTAGCAATAATGGATTCTACACGCTTCACAATTTGCTATTAAATATCCTCACAATATAAGGTTTTCAAATACAGATTCAAAAATAAAAAATATAACTAATTTTGATTACAACATGGTAATTATCATAAAATACACTTTTTCTATACAGACTTCATTCCCTTAGTAAAATGCACATTATAATCGATCTCCTTTTGCCTCTTTAACTGACTGGAAAAAATTTTTTGGTTGCTCCCAATGTCTTTAGATCGATAGATGGTACGGTTGCAACTATAGGAAGGTCTCTAACTACCTTTCCGACCATCAAACACTGTCCCGGGGGAAGTGTCCTTACAATGGATTTTATGGTATCATTATCAATGAGGGATACTCTAGAGATCTTCTCAAGGTCGGATTCATTAAGAAAGTTAAACAAAAAGATATTATCCACTTGTCGATATATACTCTCTCCCAATGCATCAGGCTGATTTGTTATAAACGTAGTAAAGATACCAAAGTGTCTCATTCTGGTTATTATATCATCCCAGTACGTCTCGCCTACGTACAAATGAGCCTCTTCCGCAAATAAGAAGATTGCCGGTATGAGATGTTTCTCTAATAACTCTACTAACTTACTTAAAACAAGTTCGACAATCATTCTTCTAATTATACCACTCACTCTATTCAAACTGATGATCATCGCTGCGCCATGTGGCCTACCTGAGATGATTTTTTCAAATTGCAGTCCCTGCCCAATGATTTCGGAAAATAAACCTGAATTATCAAGCAGATGATACCTCGAAATCAGAGCCTCACGTACAAGTTCATTCATGCTTGCGCGATTTATCATCTGACCGAGCGATTCCATGCTCAGAGTATTTGTACGTTCTAGTTTGTCCCAAATCCTGAAAAATTCGCGGATTGAAGTTGACGGCGTCTCGAGAATGTTTTTTAAGATATTTGACATGGTGAACTTGCCGCAATAATCCAATGTGAACCGAAGCAGACCTCCGGGTTCTAATACCAAAACACGATCCCTTAGAGAGGAAGGTTCATCTTTACGTGTCAAAGCAAGTCCGCCGTACTCATTATTCAAATCAAATACGAGTACGAAGGCTCCGTATTCTACTAGGGATTTTATGAGCAGCTTTGACAAATGTGATTTTCCCGATTCTTTTTTCCCTGTTATTATGTTGAGTCTACCGTCTAAATCCTCAGCGTAAATTTGGAACCTCTCCCCGTGTCCGGATTTCCCTATGTCAATTGATTTATTACCATTTCTGTTCAACAAAAAGCCCATTTCTTCTATTGATAGCTTGGTAACTGACGAATAAACACGAGAAGGAATCCACGATACATTGCTACAAATTTTTCCCGAAACATCAATACTTGATCTTATTTTAGTTCGAACTAACTTCGCATCTCTGACTGCCTTCGAAATGCTGCTGATATTCAAAGGATCATGTACGTTTTCTTCGCTCGTTGCCAATATGATTTCGTCCTTGACTATATCTTCGATTAAACTTTGAGATGATAAGTAGTCTTCGTCGAAAACTTGGAGGATCATTTTGCGATCAAGTTTCTTGTCATCAACTAGTAAATAATCTCCCTTGTGGATTATTTCATTCTTCATCCCTAGAAGTACAATCTCGTTTCCGTTCTTTGAGAGGATGTTCAATTTATAACGAACCTAGAAGTTCTTGCCTAGGGTTATGTGCAGACAATTCAGCTACATTATACTTCTTTAACAAATGCACTTTTATACCAGAAATTTCGCTACTTGAGAAACTTGAAATATGATGTGCCATGCTGAGAGACTCAGGATAACCAGAGGGAACTGGATCGTTACCCATAATCCTACCCAAGGAGAATATTGCGTCAGGTATACTACTGGCTACGATGTCTGCTCGCATTATTAGAGTATTCTTGGCAAACTTTATCATTGTATTGTACCCCAATGAGTTTCTTACTAGGCTTTTGATTATGAAACCTACATCAATTAAGCCTGAATCCTTGAATGATCTTAAGCCGTTTGATACTTTATCGAGAATTTTGAATTTGGTGCTTTTTCCTACTCCTACGAGTATATTTCTATTTAACAGACAATTCTCCGTTATCTTACTCAAGTTATATTGCCTATTTTCAAATATTGAAGCCTTCAAGGAGCCATCGACAAGAATGACTGAATTATGCAAGATTTTGGAGAGTTCAAATTGAATTATTCTTTCCATATTAATTCGGATCATTCTCCTTGCCATTTCAGCGTCGTAGGAGACGACTTTCAGTATCCTGCTATCTAATTCAGATGATCTGAGCGAATCATCTGTGAGATATAATAGTAGCGGTCCTATTCTAAAGTGTAAAATTATGTCCAAGGACAGGCAAAAAACAACTCCACATTTTATTGCGTATATTGAACCGTCAGCCGTTTCACCGATTTTCAAGCAGGTTGAATCAACGCCGCCTACTATTGTGGACTCGAGTACCGGGACAATCCTATTTACTGGGATTTCGTTCTGTTTGGGCATATTCCTGTCCCAACCACCTATGGGAAATCGAACGTTGTCATTAGATGTGAATAAGATGTCTCTTCCATTCAGTGGACTACCAATATTCATGAAGGAGTCAAGTGAATTCAATTTGAGCCTATTAACTAGTGTCTTTATATTCAGGTTCTGTTCAAGGTTTAATTGTGCATTCATGTTGAACAACAATATAGCATGCCAGTGCCTTATTAATATTGCGCAAGATGCGCAATATACATTTAGAGAGAGCTGCTTTTCGAGATTGGTGTGATTTCTTTCAATGAGTGAAAATACAACTTCACAGCCTAGAACAGAAGACGTAAAGATTAGACTAAGGCACAAAGATTGGGAAGTAGAGATTACATGCAGCGAAGCCAAATTGAAGAGCGTCGTCGAAGATGTTTTGTCGGGTATGGATTCATCATCTTATGGTCTCACTAACGCTCTTGCCCAAAATCCAGAATTGGATGCTCAATTAGATGAATTAAGGTCAAAAATTATGTCAATTGAGGATTTGATATCTAGAATAGGAACTAGTAATCTAGAACGTCGTGCATCTCAAAAAATCGGAATGACATGTAGGACTCTCTTGGATCTATTGTTAAAAGATAATTTCTTTAGCGAAGAACGACAACTTGGCCAAATTCATGAGGAGATTTCAAGGCGAGGATATAATTATGATAGAACTGCCGTATCTCATTCACTAACTGACTTGGTGAGAGAGCGAGTGCTATCAAGAGTAGGAACGATTCGAAATTACAAATATGTGGTGAGAAGCAATACTTCTTTGGATTAAGCGCTATCCTGGTGAATTTTTCTTGTTAAAGCTTAATGCAAGCCAATGAATTCCTGCTGTACTTATGAGAAAAGAGCCTGTTTGAGATGTGTCTCTTTTTACTTCCTTTAAGACGTGACCAGATTTAACCAATTCAGATAACCTTGAGCTTATGGATTTTGGATTTAGTGCGGTAGCTGACTGAATGTGCGAAACTGTAACCTTTTCGTATTCGCTTTTTCCCAATTCCTTGGAAATTTTCATTCCAACCAAGTAAAGAGCGACGATCTGCTTATCCGATAACTTCATACGTGCAGTATCGGGGTTCATCATGGGGCCTTCCGGAGTTAACTTGATAAATGAACCAAATTGCTCGATGAGTTCAGGTGTAGAGTAATTCAGTGATATTCTATTGGCCAATTCAAGTGTAGGAACCTGTTTAGAAATGAAAGTCATGACTGAGGAAAGGACGCTTTCGGCGGATCCATGAAATTGAACAGTAACACCGTTTAGCGAAACTGAGACGGCTAAATTAGAATCTACAATTGATCCGGGTTTCTGATTATCCCCCACCTGCATGATAACCACTTAGAAGGCACAAAGAGAGGTATATACATATTACTTAATGTTTTTCGAAAATGATCGATTTTGAGGACTCTGATCACTTGCCATTTTCTTACCTATTGACCCAAATTAGCTTCGCTTGAAGAGCAGCTGTACTAATTTGTCAAAGAAATCAGCAAGATAGTTAACCGACTTAGTGTTATCCTTTGACTTGTCATTGTTACTCTTATCGACCAAGTCAGAAGAACTGTAGTTTCGCTCAGCCGTATCAGATTCGTCAGGTTTTGAATCTAATATATTTTGAGTCTTGTTAGATGAGTTAGAGTCATTAGAATCGCCAGATGGGTTTGAGGTTCTATTGTAACTAGCAATTGTCTCGCGAGTGTCATTGAGATTGTTATCTAAAGAGTTTTCGGACGAGTTTGTAGTGAGCGAATTAGCCTGCGAAGGACTTGCTGGAACTTCGGAAATATCTAGGATTGATGGAAATTTACTTTGGTTGAAATTGGGTTCCTGGCTAAGAACTGACTGAGATGTATCTTGAAATATACTATTGATGGTATCGTTCATCATGCCGTCTAAGGTGTCTGTTACAACCTCATCTATTGACTCTTTAATCGACGATGCACTGGTGTTCTCAGTATATGCGCTAATTGATTCTACCGAATAACCAATTGCTGCACCAACAATCGGAGTTATTATCAAAATCATCAACATAGTATTTGAGCCAAAGTAGGGCGTCAAGGTATTATCTCTTAAATCTCGTGTAACGTGCCCTTAATGCAAGAATGTAAAGAAGTACTAAGTATATACTAAGTTTATCTTAAATGACAACAAAAAACATTTTTGGATATGAATTGATCAGGATCCTATTCTTGGGAAATGATTATCGTATACGCTCTGCGAGTTTGTACCTCTTACAATTTTATCCTTGTGCAAACGAAGGTAATAGCGAGTTCTGAAATTCTCGCAGATCCAGTCAATATTGTTAATTATGAAGTATATTATTTTTAAGTATGGAGAATATTGACGCCAACTTGCACTAACATACATCACATTGATAATTGATGCTTATGAAAATCGCATATTGAAAGGAGATTGCAAAAAAATTCTAGAGAAATTTCCTTCAAATTCAATTCAACTCACTATTACCTCGCCTCCATACAGAAATGCAATAGATTACAACACGCATGTACAAGGGACAGGATATTATCGAGGTACTTCAAGAATCACAACTACTGAATATTTACGAGACATGTCTGAAATATTTAATTATCACATATTTAATGTGACTAGGGAAGGCGGCTACTGTTGCATCGTGATCGGTAACGAAGTTGTGAACGGAAACATTCTTCCTCTCCCTCATATGCTCTTAACTAATCTAGTTCAACCATTTGGAAACTGGAATCTTCATGAAGAAATAATATGGCATAAGGTTACGGGCGGCACCAATAGGTACGGGTCCTTTGTTATCAACCCATACCCAAAATATTATAGGGCGAACATAATGCACGAATTTATTCTTGTTCTGAGAAAAGGTGATGTAAATAGTGGCAGAACACAGCGTTACGACGCCCTTCCGGCTAAACACGAAGAATTTACAAAGGAGATAGCAAATTCAATCTGGCATATTGCGCCAGTTCCACCGGGTTATATAAACCACCCTTGTCCATTTCCAGAAGAAATTCCATACAGATTAATGAAACTTTACTCATACAAGGATGACGTAATCCTAGACCCATTCAATGGCAGTGGCCAAACTACTAAGGTAGCTCATCACTTCTCACGAAAATTTATAGGTATTGATATAGTCAACAGATATGCTGAATTGGCGGAAGAGCGATTGCAGGACGAACCCTTACATATTAGGGCAGACGCGTTAATAGCAAAATGGCAGAAAATCCCTTCCCACTATACACGGACTTGATATTATAGTTACTGCTAAAAATTATCTTTTTATTTGAATTATTAGGTCGCTATTAAGACAGTTTTTCGATTTGAATCAAAATCCTTACTATCAAAAAATTTATTACCACATTTACTAATAATTAGCAATGTACGGTTAAGGTAAATTATAATTTGATTTTGTTATTCTAACACCAGATTCGGTAAGAAGAAGAGTTGCGACGCAATTAATTTTGCAATTATCATCGGCGATCGTCCGAAGTATGAATTTCTTCTGTTATGAGGTTATTCTTACTAGCGCTTTGTTAAATGTTCAGCTAGTTGCAATTTTATAATTTCTAATGATTGACAAACTCTCGTCACTTAGTTTCATTGTGTACGCGCTGCCTTCCTCAGGGGAAAAATGGGACAAATCTTCCAGAAGTTTTGCTTTATCTTTCCCTCTTTCAATCATGCCTCCCGATTCTTTGATACAGAGGGGGAATTTTTGCATCTTCAGACCATTCGATTTAAGATATCGGATGAATTGTGTGTACTGTTCTGCGTCGTACCACTTTAGATTACTTTCATCACAAAAAACAATCCATATATCAATCGTATTCTGAAAAAATGCCTTGTCTCTTAGCTCTTCAAGTGTCATTTAATAAGGGCTATTAGAAAGTTGCTCAATTTTAGGATTTCTAATTGTGTCATTCATTTTAGTAAAATCATTCGGAAGAAATTTCAATCCTTATCCTATTACCGTTCCTGTCGTATGCGAACATTGTTTCATAGTCATAAGGGTAGCTAATAATTAATGAAACTAGACCAAAATAATTATGAAGATCCTCTAAAGAGGGCCTCATAGATCCACTGGGGTGGGAATGAACGGTGCCAATGTATGACAAGTCAAATGGGAGTTCGTAACCTGAAAATCCGGAATAAAATGGTCCGTGAGTTGAAAAAGGAGGAATAACCAGTCCATTTATAGTCGTAGTATTTTTTTTGTGACTACCCTGTAAAATTAAGATACCTTCATTTGGATGGCAAGATTTAGCATATGTAATTATTCCGTCGGCAGAAAGTCTCGTCAAAATTACGACTCTTTCAGCTTGATCCTCGGCTTTATTCTTCTTTTTTCTGAAAAGCAAATGTTGAAGGTACTCCCTGATATTTATTATTAGTTACTGATTAGTAAATCTTTAGATCATCGTTAAAACTTGCAGTCTACTAAAGCTTAACTTATGATTAACTTGAACAAATCTTCCGCAGAGATTCAAAGATAGCATGGAATCTTTTGACCCATCAAAACAAATGGTAACAAAAATGAAAAATGAAATGATTTGATTGGTTGTTGAAGTATTCCTAGTCAATAATATGGACCGTAATTGCTTTCTAATTACGACTAGGTTATATCAATTAGAGTATTCATAAAATGATAGATATATCTCACAAGTAGAAATGAATTTATCATAATGAAGAAGATACTCACTTTAGTCTTGAATACAGTATCATGGTCGAAACTAAAATAGTGAAGTTCACTATATTACTTCAATTAGCATAATTATGCTCATGTGGTTCACTCAAAATGACCATTACGGAAATAGAAATTTGTTAGTTTCATCTCTCACAAAATCCCTAGAGTCGCCAATTTTCATTCGAATCATAATAGCAGGAATATTCACTGTAAGTTATATCAATAGAATTTTCAGATCGATGCGTTGGCGCACAAATGATGGTTACCCTATTAATGTACTGAAGTATAATTATAACAAAGGAATCTAATACATAATGATAGGCTATTTTTGGAGAGTATGTTAATTTTGGACAAAAAAACACTATTAAGGTACGGATTGCCAAAATTCCCTCAATTAAACTAAAAGAGTCTGTTACGAAACCTTCAATTAGTGATTGAATCATCAAATCACTATCCATTAAAAATCATGAATAGCTTTAACTTTGTCCTGCTCGGTGGCCCTGATCTTGCAAGGGAACTTGGAAAGAAAGGAACAACGTCTGATATATCGATTTACGATAGGAAGGAAGGTGATACGATCACGACCTGGTGTATTCCTCTCACATATCCAGAAAAGATTCAATCGCTTGTCGCGGCAATAAATATTGCGGAATACGCAATTCTGAACGTTTCAAGACTCGACAAATATCTTGGTGAACAGATAATTGCACTTGATCATTTTACTATGCTTGAGGGCTTTATATTACATTCACATGATGTGGATGTAGTACAACTTCAATCAGCTCTGAGGAATACAAGAATCAAGAATTACTCTTTCGTGTCAGACTTGGACGAGTTGAAACATGGACTCAAACTTTTGAAACCTAAAACGAAGGATGGACAATTAATAATTGTAATAGATCATGTATTTGACGTGAAGGGGGTCGGGACAGTAGTCCTCGGAGTCATTAAGCAGGGAAAAGTGAAGATTTCTGAAGAAGTGATGTTGTATCCCCAAAAAAAGGCACTTACAATAAAATCAATCCAAATGCACGATGATTCAACATATGAAGCATCAAGTCCAGCGAGGGTGGGACTTGCGTTAAAGGGCGTGACCGCGAACGATATCTCACGCGGTGATGTTATTTCTGGGAGCGACAATCTATTTGTATCATCAAATATGATACCGGGATCTTATTCTGGAAATCCATATTTCACGGAACAATTAAGTGAAACTGAAACATACCTTGTTTCAGTAGATCTTCAAGTGAAGCCAGCCAAAATAAAGTTAAGTAACGGAGGCCCACCTAACATCGAACTCGTCAAACCTCTTGTTGTTTCCTCTAAGCAGGATTTTGTATTGTTAAAACCAGATGCCAAAGGAGTAAGAATTTGTGGGCGAGGTACCACAATTACGACCTAGTCTCGTCTATTAATTCCAGTAATAAATTAAGTTTATGATAAACTATGAATGAACGCCAAACCTTCGGCATACTTTAGGTTTGATTGTCACTTATGAACAAGGTCTGGAACATGACAAAATTATGTAGCAAGTACAGCCCAAGATGGTATATGTGAATAGAATCTTCCGATGATACAGATCTTAATATACTTATTATCTTGCTAAAACCTCATGAGGAAAGAACGACTACCAGGTTCAAAATCTGATAAGCATGTGACGGAACAAAAACGTCTTGTCACGGGAAAAGAGCTTACTGAACTTGAAGAACTTAGTACAAGAATAAACACACTGGTAGATATATTGGGCCAACGTGGAGTTCTAAACGTTAAAGAATTTGAACGAATAGTGGCAATGAGGTTACATGAAGTCTCAAAGGCGACGGCGTTCGAAGGGTTAGATGAAGAACTTTGAACATGCCATCTATTATTATTTAATCGACATAACTTGCGATGCAGGAATTATACTCCCTGAAACCGCTCTCTCCCAGCGACTTAAATGATATTTGTATCTCTTTTCTACAGCATTATTTGCGCGTGAAATGAACATGCATATTTGAATGGTCAATTTGGTCCATATCTAAATTCTAATGTCAGGTCCAATTCCTTCGTTAATCGGAAATCTAGTTACAGGTGCATTTTCAAATAGCTGCACAAATGATATGACCTTATTTCTGTACTACCAAATAAATGGAGATTTCTTTCCATTCACATTAATCGATGTCTTGGCGCAAGGAGAAACTGGCAAACGGATAGCAACTTCTACGACTCGCCCTATTTAGAAAAAAATCTTTGTAATACAAAACCTAACTGTCGACGCATAGCTGACGCGCGTGCACAATCTAAAATTTTTTGATATCAAAAATTCAGCATCAATTGGTACAATTGTCTGCTAACTCAATTAAGCGTTTAAGGGAAAAATTAATTCTAACTTATCCAACTCTCTTCATTTTCGAACCACATCTTGGACAAGAAGCTTCTTTGTGTTTGGTCCCACAGCTCATGCAATAATAGTTAACAGAGCTTCCTGAAAAAGGGGATGAAAGTGATCCAAACATTCCCATACCTCCTCCCATCTTTTTCATCATCCTGTTTCGCATATAGAAATTAATTAAAATAAATATAGCAATAATTATTGGAAGAGACAAGTAAAATGGCAGCAAGAGCGATATCGAGATGCTAATCCCCAAAGAAATAGCTATCATCAAAAGGTTATACATAAGAAATTGCTTGTTATCCATCTTTTCTAGTAGTATGTGATCAAACAAGATTATTAAGGTAACTGTTGTAGAATCAACTGCCTTGGTGGTGCAAAATAAATTTCAGTAATTTTATCATTAAATGTTAATAAATGGATAGAACATTCCCAATATTTTGTAGAAATATCCAAGGGATAAGAAGCATACAAGCGCTCAGATCTTAGAACTTTTTGGAATTCAAACTCTTCTCATCTCTTGAAATTATCATCGTAAGGGTGCTTATGACATTGTCAAAATATCTTATACGCAGTACAATCTTTCGCAACTCTTCTTCGTTTTTGGCTTCAACTCGAGATACTATGTCATAAACACCTTCGACTGGATTGACTTGAATCACCTCAGGAATTTTCCTAAGTTCGCCTATTACTTCTTCAACCGATTTAAAATCACAATTAATTAGAATAAAGGCTGATGGCATATTGTGAGTACTGATGGTTGCGGTTTCTTAATATAGTATACTAATATAGAATTAATAGCAATTTCAAACATCAGCTGCAAGATAACCTCTCAAGTACTGCACTTTTGGCTAGAGTTTATCCATCTCATATATGCCATAGCGATGTAATATTCTCACTACAACATTGTCGATATTAGGCCTCTTAGGGTTTAAACCTTGAAGTCCAATTTTTCTCCATGAATATCAGACTGCATTGATGGCCTTCTATGTGACAAAATTAGAAATCTGTTATGGAATCTAGCTCAATTTTATCCAAGTGGAATTTATTGATAAAAAGTTAATCATGTAACAGGAATTAATGTTACCAATTAACAATCCTCTAAATGAATTTGGTAAACACATGGACTATAACATACTTGTCTTTGTCTCCCTATCTTTAATCGAATCCATGTTGTTGAGAACTTTCCTGGATCCCCAATAATTACTTTTAAAGTGTTGCCACGATTTTAATATCAGTCCTTTAGACGATCTTATTTGTCTAACTTAATGCTAATGGTAGTAACACATCAAAAGCCGCTATACTACCCTACGTTGGACATACCATTTCTTGTTGTTTTAAAAGTGTTTATGGTTGACTGAATGAAGTTAAACAGCGGTTTAACTTCTTCAACTGGGCCGCGTATTTCCACTTTGTTGCCGCCCTGCAATGTCATCCTGGCCGCTTTGAAAATGGTTCCCTTTTCTGAATATTCTACACCAAATAAGGCATCTAACCTCTCGCAAATTACGTCACACGACTTCAAAATTCTTCCTCGTTCAGCGTACAAAACAATTCTGCTTTCAGTAATCAATACTTCGTATTTGCGCTGTGAATATACTAACTTGGTACGTGTTCGGAATATTATGTGTTCTAGGGGTAGCAAAATGTCTTGTATTGTCATTGTTTGCTTGGGATTTCATCCTCAGCAATTGTATTTATGAAAATTAGTTGAAGCTATTAACTTTAAATGCAAACTATTCTCGATGATCTTTAATTCTGTTACAAAGTTCCTTTCTGTGATATGAATTTACAAAAGTAGTTTGAGGTAAACCTGTAAGGCGAGTGGTTTTAAGGCACACAATTATTATATCATATTAACATGAGATCATAACAAGATCAAAGAGCCCGAATGACCTCAGCCCAAATGTCAATCGCAGAGCATGTAAATGAGTTACGGCGGAGATTAATTCGCACTTCAATTATCATAGCCGTTATAACTATCGTGTCTCTAAGCTTTGGGATAAAATCTATCACCGTGTATATTCCCTTATCCTTTCCTGTTGTTCCTACCTCTGATAATTCAAGTAGTTTCTCGGGAGCTTCGAGCATCCCATTGACGTTGTATTATCCATATCCCGACCCTTTCAACAATCTGGCAATTCAACTAACTGTATTCCTTAGCGATACATTACTTCCATCAGAGGTCAAGCTCATTCAGACAGCTCCAGGTCAAGCTTTCTTCTCACAGATTCATGTAGCATTCTTAATTGGAATTATTTGTTCGATTCCCGTAATAGTTAGAGAAATATTTGCTTTCACTTTTCCTGCGCTTAGCAAAAAGACAACTAGATCAATTTACAGGATAACCTTTCCAATTCTTCTTTTGTTTATGATTGGTATTGTTTTTTCATATGTTTTAGTGATTCCATTTACATTGGATTTTCTTTACAAATATGGTGAATCCGTTGGCGCGGAAACATTTGTAACTATAAGTGATTTTATCTCTTTTAGCCTTCAATTTATGATTGCTTTCGGGCTTGCATTTCAATTACCAATGATAATGTATGGACTTTCTCTTGCTGGGCTTCTTGATTCGAAATTTTGGGTTAAGAATTTTAGATATGCCGTTGTAATAATAGCAATCTTTGGCGCTCTCCTTACACCCGATGGGAGTGGTGTCACTATGTGGTTTATTGTATTCCCAATGACAGGCTTGTATGCGTTAGGCATACTCTTCATAAGAAGGGCTGAACGCGGGAGAGAAAAAGTGTTAATTATTGATAATCCATGACTAAATAGGACTAACACTTAAATCCTTAATTTATCTATAAACCACCAAATGTCCTTGTTACATCATTTTTTTATTCAAATTCCTGGTGGGTTTGAATGGGTGATTTTGATAGTAGTGATTGTTGTAGTTTTCTTTGGAATAAAAAAAATACCTGAATTGGCAAAGTCATTTGGCAGGGCGACTGCAGAATATGAAAAAGCAAGGATTCAAGCCAAGCGTGAACTTCAACAAATTAAGTCCACTGAAAACGAAAAAGTAGGACGCGAGAAGTTAGAAGAAATCGCAGATACCCTAGGTATCGATTATACCAATAAGAATGACGAAGACTTGCGTAAAGCTATCGAATCAGCAGTAAATAAAGAGAAAGATGCTTAAGTATATCACATCTGTTCTTGCAAATAAATAAAAGTTTTACTTTTTCATCGTTTTATCATTTTCAAAATAACTAAGGAAAATTTATTTGGGTATACAATAATTTTAACGCCAAAAAATCTTATTTATAGTGCATCTATCAGAAGGTTGTATGATAACTTCAAGAAAACTTTCAGGTATTCTAAGCAAATATGATATGAAGAATATTAGTGTCGCGGTTTTGGGTAGTCACTCAGCACTGGAAATAATGGATGGAGCGAAGGACGAAAAAATAAGGAC
>JBIOZE010000042.1:0-20604 GCA_044870745.1 Nitrososphaeraceae archaeon | reverse complement strand
CCTGAGTCTGAACCAGTTCCTGAGTCTGAACCAGTTCCTGAGTCTGAACCAGTTCCTGAGTCTGAACCAGTTCCTGAGTCTGAACCAGTTCCTGAGTCTGAACCAGTTCCTGCAGCTCCGCATGAGTTTCCAGTGCATCCTTTTCCAATGCAAGAGCTACCGATGCATCCTTCTGCCATGCAACCTTCGCCGTTACAATCAGGTGATTTAGAAAAAGTTTGATTTTCCAAAGAGAGCGAAATTAAGAGCAAGAGACCAAACATCAAAATAAACATCGGACTGTAACCCATACAAGTAATTATGAAATATATTCATGCAAATAAGGATAGCTACTGGTGATGGTTGCTCTGGTTCACAATTGCTTTTTTCAATATTGTTCTACCTGTACGAGTTTTCAATTATGATTGTCACTTTGGAGTCATTAAAATGGCCAAATAACTTCCGTGACCGAATCTCTATATGTAATTAAATCTCTGTACCAAAGATCTCATCGAAGGTATTGAATCTAGAATCTAGATCGTAATAATCCACTGCTTTAAGGTGAGAAAATTGAGTATGTTCGATCAGGGTTAATGCTATAGAAACAGTTTGCTTTTTTTGTAAAAAATCCAACTTCAATCACACCTGGAATTGTTTTTATGTCCTCTTGCATTCCTCTAAGGTTATGTGTTGGTGAAAAAGCAGTGTCATACACTATATTCCCGTTTTCAGTTATGTACGGATAACCTTTTGTAACTAGGCGAAGTTTAGGAGACAAACCCATCTTTTCAAGCAGATAAAGAACTGAAATCCTTGCAAAAGGGTGCACCTCTATTGGCACCGGCATTTCAAACCTTTTGACAAACTTGACTTTATCAGCAACAATAACAAAAGTCCTAGCTGCTTCTAATACAATTTTCTCCTTTAGCAAAGCACCTCCTCCCCCTTTAATCATATTAAAATCTGAGTCTATTTGATCCGCTCCGTCCAGGGCAAAGTCTATTTCTGGAATTCTGCCTTCGTCTGCAATATTGAGACCGAGTGATTCAGCGGCGATCTTGATTTGAATCGAAGTTGGAACGAATTTTAAGTCTATGCCGTTTGATAGATTCGCTAAATGGACTAAAGTCGATGCCACCGATGATCCACTTCCTAGTCCAACAATTTTACTACTAGAAACAAATTGTTTGAAGATGTCAGTGGCTATTTTGAGAAAAGGATCTTCTTTCTTAATTTTCAAATTTGATACCTCTAGTATAATATGATGACATCTAAATTGAAGACCCTGTTAACTAATTTTAAATCTTTTTCCGGGGTCATTGACTAGAAGGTAAAAGTTCATTAACACTTAACATACCGAAAATGATTGAATACTCTACCCGCAGGAATCATTATAAATCCTGGCCGTAACTAAACATGCACGTCGTAGAATGCCAGCGAGTATATATAAGAAATGATAGGTGAATAATTTAACTATGACACAGATGAGTGGAGCCAAAGCACTTATTTCTTCGCTTGAAAAGGAAGGGGTTGAAATTGCTTTTGGTCTTCCCGGAGGGGCAAATTTGCCCATTTATGACGCATTGGTAGAAGCTGATTTCAGGCATATCCTTGTTAGACATGAGCAGTCTGCAGCGCACATGGCAGATGGATACGCTCGAGTTAAGCGGAAAGCTGGTGTATGTTTTGCAACTTCCGGTCCAGGGGCTACAAACCTAATTACAGGTATTGCAACTGCATATGCAGATTCCTCTCCTTTGATTGCGGTAACAGGACAAGTTCCGTTAATGATGATTGGCAAGGATGCATTCCAAGAAACTGATATAATAGGAGTCGCGAATCCATGTACAAAGTATGCATTTCAACCCCGGACGGCTATTGAAATTCCAGAAGTAGTTAAGAAATCATTTTATATCGCAGAAAGTGGACGTCCCGGCCCAGTATTGATTGATATTCCCAAGGATGTTCAACAAAGCGAAGCGGAAATCTTTTTTCCAGATCTCATTAAGGTAAGGGGGTATAATCCGATAGTAGATCCCGACTTGACCAACGTGGGTAAGGCAGTCCAATTGCTCCGATCTGCGCAAAGACCGATCATAATGGCAGGTGGAGGAGTCATTCTATCAGGTGCTTTTTCAGAGCTTCAAGCACTTGCTGAATTGCTTATGGCACCAGTAGTGACTACGTTCAAGGGGAAAGGTGCGTTTCCTGAAAATCATCCATTAGCAATGGGCCCTATCGGAATGCACGGTCATCCGGAAGCTAATAAGATAATCCTCGAAGCGGACTTGATTGTAGCAGTGGGTGCGAGATTTTCTGATAGATCTGTGGGGAGATTTGATGAATTTGGCAAGGGCATGAACATAATTCATATGGATATAGATCCAGCGGAAATAGGCAAAAATAAGTCAGTGGACATAGCAATCGTAGGTGATGTAAAATCGTCGTTACGATCTATGGTAAAAATGCTTTCAAAAGACATTATCAAGAAGGAATCTGATAATGAATGGTTGAAAAGAAGAAGGGAATTGATAGATTATTTCCTAGAAACACTCAAAGATTATTCACGGGAAATAACTGCCAAGAAATCACTTAAGAAACTTCGTGAAATATTGCCCGTCGAATCAATAGTCACTACTGAAGTTGGTCAATGTCAGATGTGGGCCTCGCTACACTTCGATGTACTTTCTCCTGGAACATTTTTTAGTTCAACTGGACTAGGGACCATGGGATTCGGTTTTCCAGCTTCAATAGGTGCTAAGGCGGCTAAACCAGAAGTTCCTGTAGTGGATATTGCCGGTGATGGATCCTTCAATATGACTGAGAATGCGTTGGCAGTGTCTGTTCTTGACAAACTTCCGGTAATAGTCTTTCTCCTAAACAATTACATGTTAGGGATGGTTGCCCAGTGGCAAAGAACCTTTTATGACAGGAGGTATATGGGGGTGCATCAGAGGAACTGTCCAGACTACGTGAAAATCGCCGAAGCATACGGAGCAACTGGAATCAGAGTAGGATCAATGTCCGAGTTAGAAAAGGCATTAAAGTACGCAGTTAGATCTGAAATAGCAACAGTTATAGATATCCCTATTGACCCTGAGGAAGACGTCTATCCTTTTGTGGCTCCAGGAACTGGATTAAAAGATATGATAACTGGTGCATAATATTTGTCTGGTTCCGATCCGCGGTCAATTCACCTTCATATAATATCATCCTTAGTAGAAAATAAACCAGGTGTTTTGTTTAGGATTACAAATCTCTTTAGGGCCCGTAGCTTTAACATTGAAAGTATAACTGTTGGAACAACTGAGCAGCCAGATCTGTCTAGGATGACAATTACTACAAAAATAGATGAATATACACTAGACCAACTTCTTAAACAGTTAAGAAAGCTGATAGATGTTGTTGAAGTAATAGAGCTAGATGTTCCAAATACTGTTTATCGAGAACTTGCGTTAATCAAGATGCATGCAGTTGACCCTGTTACAAAAATGGAAATAACGAACTATGCCTCGATTTTCAGAGCAAATATACTTGATATCGGTAAGAAATCTATTACAGTAGAAATTACAGGGACGCCAGATAAAATAGATGCTTTTAAGAATTTAATTGATCACTACGGAATTATTAAAATGGCACGCACGGGTGTGTCTGCACTTCCTCGAGGTGATTAGATTAAGCTTGGATTCATTAGTAAGGATATTCGACACCACATTGCGAGATGGAGAACAGACTCCTGGAGTGTCTATTACTCCTACTCAGAAACTTGACATTGCAATAAAGCTCGATGAGATCGGTGTTGATGTTATCGAGGCTGGATTTCCAGTCGTATCCGAAGGTGAAATCACGGGGATCAAGAATATTGTGAAGCAAAATTTAAGGGCAGACATATGCGCCCTCGCTCGTTCAGTAAAATCGGATCTCGACGCTGCGATAGACTGCGGCGTCAGCTATTTGCACACCTTTATTGCTACATCAGAAATTCACATGACATACAAATTAAAGATGTCAAAAGAACAAGTCTTGGAAAAAGCAATCTGGGCGGTACAATATGCAAAGGATCATGGCATGAGAGTAGAATTTTCTGCTGAAGATGCTACTCGTTCTGACCGTCAATTTCTTTTGAGGGTACTAAAAGGGGTATCAGATGCCCACGTTGATAGAATAGATCTTCCAGATACGGTGGGGTATGCTACACCTAGTTATATTCAAACACTAGTAAAGGAAGTAATTGCAGCGACCAATGTTCCAGTCAGTGTACATTGTCATGATGACTTTGGGTTAGCCGTTGCTAATTCTATCTCTGGAATTCTAGCTGGTGCAAGTTGTGCACACGTAACAATAAATGGGCTAGGCGAAAGAGCCGGAAATGCGTCACTTGAAGAGTTGGTAATGGCTCTTCAATGTTTGTATGGTAAGAAACATAATATTAAGACGGAATTATTATTCGAAGTTTCTAAATATGTCTCGAATACAATGGGAGTCATAGTACAACCCAACAAAGCAATTATTGGAGAAAATGCTTTCGGGCACGAATCTGGAATCCATACTCATGGTATATTAAGCAATCCGATGACGTATGAACCTATCAGTCCGGAATTAGTAGGTAGGAGAAGGTGGCTACAAGCTGGTAAGCATGCCGGCGCCCACGGTATTCGTGCCATGTTATTAGAATTTGGTATCGAACCGACTGATGAACAATTGCACAAGATTGTTGAAAAACAGAAGAATATCGCAGACACAGGAAATTCGATAACAACCTCAGAACTTTTGTCTATTGCTGGAGAAGTTCTAAATAGTAACAAATTTGAAGAAAAATTCAAACTACATGACTTTCACATAGTCACTGGAATGAAAATGATTCCAACAGCTGTGGTAAGACTTAACACGCATGGAAAGAATTTCATTGCCTCAGAGATCGGTGTTGGTCCAGTAGATGCCGCTCTGAAGGCAATACAGAAAATAGCTACTGAAGTAGCCAATATACGCATTAGAGAATATAGACTTGATTCTATTACGGGGGGTTCTGATGCCCTGGCAGAGGTTTCAGTAAAGGTAGAAGATTTAGACGGAAATGTAATATCTGCAAAGAAATCCGGCGAGGATGTTGTCGTAGCTTCAGTTCAGGCCCTAATGGATGCGATTAACAAAACGATGCTAAAGAAGTTACTCGATTCAAAACATCGACAACTCTGAATAGGATAAAATGTATCAATGGATTTCCTCAGTGTATTCATTTGACCAGCTACAAAATATCACTTGTTACAGGTGACGGCATAGGACCGGACCTTGCCAGATCTGCACTTGAACTGCTGAACAAGATAAGTGACACCGATAACGGTTTAAAATTCGACGTTATTCAAATTGAAGCAGGAGATGATGCGAAGAAAAAATATGGAATGGCTCTCCCAGATTTTTCTTTTGAATCAATCAAGAAATCTGATGTATGCTTAAAGGCGCCAGTCGGAGAAAATGCCGCTGATGTAATCCTAGTTCTTAGACGATACTTCGACCTTTTTGCGAACGTTCGCCCAGCAAAATCCTATCCCAATGTAAGAAGTCTCAATCCATTTATAGACCTCGTGACTATTCGAGAGAACACTGAAGATATCTATTTGGGATGGGAATTTCCAGTCGATGAGAATACCATAATTTCGCTAAGGCTTACTACGGCAAAGGCGTCTACCAGAATAGCAGAATATGCATTCATGGAATCTATGAGAAGAAACAAAGGAAAAAAAGTTGTCGCAGTTCATAAAGCAAATGTACTGAGAAGAGGTGATGGTTTATTTGCAAAGATTTGCAGAAATGTGGCAGAAAAATATCCAGAGGTAAAATATAGCGAGCTTTACGTAGACGCATGTGCAATGAATCTAATTAGAAACCCTGAAGAATTTGATGTAATAGTTACAACAAACCTATTCGGAGATATTATTTCTGATGAATCTGCCCAAGTAACAGGAGGGTTGGGATTAGGTCCAGCGGCTAACGTTGGAGAAAATTTTGCAATATTTGAACCTGTGCATGGGGCGGCATTTGATATCGCCAACAGGAACATAGCCAATCCGTCATCGATGTTTCTATCCATTAAATTAATGTTTGAATGGCTGGCGACCAGAACAGAAAATGCTAAGAACTCTGCAGAATTGTTAACCGTGGCGAATAGAATTGAGCAGATTTTGATAGATTTGTTGAAAAAAGACATAAAAACGAAAGACATTGGTGGTTCTCTTCATACAAATCAGTTTACAAAAGAATTCATAGCAAAACTCTCTTAAATTGATGGATCTGAAATTTAGGGTTCTATTGTAACATAATGTTCTTCGCCTTGATTACCTTAGAAATTACAACTACTTCGATCTTGATTCACAAAATTCGGCCAAAACTCCATGTAGTGATTTAGGGTGAATGAATGTTATTTTACGTCCATAGGAACCAGTTCTCAGATTTCCGATTAACCTACATCCGTTCTCTTCAGCTCTTTTCACATCTTTTTCAATGTCATCAGCAGTTATCGCTATATGATGAATACCTTCACCTCTTTCAGAAAGAAATTTCATTATTGGGCTCTCCTTAGAAGTGGGTTCCATGAGCTCTATTCGAGTATCATCAAGTTGAAGAATAGCCACTCTTACTCTTTCATTTATGACTTCTTCAATGTGTAAACTGTCTATCCTAAAGACATTTTCGAAATCTTTTATGGCTTCGTCAATATTGT
Organism: Nitrososphaeraceae archaeon; assembly: GCA_044870745.1. Lineage (GTDB taxonomy): Archaea > Thermoproteota > Nitrososphaeria > Nitrososphaerales > Nitrososphaeraceae > TA-21. The sequence continues at coordinate 13,907 of JBIOZE010000042.1, read as the reverse complement.
TTACGGCAATAGCCACATGATCTATTCGCAAATTCTAGTTATTCCCCCCTAAGTTCAGTCTCAGCTTAAAAAGAGAATTTAGGTTGGTATCTTCCAAACACTTGTTCGAAAGCATCGCTTATCTCCCCCAATGTCACTCGAGCTTTAACAGCATCTAGGATATAAGGCATGAGATTTTCATCTTCATCTGCAGCGTCAACCAGCTTTCCAATATATTTATTGACTTTAATACTGTCACGATTTCCTTTAAATTCCTTCAGCTTATCCACTTGTCGTTTTTCTATTTCACTATCTAACATGTTTATTTTAGGTTCAAGGTCGCCATGGTCTTGAAATTTATTTACTCCAACAATGACTCGCTTTCCCTCATCGGCTTCCTTCTTGAGTTGATAGGCATTACGTCTGATCTCTTCTTGGAAGAAGCCACGTTCTATTGCAGCAATTGAACCTCCAATCTTGTCTATCTTTTTCAAGTATTTTTCGACCTCATCTTCTATCCTTGATGTCAAGTACTCCATATAATAAGATCCTGCTAGGGGGTCAACTGTTTTCGTTAGACCGGTTTCATTAGCGATTATCTGTTGTGTTCTAAGAGCAATCTTAACTGATTCTTCTGTCGGAAGAGCAAGAGCTTCATCTCTAGAATTTGTATGCAAAGATTGGCATCCGCCCAAAACAGCAGCAGTTGCTTCAAGGGCGACTCTTACGACATTGTTGTCAACTTGCTGTGCTGTAAGTGATTCCCCACTAGTTTGTACATGAAATCTCAAGTGCCAAGATTTGGAATTCTTTGCATTAAATTTCTCTTTCATTATCTTGGAATAAATACGACGTGCGGCTCTAAACTTGGCGATCTCTTCTAGGAAATCCATGGTGCAGCAGAAGAAAAATGAAAGCCTCGGAGCAAAGTCATCAATTTTCAACCCCTTTTGGGTACATGTATTAATGTACTCAATTGCATTGGCAAATGTGAAGGCCAATTCTTGGATAGCATTTGAACCAGCTTCGCGCATATGATAGCCTGATATGCTTATTGGATACCATTGAGGAACATATTTTGAACAATATTGTATCATGTCCCCAATTAAGCGCAAGGAAGGTTTAGGAGGATAAATGTAAGTATTCCTGGCGATATATTCTTTCAATATATCATTTTGCGTCGTTCCTCGTAGGGAGGAAGCGGGTACTCCTTGAGATTCAGCAACAGATATGTATAGTGCCAATAAGATTGACGCAGTGGAATTAATAGTCATTGAAGTACTTACCTTATCAAGCGGAATGTTTTCAAAACAAGTCATCATATTTTGGATAGAGCTAATAGCAACACCGGTTCTACCTACTTCTCCTTCAGAGTACTTATTATCCGAATCACGCCCAGTTTGAGTAGGAAGATCGAAGGCAAGAGATAATCCTGTCTGACCATGGTCCAGGAGGAATTTGAATCTTTTATTCGTCTCATCTGCACTTCCGAATCCGCTATATTGCCTCATTGTCCATAACTTTTGCCGATACATGGCCGGATAAAGCCCTCTAGTAAATGGGAATTTTCCTGGCTGTTCATTGGCCATTTCGGACTTTGGTAGCTTCTTTGAACTATAGAGTCGCTTTACCGGTATGCCAGAGTCAGTTTTTATCTGTTCAACCATTTCATATTACCTCACTTTCGTCGTGATACAATGGAACGCCCAAATTTTACGGCCACCGTATAAGGATCTATTTCTTTGTTCAATATTTTATCCAAATATTTACTGTACTCTTTATTTTTTGCTAACAACTCCATCGATTCTTCTTTAACGATATTTAAGACCATATCTAGCAGTTCTGACTCTATCATCCGACGCTCCTTTTGAATGTATTTTTGTTCATTAAGTGACTGATGTAAAACCTCAGCCACTTGTACTATTCCTTTTCCAGTTCTGGCTGAGCATTTTAGAACCTTCTTCTTGTTGGCATCGGCAATTAGGTCAAGTAATATACTATAAAGAATGGACGCTCCCTCCAAATCGGATTTGTTTACGATGTAAATATCACCTATCTCGTTTAATCCCGCCTTTATTGCCTGAATTCCATCTCCAGTATTTGGGGTAAATATCACTACCGTGATGTTCACTGTTTTAGATATTTCGATTTCAGACTGGCCAGCTCCTACACTCTCCACCAGAATAATATCATATCCAGCTGCATCAAGAATTCTTATGACATTTCTCAGTGACCTAGAGATACCGCCCTCTGCTCCTCGAGATGCCATGCTTCTCATGTAAATTTGATCATCTATTGATGATAGCATTCTTACCCTGTCTCCCAAGATAGCACCTCCAGTGATCGGACTGGATGGGTCCACTGCGAGTATGGCAACCTTTAGACCACGTTTTTGAAACTCACCTGCCAGCTTACCAATGAGCGTACTCTTTCCCGCGCCACCAGGTCCCGTAAAACCGACAGTTCTTGCTCTCCCTGTTTCCTTAAAGATCTCTCGAATGATTATCGTCGAATCATGTTCATCGTTGTCAATAATTGAAATTGCTTTTGAAATTGATTTGTTGTCTCCTCTCAAGATACCTTTTACAATGGGCAACATCTAAGTTAACTACACTAATGCGTATTAAATAGTTCACGAAAACAGTAAACAAATTCTACGTTAGCGCCTAAATTTAAATTCTCTACTTATTAATCGCTACTTTTTGGACCCCGATAAAGAATTTAAGCATGCGTCAGTCTTATTGATAGATGTCATTGCAGCATACTAAGAAAAAGCGAATAAGGGTTCTGGTTTCTAAGTTGGGCCTTGACGGTCATGATAGAGGCGCCTTAGTAATTTGCCGAGCCTTGAGAGATGCAGGCATGGAAGTTATCTATTCTGGTCTGTTTTGTACTCCTGAGCAAGTTGCAAAGATAGCGTTAGATGAAGATGTAGATGTAATTGCCATGAGTTTGCTTAACGGTGCACACTTGACACTATTCCCACGGGTAAAAACGTTGTTAGACAAGCAAGGGGGAGAAAATATACTGCTGATAGGTGGAGGTATAATACCAGAAAGCGATAAGAAGCTTCTTGAAGAGAAGGGAATTCGCGGTAATTTTGGACCAGGTACATCTCTGCATGAAATAATTGAATACATTGTATCTAATGTGTAAGTATCCACAGATTTTCTTGATCCGAGCTGATCTCTTTCAAACACAGTGAAGAGTTGGCTACACCTATTGCTTCCACATACTCTTTCTCATATCTGCGCCAACGCTTTCTATCTTATGCCTTGACAATTCGTTCATTAAGCCTTCGAAGGAATTTTTCCCAGATTTCTTGTACACGGCTTGCCATTCTTTAGCAAAGTATCCAGATTGAATTTCTTCAAGAACTTTTTTCATCTTTACCTTTACGTCATCGTCAATAATTCTCTTCCCTCGGGTTAAGCCACCGTATCTAGCGGTTTCACTAACTCGATTATACATACCTGTTAATCCGTATTTGTGTATGAGATCCACAATTAACTTCAGTTCATGCAAGCACTCATAATAGGCCACCTCCGGCTGATATCCAGCATCAACCAACGTATCAAATGCCGATAATATGAGGGAGTGTGTCCCACCACATAGATCGACTTGTTCTCCAAACCAATCAGTCTCGACTTCTTCTTTGAATGTTGTTTCGATCACGCCAGGTCTGGTACTTCCTATCGCTTTTGACAATGCCAAGACAATTTCTTGTGCTTTTCCTGTATGATTTTGATAGATGGCTACAAGCGATGGGGTACCGAAACCATCTTGAAAGAGCTCTCTTACCCTTTGACCTGGGCCTTTAGGGGCAACCATAATTACATCTACATCCTTAGGAGGCTGGATCCATTTCCAATGAATCGAAGCACCATGCGAGAAACAAAGTGTTTTACCAGTTGACAAATAAGGAGCAATATGACTTTCATAAACTTCTGATTGTTCCATGTCTGGGACTAGAATATGTATTATTTCCGCCAACTTTGAGGCCTCCGCTATTTCATTTACAACGTGACCGTCTTCTTTTGCAAGATCCCAGCTCTTTCCATCTTTTCTAAGACCTATTACAACATTCAACCCAGAGTCCTTCATGTTACACGCCTGTGCTCTGCCTTGAATTCCATATCCAATAACTCCTACACATTTTCCCTTCAGCAACTCTAGCGAAATATCATCATCAAACCACTTCTTTGCTACCATAGGACTGGATACAATAGTGCTCTATATATTCAATGTCTAATCCTTGGATTGAAATATAGTTCTTCGATAATTAAGGTATGTTGAGGAAGCCGGAGAGTCAAACTATTTAGTCGATTAGAATATTGAAAACATGTTAAATTTCCATCTGGAAAAAGCATTTCTTGCATTCGACAATGGTCTTAGTATCTGTATTTTCAATCAATGTAAATTTGTTCCATCCACATTTACTGCAAAAAGGGCAATGTCGTCTACTTGATTTCATGTAATTCCAACTTTGAACTTCTAACAACCGCCCCATCTACAGATTCTTGAAGTTTCGTACAAATTATTTTATCTTAGGGTAGTATTTAGCTTCGATGTCACCTGCATTGCGTTGAACTAATTGTTGAGTTTTGTTGATCATTTTCATTCTGTTTGTACCATCTATCTCGTTGATGATCCTATAGGTTGAATCAGGGACCAAATCTTTCCAAGTATGATTTTTTACAATACAGTTGCGAATATAAGTACCGTTAAAGTTTCTCTTATGATATAGAGCTGCAACTTTCAGTCTTATACTCTTATCATTTTCAATTAAGGCCCTTACAAACTCATTACCGGAATAGATAATGTCAAACTTTGGAACAGTGGACTTCAACTGCTCCAGCCAAATTGCGTTATTTTCTGAATTAATTACGGGAATTACATAAATTCGTTTTAAATTCACATTATTTTCGACAAGTGATTCGTGAATCATGTGAACTCTTTCACCAGCAGTAAAGGGATTAGTCGGGGTATAATTGAATTGCGAAGAGCCTATAGCAATTATAATTTCCTTGCAATCAGTTAAGATGTCTTTAACTAAAAGCAAATGTCCCTTATGAAATGGTTGAAATCTCCCTATCATTAATGCTCTTTCAATTTTCGACATTTCGAATAGCTACCTCCAACTTTCTTTTTTGAGCTTCCACCTGGTGTGATTCTACTTTTTTGAATAAGGGTTCCACCTTCCCTAGTTTAGTTCCTGGCTGCAGATTCATTACACCTACGGATTCCCATGATTGTACATGAACAGATTTGCCATTATCATGAAGATCTAATCCGAGTTGAATCCAAATCCTTTCAGCAGAGGAGGGGATAAATGGTTCCAACATTATTGCCAATGACCTAACTGCGTTAAGAGATATGTAGAGCATGGTTTTAGCACCTTTTGGATTTCTCCATGGCTCTTTTTTCTGAAAGTATTGATTCAAAGTGGCAGTGAAATTGAGAATTTCTTTTAACGCCTTATCTATTTCGTTATTAGACAGGGATTCTCCCACACTATCTCCTATTCTACGAATCTTCACGACTATCTGATTATCCTCTACAGAATATTCATCAGCTTTTGGGATTTCGCCAAAATATTTCTTGCAAAAAGACAAAGACCTATTGATAAAGTTACCAATATTGTTAACTAGTTCACTATTAATCTTATCCCTGAAATTGTCCCAGTCAAAGTTTATATCATCTTGCGAGTAGCCACATATTGAGGCAAGGTAAAATCTGAGATAATCTGGCTCAAAGGACCTAATAAAGTCTTCAAGACTTATGTACCAATTTCTACTTTTAGAAATTTTTTGATTTTCGAGCATCAAGTGTCCCCGTGTAGGTATAAAATCTGGGAGCTTATATTCCAGATTAATACCAAGTCTAACCGCTGGAAGAAAAAGATAATGATGATATACAATGTCCTTTCCAATAAAATGATATATTTCGGAGTCATTCCACTTGGCCTTCGCTGAATCAATTCCTCCTAAATATTCAGCCAACGCTGAAATGTAACATAGATGATTATCAAACCAGCCATAAAAGACTTTGCTATTAAAATTTGTCCCAGCATATTTGGAATTTTCCACGTTACCAATATCAGGAATTGGTATCCCCCATGGAATATCCCTAGTTATATCCCAATCTTTCAGACCATCGTGAATCCAGTGCAATACATATTTCTTTACGTCTATTTGCAGTGATTTATTTTCATCAAGCCATTTTTCTAGATCCTTAGCGAAGGCTGAAAGTTTGAAAAAAAGGTGAGTAGTTTTCTTAAAAACAGGTTTCCTTCCGCAAATAGAACACTTTGGATTAGTAATAGTATCTGGTATCCTTCCGCACTTTTCACACAAATCTGAATATTGATTCTCTGCACCGCAAAAGGGGCATCCACCCACAACGTACCTATCCGGAAGAAACTTCATATCGTATTCACAGAAATACTGAACGATTTCATTTTCATAAATATGGCCGTTCTTTTGAAGTAGTTTGAATACATATTGAACAAATTTGATATTAGTTAGAGAGCTTGTTTTTGAAAAGGCATTGAAGGAAATCCCGACAGCCTCAAAATCTTTTTTGTCTCGATTATACCAATGTTGTACGTACTCCTCAGGGTTTTTTCCTTGTTCTTCGGCTTTAATGAGAACAGGTGTTCCAAAATCATCTGAAGCGCATACATAGTAAACTTCTTTCCCTTTTAGTCTAAGAAATCTTGCAAATATGTCAGCAGGAAGATATGTTGATGCAATATGCCCAAGGTGTATTTCACCATTTGAATATGGCAAGGCACTTGTGACTATTACACCTTTACTACTATCACTATTGCCGCTAATTTTGTTTAACACCATTATTCTTTGGAAAGATTAAGGAAATTAAATTTATCTGATTCAAACAATATCATTCCTCAACCTAGTATGTAGTCTTAGAATTATCTATTAATATTATTATTTGTGTCAGCATGAAAAGTCTTCACATGGAAATAAGGGGATTTGACGATATGGAACTAATTGAATCGGGAATGAAATCTTGGAAATGGGCCCACTCAAATATGGTGGTTGTGAAGAGAATTATAGATGAATTTGGTAATGCAAAACCCCTTGATGGAATAAGGTTAGGCTTGTGTTTACATATAACAAAGGAGACATCAGTACTTGCTCTGGCGATTCAAAAATTGGGAGGACAAATTGCAATCTGCTCAGCTAATCCACTGTCTGTCCAAAATGACGTAGCGGCATTTTTAGCTTCAAGGGGGGTCACTGTATATGCTTGGAGAGGTGAAAGTTTAAAGAAATATTACGATTCTATCAACCAAGTTTTGGATACTGAACCTAATTTAATTATTGATGATGGATCGGAAATGCATGTTGTTGCACATTCTAGTAAAGTAGAATCTGTTGTCGGTGGGACGGAAGAAACTACTTCCGGCCTCAATAGGTTAAGGTCGTTAGAAAAGCAGGGAAACCTGAGGTATCCGATTATAGGTGTCAACGATGCAAATTCAAAACGCCTCTTTGATAATCGATATGGAACAGGCCAAAGTACAATAGACTCAATAATTGGCATTACTGGTCTTTTAATTGCAGGCAAAAAATTAGTCGTATGTGGTTACGGCCCCGTAGGCAAAGGAGTCGCAGAACGTGCTAGAGGATTCGGGGGCATTGTTACTGTAACGGAGATAAATCCGATTAGGGCACTGGAGGCACACATGGATGGCTTTTCAGTAAAGAGACTGGCAGAAGCGTCGTCAGAAGGAGATATTTTTATTACATGTACAGGACAGAACGGAGTCATCCGGAAAGAACATATGAGGAAAATGAGGAGTGGATCAATTCTCGCCAACGCAGGCCATTTTGATGCTGAAATTGATGTAAAATATCTAAAATCGAATTCGAAAACTAGAGAAAATATAAGGCCTTACCTTGATTGCTTTACTGTAGAAGGGAAAAAGGTTTACCTGTTGGCTAGTGGCCGAGTAGTTAACTTAGTTGGTTCTGAGGGGAACGCTCCAGAGGTAATGTCAATGTCATTTGCAAATCAAATATTGTCCGTACTATTCATTAAAAGGAATTACACGAAATTGAGTAAAAGACTTTACGGTGTTCCTGTGGAGATTGATGAACATGTATCTAAAACTACGCTTGAATGCCTAAATGTAAAACTAGATAATTTCAAATAGTTGAACAACACATGGTCATTCACATTACTTTTCTACAGAAAATGTTTACTCCTAACAAATGTAGTGAAGTTGAGCAGGTCGAAATATTACTTTATAAGTCTCAGAAAGCATATTTTGTTGAAAGAATATGACATGGGTCAAAATAGCAGAAACTGGAGACATTAAGGTAAATTCCGGAAAGGAATTTAATATTAATGGAATTAAGATTGCAGTTTTCAATGTTAATGGAGAGTATTATGCTCTTGAAGCATTATGTAGGCATCAAGATGGATCACTTGCTCCGGGTCAAATCCAAGGTGAAGTAGTTGAGTGTCCTTTGCATTCGTGGCATTACAATGTAAGAACAGGTCAATTGTTGGATTATCTTCAAGGCGTTGAGTTGAAAAAGTATGAAATTGTAAGAAGAGGAAACGAATTGCATGTTGATGTCTAGCACACAACTTGATAACATCTCGAGAATTTATTCCTGACAAAGGATAGTCTATCATTTGAAACTGTTCAATAGCTATACTAACAAATATGACGAAATTATAGCTAACAAACTCGATAATATTCGCATATACCTCTGCGGTGTTACGGTGTATGATGACAGTCACATAGGACATGCTAGAACCATTGTAGTATTTGACGTATTACGAAGATATTTAACACATTTGGGAATGCATGTAATATTTGTTCAAAATTTTACTGATATAGATGACAAAATAATTAACAAATCAAGAATTGAGGGTTTAAGTACAGAAGAATTATCTTCCAAGTACATCAAGAGTTATTTCAAAGATTTTTCCGCATTAAACGTATTGGACGCTGACTTTTATCCAAAAGCAACTGAACACATTAATGAAATACTAGCAGTAATTACTCAACTTGTGAACAAACAAATTGCTTATGTTACCCCAAATGGTATTTATTTTAGGGTAAAACGCTTTGAATCGTATGGAAAGCTATCAAAAAAAACCTTGGAACAGCTAGAGTCTGGTTCAAGGATTGAAATTGATCCTGAAAAAGAGGATCCTCTTGATTTTGCAATATGGAAATTCTCTTCCGATAATCCATCTTGGAATAGTTCCTGGGGCAAAGGAAGACCTGGTTGGCATATAGAATGCACCGCAATGGCATTAAAGTATCTGGGGAGTGAGATAGAAATTCATGGCGGAGGACAGGATCTGATCTTCCCCCATCATGAAAATGAGATTGCTCAGTCAGAATCTTATTGCGATCGGAAATTCGTCAAATTATGGATGCATGTGGGAATGGTCACTTTTAAGGACGAAAAAATGTCGAAATCTCTGGGAAATGTTGTAAGCCTGAGGGAAGCACTCTCAAGAAGCGGACCTAACGCACTTAGACTATATCTGTTAAGTGTACACTACACTAAACCATTAGATTACAATCAAGAGAATCTTTCTGAGGCAATACAAAAGTGGCGACAAATTGAACACTGTATTTTTGAATTAAATGGAATAAAGCGACGGGGGGAAGTACCCACACAGTCAATCGGAGATATTGAGCAGATTTTTATTGAGTTTCAGAACGCAATGAACGGAGATATGAATACATCACTTGCAATAGCATCAGTTTTGAAACTAGCAAATGTAGTTAACAAGCTAAGCTCTCTCGACAGATTGACACATGATACCTCCATGATAGTTTTACCAAAGTTAAATACTATGCTGGAAATACTCGGACTTAAAGTATTAGAAGTTCCAAATGAAGAGAAGCTAAACATTGAAAGACTCATCGAGGAAAGGAATGCTTTTAGAATGGCAGGACGTTATCAGGAATCAGATGAGATCCGAAAAAGACTTTATTTTTCTTATAATGTTGAATTGACAGATCATAAGGACTATACCACATGGAAAAAAATTGAAATACCGTCCCTTAGCCATGGAAATGAGTTATTAGACAATCGCAAGACGTGATTTTATCCCTAGATACTTAGCACAAGTAAAGGAACCATCATCAGAATATGCTTATTTGATGGATTTCTCATTGCTAAAGGGATTACATGCAACTACATTAATTAAGAAGTCAGATAGGAACGAAGTGTAATCAATATTGAAGTTGAACTTTTTCGCAATTATGGGCTTAATTCTTTTAATCCCGTTTGATTTTGATATTATTAGTACTATAGCACAAGTTGACTTTCGAGCTCATAATACAAACATGTTCGTAGACACCATTGGTCGTATACACATAATTGGAGAATTAAAGAACATTTCAGACGAACCAAAACGAAACGTTGGTGTATATGCAAATTTCATGGATGTAAACGGCACGTGGATCGCGAACGCTAGTGCCGGTACTGCCGTTCGAAGTTTGAATCAGGGTTACATTTCACCATTCGAATTGCTTCTGTTGGATAACACACTTAGTAAGAAAGTAGCAAGTTATCTTCTAGAGTTTAAAGGTGACAATGGCTTGATGAAAAATTATTCACTTGAGTTGATTTCCGCTGAAGATTACCTAGATATCTATGGATTTTATCACATTAATGGACGGGTGCTAAATCAAGGGAACAAGACGGCTACTAATACCTCGGTAATTTCATCATTTTACGATCATAATGGAACGATAATGCATGTGGCTAAAGCACTTACTGAACCGATAAATATCACTGAAGGTAACGAAGCAAGTTTTAGTATAGTAATGGACAATAGAGACTCTTCGCATAAAATCAAGAACTTTACTCTGACAATCGATTCGGATCAATACGTCTCATTACAATAATTACGTATTATTGCTCTCATCGCCATTGGCTAGACAACCTAACAGATACGAAATTACTTATATTGGTGTTCTGCAATTTAAAGTATGGATATTTTCACACCATCAATATTATTGGCAATTTTTCCTTACATTTTTATTGGAAGCTTTCCCATCGTGGGATTGATTTTGGTGACAAAGTGGCTAATGGAAGACATTAAGCATTCTAGGAAAATCAACATAGGAACAAAGCGAATTGAGAGACCTTAAGAGCAGTAGTCAGTGTCACACTTAAGATAGTTATAGGCAAGCTGAAAAATATGTGAATTGGAGCTTTGACCTTGAGATAAACGAATTCTCTGAAGATAGATTGAGATTATAAGAAAATTAATATGTCATAAAAAGATACATTAGAAACCTTGGCGTCCAAAATTTCCTCAAATAGGAAGTGCGCGCTATGCGGAGCTGCTTTGCTTGACCAGAGCGAGTTGAATATATGTCCAGACTGTCTAAACTGTGCAGATTGTTGTGTAGGACTTGAGAAGTTGAGCTGATTTAACCCTTTATTCACTATTACTCCACCATCTTAAGTGTGTCGCTAACTGTCACTATACCCACTACTTCACCTTTTTCGCTTACGAGAACGCATTTGGTAAATCTTACTAACGGTATTAGCGCTTTGGCTGGAGTCGAAACATCTACTATTGGAGGCGGAGGCTCCATCATCTTTGAAATTGACAATTCAAGAAAGTTAGTTTTTTCTTGTTCTATCATACTGCGCGCCAAAATATCTTCGCTTAAGAGACCAACAACCTTTGAACCGTCAAAAACTGGGATTTGACTGATTGAATTTTGCCTCATTTTTTCTATTGCTGATTGCAAGGGTTCATTCTTTTGGACAAAGATTACTTTCAATGTGCAAATTTCTCGTGCTTTCATGGCAGATTTTCCTTCATGAGAACCAAGAACTTCGAATAACTTTCTAGCAGTTTCGTAACTAGGTTTACACCTCCCAGATTCAATCTGGTTAACCATTGAAGTACTGATACCAGCTAGAATCGCCAAATCTCTTTGGGTTAGCCTTAACTTGATTCGAGCCTGTCTGATGTAATCTATTCTTGGAAGCATTAAGCAACTTATATGGGATTGAACTCTATTTTATATTAATCTGGAATTTTCTTATATCCCTAGACATCGTTCAGTATTGTGAATAATGAACCTTGCCAGAACGATTAGCCTTTTCAAGGTTTTGATAACCCATAACAGACGACATGGTTCGTAGTTACTGTTTTAGAGATTGTTAGCACCTTTTTATGGAAAAATCATAATGACCAAATTGAAATCTGAAAAATTGGCTGGCATTTGGTATTTAATTCGATTTCAATAATCTACTCTAGACTGAGCCAAAAATACAAAGACAAAATCAAAATTTTTGTGCCAGGCATATAACTCCGGATTATAGTGAATAACGTGAACTTCATTACTTGATAGCCTTATATTAAGCTGAACTAAAAAATTCTTATTGTAACTAACATGACTCAAAATACCCACAAACAGAAGTGGGATTCCGTAGGCAGATACAAATTAAATAAGATGTTAAGGGAGCTATCAGGTATAACGGGCCACGGGACGGAATTAGTAACAGTGTATATACCTCCGCGTCGCCCGATTTTCGAGGTGATTGCTCAGCTTAGGAATGAAGCTGGTACCGCTTCAAATATAAAATCTGATCTCACCAGAACGCATGTACAAGACGCATTAAGTCGAACTGTCGAACATCTAAAACTTTTCAAAGAAACTCCAGAAAACGGCATGGCTATATTTTGTGGCGCTATTCCTAATAGTAAAGGTATTGGCAATGAAAAAATAGAGCTGTATTCTGTAAATCCACCAAAACCAATTCAAATTAATCTTTACAGGTGCGACGATCACTTTTGGACAGACCACATTAGAGATATGTTAAAAGATGATAGAACTATCGGATTGCTTGCGATAGACACTCAAGAGGCCGGATTAGGCATAGTATCAGGTGACCGCTGGCAAGTTATTGATAGCCTTACGTCTGGAGTAGCGGGAAAACACAGGCAGGGAGGTCAATCCGCTCGGAGGTTTGAAAGGCTTCGTGATAACGAACTTAACGAGTATTATCATAGGATCGCCGACCACGCATACAAGGTCTTTCTTGAACAATACAAGATCAGTGGAATGATAGTAGGTGGACCAGGGCCCACAAAGGAAAATTTCCTGAAGGAAGAATATCTTGACTATCGGTTGCAGAAGAACATAATCGCTACAATAGATTGTTCATATTCTGGAGATGAAGGGATAAGAGAGATTCTAGATAAAGTGCATGAACAAGGTATTCTGAACGATTATAGATTAATGGAGGAAAAAAGATTAATGAAGAAATTCATGACGGAGGTTTATTCGGAAAGAGGCTTGGCAATTTATGGATTCAGTGACGTGCTTAGATCACTAAAAAACGGTATAGTAGATACAGTCATTATGATTGACGAAATTCAACTTGAAGAAATTAAGCTGAAGTGTAATAAGTGCAATGCTGAAAAAATCATTTATGCTGAGAGGATAAACTTCATGAATACAAGGCAAAATCTGCTGTCAAACCCTTGCGAATCGTGTGGAGCAACTGATTTAGTAATTAATGACAGCGACCTAGTCTCTGTAGTTGAAGATTTATCCGGACAAACTGGAGCGAAATTGGAGATAATTTCTTCCAAAACTGAAGAGGGTGCGCAGTTAGCGAGCCTTGGAGGCATAGGCGCCATTCTTCGATTTAGACCGAGATAAATGCAATTCTGAGCGAGTCGAATGGACAGACTACATTGATATAGTTACAAACTCGCCGCTTTATCCAGTAATATTGTTCGTCGGCAATACTGATCTTATTTTATCGGATATTTCATGCAGCTCCAAGTCATTCGCCAAATGTCGTGAGGGCCACCGACCAGACACAATATCCTGCTTAAATCTCGGAATAACATGCACATGCACATGCGGGATTATTTGATTAGCGGCTCGT